>JAJOIN010000067.1 GCA_021209335.1 Aeromonadaceae bacterium
CGCACCGGCGGCTGCTGCTGCGCCGGCGCCTGCGGCGGCCAAGGCAGAGGACAAGGGGCGAGTTCGTCGCCAACGATGCCTACGTGCATGCCTCGCCGGCGGTGCGTCGCCTGGCGCGGGAATTTGGCGTCAACCTGGCCAAGGTCAAGGGTTCCGGTCGTAAGGGGCGGATCCAGAAGGAAGACGTACAGGCTTACGTCAAGGCTGCCATCCAGCGTGCCGAGTCCGCTCCGGCGGGCGCCGCCGGTGGTGCCGGGCTGGGTGTGCTGCCCTGGCCCAAGGTGGACTATGCCAAGTTCGGTCCGGTGGAAGAGGTGGAACTCACCCGCATCCAGAAGATCTCCGGCCCCAACCTGCACCGCAACTGGGTGATGATCCCCCATGTGACCCAGTTCGACGAGGCCGATACCACAGAGCTGGAAGCCTTCCGCAAGGAGCAGAACCTGCTGGCCGAGAAGCAGAAGCTGGATGTGAAGATCACCCCGCTGGTGTTCATCCTGAAGGCCGCCGCCAAGGCGCTGGAAGCCCATCCGCGCTTCTGCAGCTCCCTGTCCGAAGACGGCAGCAAGCTCATCATGAAGCAGTACATCCACATCGGTGTGGCGGTGGATACCCCCAACGGTCTGGTGGTGCCTGTGGTGCGCGATGTGAACAAGAAGGGCATCTACGAGCTGTCCCGGGATCTGGCCGAGATCTCCAAGAAGGCCCGTGCCGGCAAGCTGACCGGTGCCGACATGCAGGGCGGCTGCTTCACCATCTCCAGCCTGGGCGGTATCGGTGGCACCAGCTTCACCCCCATCGTCAACGCACCGGAAGTGGCCATCCTGGGCGTCTCCAAGTCCGAGATGAAGCCCAAGTGGAATGGCAAGGAGTTCGAACCGCGCCTCATGTTGCCGCTGGCCCTGTCTTATGACCACCGCGTCATCGATGGCGCCGACGGGGCACGCTTCATCACCACCTTAAGTGGCGTGCTGTCCGACATCCGTCGCTTGGTACTGTAATTGTGACCGGGCAGGCATAAGCCTGCCCGAGTCCCTTACCAACAGTGTTAACGAATTGTATGCTGACCGGCATGGATACTGGACGCCTAGGCCAGCAACAACAGGTTCAAGAGGTCATGATGAGCAATCAAATTAAGACTCAGGTGGTGGTGATTGGGGCCGGTCCGGCCGGTTACTCCGCAGCCTTCCGGGCTGCCGACCTGGGCCTCGATACCGTATTGATCGAGCGTTACTCCACCTTGGGGGGGGTCTGCCTGAACGTGGGTTGTATCCCGTCCAAGGCCCTGCTGCACGTCGCCAAGGTCATCGCAGAGGCCAAGGCCCTGGCCGAGCACGGTATCGTGTTTGGTGAACCCAAGACCGACATCGACAAGATCCGGCTGTGGAAGGAAAAGGTGGTGGGCAAGCTGACCGGCGGTCTGGCCGGCATGGCCAAGCAGCGCAAGGTCCAGGTGGTGGAAGGCGTCGCCGCCTTCACCGGCAGCCACAGCATAGAGGTGACCGGTGTGGATGGCAGCAAGACCCAGCTGACCTTCGACAACGCCATCATCGCCGCCGGTTCCCGTCCGGTGAAGCTGCCCTTCATCCCCCATGACGACCCGCGGGTTTGGGACTCTACCGATGCCCTTGAGCTGAAGACAGTGCCCGGCAAGCTGCTGGTGCTGGGCGGCGGCATCATAGGTTTGGAGATGGGCACCGTCTATTCTGCCCTGGGCGCCGAGATCGACGTGGTGGAATTTGCCGACCAGCTGGTGCCGGCTGCCGACAAGGACGTGGTCAAGGTTTACACCAAGCGGGTGGAGAAGCAGTTCAACCTGATGCTGGAAACCAAGGTCACCGCGGTGGAAGCCCGGGACGACGGTCTGTACGTCTCCTTTGAAGGCAAGCATGCGCCGGCTGAGCCGGTGCGCTACGACGCCGTGCTGGTGGCGGTGGGCCGGGTGCCCAACGGCAAGCTGCTGGCGGCCGAAGCCGCCGGTGTGGCGGTGAGCGAGCGCGGCTTCATCGAGGTGGACAAGCAGATGCGCACCAACGTGCCCCACATCTTCGCCATCGGCGATATCGTCGGTCAGCCCATGCTGGCCCACAAGGGGGTGCATGAAGGCCACGTGGCGGCGGAAGTCATCGCCGGCAAGAAGCACTACTTCGATCCCAAGGTGATCCCGTCCATCGCCTATACCGAGCCGGAAATCGCCTGGGTGGGTCTGACCGAGAAGGAAGCCAAGCAGAAGGGCATCGTCTTCGAGACCGCAGTGTTCCCCTGGGCCGCCTCCGGCCGCGCCATTGCCTCTGACTGTGCCGACGGTATGACCAAGCTGATCTTCGAGAAGGAGAGCGGCCGGGTCATCGGCGGTGCCATCGTCGGCACCAACGGTGGCGAGTTGCTGGGTGAAATCGGCCTGGCCATCGAGATGGGCGCCGATGCCGAAGACATCGCTCTGACCATACACGCGCACCCGACCCTGCACGAGTCCGTGGGTCTGGCGGCCGAGGTGTTCGAAGGCTCCATCACGGATCTGCCCAACGCCAAGGCGAAGAAGCGCTGAGGGTCACCTGGCGCCAGGTTCAGCCTGGGGCCGGGTTTGTGATATATACTTGCAAGGTCACCGTCAGGGTGACCTTATGTTTTTGGGGAGTACAGCAATGAGACGAGGCCTCTGTTTGTGCCTGTGTTGGCTGGGCCTGGTGGCCTGTGCCTCGAACGATCCGGTGCGGATCCATCGCGCCGATGTGAAGGTGGGCGACACCCGCATCTCGGTCAGCGACGGTGGCAGTGGTGGTCATCCCGGCAGCTTCTGCCCGCCAGGCCAGGCCAAGAAGGGCAACTGTTAAGATCCCTAGGACCAGTATGCTGTCTGCGGCGGCCGCCGCAGGGTATCTTGCTGGCTCACTCAGGGGGCAAGGATCTTCTGTTTGTTGATTAATCTGGTTAGCATGGTCTTCTTACGAACAGCCGCAATCACCCGAGTACCACCTCTGGGGATCTCATGACACCAAGTCGCTTTTGCTCACCCAGAATCCTATGGTTTCTCCTGCCGTTTTTTTTGTATCCCTCCCTGGGGCAGTCTGCACCTCAGTCCCATAGACCCAAAGTGGCGCTGGTGCTCAGTGGCGGCGGGGCCAAGGGGGCGGCCCACATCGGCGTACTCAAGGTGCTGGAGAAGGAGCGTATTCCGGTCGACATCGTCATAGGCACCAGCATGGGCTCCTATGTGGCGGGCATGTATGCCCTGGGGTTGTCGGCCCAGGAGGTGGAGCGCCTGACTCTGAGTTTGAACTGGAATCAGGGCTACGACGACGGCGTCAGCCGGGAGATGCTGCCGCTGCGGCGCAAACAGCAACAGGACACCTTCCAGCTGCAGACCGATCTGGGGGTGAGCGATGGTCAGGTGAAGCTGCCGGAGGGGCTGTTTCAGGGGCAGGGCATGGCGGCGCTGCTGCGAGAAGCCACCGGCAACCTGCCATCGCTCAACAGCTTTGATGAGCTGCCCATTCCCTATCGCGCCATGGCGACGGATCTGGAAACCATTCAGCCGGTGGTGCTGGATCACGGCAATCTGGCCCTGGCCATGCAGGCGTCCATGTCCATTCCGGCGGCCCTCAAACCGGTGGAGATCGACGGCCGCCTGCTGGGGGACGGTGGTATCGTCAACAACATGCCGGTGGACCTGGCCTTGGCCATGGGGGCTGATCACGTCATAGCGGTGGACATCTCGGATCCACTGCGCCAGCGCGAGCAACTCACCAGTGCCCTGGACATGGTCAGTCAGCTGGTCACCCACCTCACCGGCCTGGGTACTCAGCGGCAGATTGCCTTGCTGCGCCCCCAGGATCTGCTGATCCGCCCCAAGGTGGCGGCTTTCAATGTGGCGGAGTTCGACAAGATGGCGGACATAGTGCCCCTGGGGGAGATTGCCGCCTTGTCTCAACTGCGTCAGCTCAATGCCCTGCGCCTGTCTGAGGCCGACTGGCGAGCCTACCAGCAGGAGAAGCTCAGCCGCCGCGCCCAGTACAGCCGCCAGCCCGGTGTCTATGTGGATCGGATCCGGCTCATCAACCACTCCCGGCTCAGCGATGAGGTGCTGACCGAGTTACTGCAGGTGACGCCGGGCCAGCTGCAGAGCAACGCTGCCCTGGAGGCCGGGGTCAAGCGCATCAATGCCCTGGGTACCTTCGAGCGGGTGACCTATCGGCTGGAGCAGCAGCAGGATGAGAATGTGCTGGTGGTAGAGGCCCAGGAGAAACGCTGGGGGCCCGGCTACATTGATTTTGCCCTGGGCGTGGAGGAGGACTACAGCTCCCGTTCCCAGTACAGCCTGGGGCTTGCCTATACCCTGACCAACCTGACCGACTGGGGGGCCGAGTGGCGCAACGAGCTGCTGGGTGGCAACGACAAACGGGTGCAGACCGAGCTCTATCTGCCGTTGGATAAGCGTCAGCGCTTCTTCACCCGCCTGGTGGGGGGCTATCAAAATGAGACCCGTGCTTATTACCTGAACAACCTGCCGGATTATCAGACGCTGGGGTTGACCTATATGAACCTGGAGGACACCAGCTGGCAGGGACAACTGGAGCTGGGCTGGAACCCGGCTCCCTGGGCCCAGGTGGCGCTGGGCGGTAGGGCGACCCGCTCCCACCTGTCGTTTGAAGGCACGGATGATACAGGACGGGTCACCAGTTGGGGTTACTATGGCCGCTGGGAACACGATACCCTGGACAATGCCTACTTCCCGCGGCAGGGCTGGCAGTGGCAGGGGGAGGTAGCCTACTACCGGCCGGATGGCGACGACGCCTTCATCGGCGATGGTGACTGGGGACTGAGCTCCAAACTGGACCTCACTCACCCCTGGGCCTGGGAGCGCCACACCCTGATCGGTCGCTTCTCTTGGGGCGGCACCACGGTAGACAGCCTCAATCCCTATTTCATGCAAGATCTGGGAGGCTTGTTCAACCTCTCCGGTCTGCAGCGTTATGAGCTTAACGGTCGTTACAAGCTGTTTGGCGGGCTCATCTATCACTATCGCTTGCTGGATAACGATCTGGGGGCCTTCAAGTTGCCCATCTACCTGGGGGGATCCCTGGAGCGGGGCGGCATCTGGCGGGATCGGCACCAGGTCAGTTGGGGCAGTGGCCAGTTAGGTTCCAGCCTGTTCGTGGCGGCGGATACCTTTCTGGGACCCGTCTATCTGGCCTACGGTCGGGCCGAGGGCGGGGAGGATAGCGTCTATCTGTTTATCGGCAATGCCTTGAGCCACGACTGAGGTGCCAGTTTTAAATTGCGGGGTAAAACCGATATAGTGAATCCAGCCTGACGGGCCTAGGCTCCAGTCATGGATGACGGTCTTGCGTGACCCAAGAACAAGAAGATGAGGAATCGAACGTGCTAGAGAACTACCGTAAACATGTGGCCGAACGGGCTGCCGAAGGTGTGGTCCCCTTGCCCCTGAACGCCGAGCAGATGGCGGGTCTGGTGGCCTTGCTCAAGGCGCCGCCTGCCGGCGAAGAGGCCGTGCTGTTGGAGCTGCTTAGCGAGCGGGTTCCTCCTGGCGTGGATGAGGCGGCCTACGTCAAGGCGGGCTTTCTGGCGGCAGTGGCCAAGGGTGAGACCCAGTCTCCTGTCCTGAGTGCTGAGCGGGCCACCGAGCTGCTCGGCACCATGCAGGGTGGCTACAACATAGCGCCCCTCATCGATCTGCTGGATGACGCTGCCCTGGCGCCGCTGGCGGCCAAGGCCCTGTCCCATACCCTGCTGCTGTTTGATGCCTTCCACGACGTGGAGGCCAAGATGCTGGCCGGCAACGCCTATGCCCGCCAGGTGATGACCTCCTGGGCCGAGGCCGAGTGGTTCCTCTCCCGTCCCAAGCTGGCGGACAAGCTGACCCTCACCGTCTTCAAGGTGCCTGGCGAAACCAATACCGACGATCTGTCGCCGGCCCAGGATGCCTGGTCCCGCCCGGACATCCCCCTGCACGCCAAGGCCATGCTCAAAAATGCCCGTCCTGGCATAGTGCCGGACGAAGAGGGGGCGGTCGGGCCCATCAAGACCATCGAAGCCTTGAAGGCCAAGGGCTTCCCCCTGGTGTACGTGGGTGACGTGGTGGGCACCGGTTCCTCCCGCAAGTCCGCCACCAACTCGGTGCTTTGGTTCATGGGCGATGATATCCCCCACGTGCCCAACAAGCGGGCCGGTGGTGTCTGCTTGGGCGGTAAGATTGCCCCCATCTTCTTCAATACCATGGAAGATGCCGGTGCCCTGCCCATCGAGCTGGATGTCTCCGCTCTCCACATGGGCGATGTCATCGACCTCTACCCCTATGAAGGCAAGGTCACCCGGCATGGCAGCGACGAGGTGCTGTCCACCTTTTCGCTGAAGACTGAGGTGCTGCTGGACGAGGTGCGGGCCGGTGGCCGTATCCCGCTGATTGTCGGCCGCGGCCTGACCGACAAGGCGCGGGAGGCCCTGGGGCTGGGGCATTCCGAGGTGTTTGTACGGCCCAAGCCGGTGGCTGACAGCGGCAAGGGCTTCACCCTGGCCCAGAAGCTGGTGGGCAAGGCCTGCGGCGTCGCCGGCGTGCGGCCCGGCACCTATTGCGAGCCCAAGATGACCACCGTCGGTTCCCAGGACACCACGGGGCCCATGACCCGGGATGAGCTCAAGGATCTGGCCTGTCTGGGCTTCTCTGCGGATCTGGTGATGCAGTCCTTCTGCCACACCGCCGCCTATCCCAAGCCGGTGGATGTGACCACCCACCATACCCTGCCGGACTTCATCATGAACCGCGGCGGTGTCTCCCTGCGCCCGGGCGACGGCGTGATCCACAGCTGGCTTAACCGCATGCTGCTGCCGGATACGGTCGGCACCGGCGGTGACTCCCACACCCGCTTCCCCATCGGCATCTCCTTCCCGGCCGGTTCCGGTCTGGTGGCCTTTGCCGCCGCTACCGGCGTCATGCCGCTGGACATGCCCGAATCCGTGCTGGTGCGTTTCAAGGGCCAGCTGCAACCGGGGATCACCCTGCGGGATCTGGTGCACGCCATTCCCTATCAGGCCATTCAGATGGGCCTGCTGACCGTGGAGAAGGCGGGCAAGAAGAACATCTTCTCCGGCCGCATCCTGGAGATTGAAGGCTTGCCGCAGCTGAAGGTGGAGCAGGCGTTTGAGCTGGCTGATGCCAGCGCCGAACGTTCCGCCGCCGGTTGCACCATCAAGCTGGATAAAGAACCCATCATTGAGTATCTCAACTCCAACATCGTCATGTTGAAGTGGATGCTGGCCGAGGGCTACGGGGATGTGCGCACCATAGAGCGCCGGATCCGCGGCATGGAGGCCTGGCTGGCCAAGCCGGCGCTGATGGAAGCCGATGCCGACGCCGAATACGCCGCTATCATCGAGATCGATCTGGACAGTATCAAGGAGCCGATCCTCTGTGCGCCGAATGATCCGGATGATGCCCGTCTGCTGTCCAGCGTGGCGGGTGACGCCATCGACGAGGTATTCATCGGTTCCTGCATGACCAACATCGGCCACTTCCGCGCGGCGGGTAAGCTGCTGACTCAGTTTAATGGCCAGCTGGCGACCCGGTTGTGGATCGCTCCGCCCACCAAGATGGATCGGGATCAGCTGACCGAAGAGGGTTACTACGGCATCTTCGGCCGGGTAGGGGCCCGCATCGAGATCCCCGGCTGCTCCCTGTGCATGGGCAACCAGGCCCGGGTGGCCGACGGTGCCAGTGTGGTCTCTACCTCCACCCGCAACTTCCCCAACCGCTTGGGCAAGGGCGCCAACGTCTACCTGGCCTCGGCGGAGCTGGCGGCGGTGGCGGCCATCCTGGGCAAGATCCCCAGCGTGCCCGAGTACCTGCAGTATGCGGCCAAGCTGGATGCCACGGCGGCAGATACCTATCGCTACCTCAACTTCAACGAGATCGCCAGCTATGTGCAAAAGGCCGATCAGGTGATCTTCAGCCAGCCGGCCTAAGCCAGCCGTTGGAGGGCGTCACGCCGATGAAAAGCCTCATTTTGAGGCTTTTTTTTGCTCTATGCTGGCCATTAGGCTGTTCTTGTCGCCATTTGCACCGAGCCGAACGCAAATCGCGCGGAGAGCACCAAATTGGTGCTTATTTTTGGGGCCATTTCCCTGCCTTGGGGGGGGGCGTGAGGGGCGGCGGTTGCTTCAACCGGAGGTGAGGGCCTCACCGGCAAGGCTCTGCCGGATTGGCATGACTCTTGATTGACATTGGTTGGAGAACGTTATGACCGTCTAGCAGGAGAGTTCAGGATGAAATTGATCACCGCCATTATCAAACCGTTCAAGTTGGACGATGTGCGTCAAGCCATCTCCAGCCTGGGGGTCGAAGGATTGACCGTCTCAGAGGTGAAGGGTTTTGGCCGCCAGAAGGGTCACACCGAACTGTATCGGGGTGCCGAATACCAGGTGGATTTTCTGCCTAAGGTGAAGCTGGAAATCGCCACCGCCGCCGAGAACGTCGAGAACGTCATCGAGGCCATCTGCAAGGCTGCCTACACCGGCAAGATAGGTGACGGCAAGATCTTCGTCTATGACCTGTCCCATGCCGTGCGGATCCGTACCGGTGAGCTGGATGCAGAAGCGCTGTAAGTTAATCAGGGAGATAGCAAGATGGAAGAATTAACCAACTCTATCGGCGAGCTGCGTTTCGCCCTCGATACCTTCTACTTCCTCATCACGGGGGCCCTGGTGATGTGGATGGCCGCCGGGTTTGCCATGCTGGAAGCCGGTTTGGTGCGAGCCAAGAACACCACCGAGATCCTGACCAAGAACATACTGCTGTATGCCGTCGCCTGTACCCTGTACCTGTTCATCGGCTACAACATCATGTACGTGGACAACGCCGAAGGGGGCTGGTTGCCCACCTTGGGCACCCTGATCGGCACCCAGGCCGCCGATGCCGACCACTCCCTGGAGTCGGATTTCTTCTTCCAGGTGGTGTTTGTGGCCACTGCCATGTCCATCGTGTCCGGTGCCGTGGCCGAACGGATGAAGCTGTGGGCCTTCCTGCTGTTCTCCGTGGTGATGACGGGTGTCATCTATCCGGTGGAAGGCTACTGGACCTGGGGCGGGGGTTTCCTGAGCGCCGCTGGCTTCTCTGACTTCGCCGGCTCCGGTATCGTCCACATGGCCGGTGCGGCCGCTGCCCTGGCCGGTGTGCTGCTGCTGGGTGCCCGTCGTGGCAAATACGGCAAGAACGGTGAGATCTACCCGATCCCCGGCTCCAACATGCCGCTGGCGACCCTGGGCACCTTCATCCTGTGGATGGGCTGGTTCGGCTTCAATGGCGGCTCCCAGCTGATGGTCTCCGATGTGGAAAACGCCACCGCTGTGGGCCAGGTGTTCCTCAACACCAACGCGGCTGCCTGTGCCGGCTGTCTGGCGGCCCTCATCGTCACCAAGTTGACCTGGGGTAAGGCGGATCTGACCATGGTGCTGAACGGTGCCCTGGCTGGTCTGGTGGCCATCACCGCCGACCCCCTGCACCCGAGCCCCATGCTGGCGGTGCTGATCGGTGCCCTGGCGGGTGTGCTGGTGGTCTATGCCATCGTCGCCATCGACAAGGTGCGCATCGATGATCCTGTGGGGGCCATCTCGGTTCACGGTGTCTGCGGTTTCTTCGGGGTGATGGTGGTGCCGTTCAGCAATGGCGACGCCAGCTTCGGCAGCCAACTGCTGGGTGCGGCCGTGATCTTCGGCTGGGTGTTTGCCGCCTCCTTGCTGGTGTGGGGACTGCTCAAGGTCACCATGGGCATCCGTGTCAGCGAGGAAGAAGAGATCACCGGCATGGACGTGCACGACTGCGGTGTGGACGCTTATCCCGAGTTCGTCACCGCCAAGTCCTCCATCTAAGACCCAGCCTAGCGGCTGAACCAGGCCCCGCCTCTTGGCGGGGCTTTTTTGTTGGGGGGCGGCCCGCCTCGGAGTAGACTCGAGCTTCATCAGGAGGTGGGTCATGGAATATGAATTTATCCGGGATGCCCAGGGACGACTCAAGGCCAAGGTGGCTATGGGGCAGGAGGTGTTTGGTCGCTGGTTAAGCGAGGAACTCGGCGGCGATCTGGCACGACTGGAGGCGCTGCTGGCGGACATAGCCGCGCTGGAGTCGGGCGAGAAGGAGCAGGTGAGCCATTACGGCCAAGCCTTCAGCCTGCACCTGGAGAGCGAGGAGGTGGAGCTGGTGGATAATGCCCTGCGCTTTGAGTTCGACGAGGCACTGGAGCCGGATCTGCGTTATTACGACGAGGAGTCCCTGGGCGGCTGTGGCTTGGTGGACTTTGCCCAGCTGCTGCGTGCCTGGCGACACTTTGTCCTGGAGGGGTAGGTGCCACTTTGGTGCACCATCTGATCCGATTCGCCTGTTATTGGTGCGGTCCGGCCTGAGCCAGGGCGCTAGCGGGGGCAAATGACGCCATTTGCCGGCGATTGCATAGCTGGCACAGACATTGAATCAGCCAGCGGAAACCCCACTCCTTCTTCAAGACTTCAAGAGGCACGCCCATGAAACTGATCAGCGCTATCATCAAACCCTTCAAGCTGGACGACGTCCGTGAGGCCGTGTCGGCCCTGGGCATCGACGGCATGACCGTCTCCGAGGTCAAGGGCTTTGGCCGGCAAAAGGGGCACACCGAACTCTACCGCGGTGCCGAGTACCAGGTGGACTTTCTGCCCAAGGTGAAGCTGGAGATTGCCACTCAGGATGACAATGTGGAGCCGGTCATCGAGGCCATCAGCAAGGCGGCCTACACCGGCAAGATCGGTGACGGCAAAATTTTCGTGTTCGACCTGGCCCACGTCATCCGTATTCGCACCGGTGAGGTGGACGACGAGGCACTCTAATTACCCCGGCTGTACGCTTTGCATCCTGTTATCCCGGCCTTGGCCGGGATTTTTTATCTGGGGTCAAGGCCAGCCCGCTTTGGGCTTGCATGGCTGGCCAGCCCATGGAATAACCTAGGCCAACGCATTCAAAGGAGAACTTGTATGACACCGCAAGCCGGTATTTGTGCCGAACCCAACCTGCATGGCTACTATCTGATGTTCAACGTGGCCGCGGGCCACGAGGATGAGGTGCGCCATCAGTTGGCGGGCTTCCCGGCCCTGTGCCACCAGGTGGCGGCGGAATTTGCCGAGGCGGATTTCACCGGCCTGGTGGCCATCGGCGAGGGGGCCTGGGAGCGGCTCTATCCCGGCACTCGGCCGGCCGAGCTGGCACCTTTTCCCACCCCGGGGGTGGGCGAGCGTCAGGCGGTGGCGACCCCCTTCGATCTGTTTGTCCAGCTCAGAGGCAATCGGCTGGATGTGCTGCATCTGGCGGCGCAGCGGCTGATGGCCAAGCTGGGCGGCCACGTCATGCTGGCCGAAGAGGTGATGGGTTATCGCAATCTGGATTGTCGCGATCTCACCGGCTTTGTCGACGGCACCGAAAACCCGCAGGGCGAGCATAGGGCCGAGGTGGCGCTGGTGGCCGAGGGCCCCTTCGCCGGCGGCAGCTATCTGCATGTACAGCGCTTCGTGCATAACCTGGCCCTCTGGGAGCGGCTCTCCCTCAAGGAGCAGGAGGACACCATAGGCCGCACCAAGCACGACAACATAGAGTATGCCTCCGCCGCCAAGCCGCTGACGGCCCATGTCAAACGCACCAACCTCAAGGATGCCCGGGGCAAGACCAAGGAGATATTGCGGCAGTCCATGCCCTGGGCCAGCCTGGAGCGCCAGGGGCTCTACTTCATCGCCTGTTGTGCCACCCCGGCGCACTTCACCGACATGCTGTACAGCATGTACGAGGGTGACGGCCAGGGGCATTTCGATCACCTGCTGCGCTTCACCCGAGCCGAAACCGGTGCGGCCTTCTTCGCGCCCTCTGAGGCTTTTTTGCAAGGTTTCGCCGTCTAACCCAGCCCGGCGCTCGGCTGTGGTGACACAGCGGGCGCGCAGGGTTGGGTTATTCCTGACGGGTTATCCGGTTGCTCCCAACAATGATAATGATTACCATGTATTGGTAATCTATCTTATCTGAGGGAGCAAACGATGAAGTCATGGTGGCAAGGGATGGTGGCTGCACTGGGTCTGTTGGCAATGACGACTCAGGCGGCTGAGGTGGTAAATGTATACTCTCAGCGCCAAGCGTATCTCATCGATCCTATCTTAGCAGCGTTCAGCCAGCAGACCGGTATCAAGGTCAACAGTGTCTACCTGGAAGACGGGCTGGCCGAGCGTCTGGCGCGGGAAGGAGAACTGACACCGGCCGATCTGGTGCTGACGGTAGACATCAGCCGCCTGATGGAGCTGGTGGAGCGGGATCTGACTCAGCCGGTGGCCAGTGAGATCATCCGCCAGAACATACCGGCCCAGTATCGGGCGCCGGATGACAGCTGGTTTGCCCTGACCACTCGGGTGCGCAACATCTACAGCTCGCGGGATCGGCTGGGCGCTTTGGCCAATCTGCGCTACGAAGATCTGGCCGACAGCCGCTTCAAGGGCAAGATCTGCACCCGCAGTGGCAAGCATCAGTACAACGTGGCCCTGGTGGCCTCCATGCTGGCGCATCACGGCGAGGCGCAGACCCGCCAGTGGCTGGAAGGCGTCAAGGCCAATCTGGCGCGCAAGCCGCAAGGCAATGACCGGGATCAGGTGAAGGCCATCAAGGAGGGGATCTGCGATCTCTCCCTGGGCAACAGTTACTACTATGGCCTGATGCTCAACAGCCCCGAGCAAAAACCCTGGGCCGACGCCGTCTACATCAACTTCCCCAATCAGGGCGACAGAGGGGCGCATGTCAACGTCAGCGGCATGGTGATGACCAAGCATGCCAAGCACCCGGCGGCGGCCCGTCAACTGATGGAATTCCTCTCCGGGGATGAAGCCCAGCAGCGCTACGCCGAGTTGAACATGGAGTATCCGGTGAAGCCGGGGGTGGCCTTATCTCCCTTGGTGGCCAGTTGGGGCGCATTCAAGCCCGACAGCCTGCCTGTCGCCGAGATTGCCAAGCAGCGTGCGGCGGCCCTGCGGTTGCTGGATGAGGTGCGCTTCGATCTGTAAGTCTGACGGTATGCCAGTATGAGTATCGGTTGGCGTCTGGGCAGCTGGGGGGTGGCACTCTTGCTGGTGCTGCCCCTGCTCTCCTTGTTACAGGCCGCCTTGCAGCCGGACTGGGCCCTGTTTGTTCATCTCGGGCGCACAGTGCTGGCCGACTATGTGGTCAACAGCCTGCTGCTGGTGACCTGGGTGGTGTTGCTGAGCCTGCTGCTGGGCCTGCCGGCGGGCTGGCTGATGGCCCGTTGTGAGCTGCCGGGGCGCAGGCTGCTGGAGTGGTTGCTGATCCTGCCCCTGGCTATGCCCTCCTACCTGGTGGCCTACGTTTACACCAGCCTGCTGGACTATCCGGGACCGCTGCAAGCGGGGCTGCGGCAGCTGTTTGGCTGGCAGCAGCCCCAGGATTACTGGTTCCCGGCCATCCGTTCCCTGGGCGGAGCCAGCTTGATGCTGGCCCTGGTGCTCTATCCCTATGTGTATCTGCTGTCCCGTGCGGCCTTCCTCGAACAGTCTGACAACCTGCGGCTGGCCAGCCGGCTGCTGGGCTGTTCGGCCTGGCAGAGCTTCTGGCGGGTCAGCCTGCCCTTGGCACGACCGGCCATCATGGTGGCCATCTCCCTGGTGGCCATGGAGACCCTGGCCGACTTCGGCACCGTCTCCTACTTTGCCGTCCACACCCTCACCACCGCCATCAATGACACCTGGTTGGGCTATGGCAGCCTCAACGGCGCCGCTCAGTTATCGCTGTGTTTGTTGATGGCGGTGCTGTTGTGTTTGGCGCTGGAGCGACTCAGCCGCCGCCGGCAACACCATTATCAAAAAAGCATGGGGCAGGATCCCGCCTGCCGCGCCCCCTTGTCGGGGCTGGGGCGGGCTCTGGCGCTGCTTTACTGCTGGGCCCTGGTGGCCGCCGGCTTTGGCCTGCCGCTGCTGAGCCTGTTGGAGTATGCCTGGCAGCATGGCGCTCAGAGTGACTGGCAGCTGTTGCTGGCCAGCAGCCTGACCAGCCTGCAGGTGGCGCTGTCGGCGGCCGGTGTGACCCTGCTGGTTGCGCTGCTGCTGGTCTTCGTGCAGCGCCTGTGGCCGGCGGCGGGGCAGGGGCTGCCCCTGCGTCTGGCGGGCTTTGGCTATGCCGTGCCCGGCACTGTGCTGGCCATCGGTGTGTTGGGCCCCCTCACGGGGCTGGATTTCTGGCTCAACGATCTCTGGCGCTGGTTGGGCCTGGCGCCACCAGGCCTGCTGCTCACCGGCAGCCTGCTGGCGCTGGTGTTTGCCTATGTGGTGCGCTTCGTGGCCGTGGCCCTGGGCGCGATAGAGAGCAGTCTGGCCAAGGTGCCGCCCAGTCTGGATATGGTGACGCGCACCCTGGGTGAGGGCCCGGCTGGCCTGTTGCGGCGCATCCATCTGCCGCTTATCCGCAAGGGCCTGGTGGCGGCCGGCCTGCTCATCTTCATCGAGGCCATGAAGGAGTTGCCGGCGGCCCTGCTGCTGCGGCCCTTCAATGTGGAGACCCTGGCGACCCAGGTCTATCAGTATGTGAAAGATGAGCAGCTGGAGCTGGGTGCCCTGCCAGCCATCTTGATCGTGCTGGTGGGCCTGGTGCCCCTGCTGTGTATCAATCGTTACCTGGAGCACAAGGCATGAATCCTGCGCTGCAAATCTCGGGCCTGAGCTGTCGCTACCATGGCCAGCCGGTGCTGCAAGACTTGGATCTGACGCTGGCCAATCAGGAGATCCTCTGCCTGCTGGGGGCCAGTGGCTGTGGCAAGACCACCTTGCTCAAGGCCATCGCCGGACTGGTGCCGGTGAGCCAAGGCCGCATAACCCTGGGGGGCGAGCCTGTGGTCGGGCCGGCCGGCTCACTGCCGCCCGAGCGGCGCAATCTGGGCTTTATCTTCCAGGATTATGCGCTGTTTCCCCACCTGACGGTGGCGGCCAACCTGGCATTTGGCCTGCGTCGCCTACCGCGGCTTGAGGTGGAGGCCCGGGTTGAGGCGGCCCTGGCCCTGATGGGGCTCGATGGGCTGGGTCGGCGCTACCCCCATCAGCTCTCCGGCGGACAGCAGCAGCGGGTGGCCATTGCCCGGGCGTTGGTGTGCCGTCCCCGTCTGCTGCTGCTGGATGAGCCCTTCTCCAACATCGATGCCCAGGTGCGGGGGCGGCTGCTGTTGGAGATCCGCCAGCTGCTCAAGCAGCAGGGCATGAGCGCCATCTTTGTCACCCATAGCAAGGATGAGGCGTTTGCCTTCGCCGATCGGCTGGCGGTCTTTCATGCCGGGCAGATAGCCCAGATAGGTAGCAGCGAGAGCCTCTACCACAGACCGGACAGCCGTTATGTGGCCGATTTCATGGGCAGTGGCAATGCGGTGCCGGTGCGCTTACGGGATGCGCAGCATCTGGAGACTCCCTGGGGGGCGTTGCGGCTGCCCAGGCCGGCCGCCTGGGCGCCGGACAGTCCGTTGGAGCTGTTTGTCCGTCCCCAGCAGTTGGAGCTGATCTCGGATCCGGTGGCCGGAACCGGCCAGTTGCTGGAGCAGCAATTTCTTGGCAGCCATGTGCGCTGTCTGGTGGCGTGGCAGGGGTTGCAGCTGGAGGTCTGGCGTAGCGAGCGACTCTTGCCCGCCACCACTGGCCTGCAGGTGCGTCTGCGGCCCCATGAGCCAGTGGTGTTTCCCCGCCAGGCCTCGGCCGCCTAAGCGACGGGCCTGGCACGAGCGGGCTAGCCGGTCTGCTCGAACAGCTCCAGCACAGAGTCGTACAACTCGTCGATGTCGGTTTCGGCGGTGGGGGTGATGAAGATGGTGTCATCCCCGGCGATGGTGCCGAGAATGCCCTCGGCCTTGCCCAGGGAGTCCAGCATGCGGGCGATCAGCTGGGCGGCACCCGGGCTGGTGTGGATCACCAGCAGGATACCGTTGTGATCCACATCCAGTACCAGATTCTTCAGCGGTGTGGCTATGGTGGGCACACCCAGCTCCACCGGCAGGCAGTAGACCATCTCCATCTTGGCATTGCGGGTCCGCACGGCGCCGAACCGGCTGAGCATGCGGGAGACCTTCGACTGGTTGATGTTCTCGTAGCCCATGTCGTGCAGGGCCGAGACGATTTCGGCCTGGGAGCCGAAACGCTCCTCACGGAGCAGTGCCTTGAAGGCTTTGATGAGCTGTTCTTGTCGTTCGCCTGGCTTCATGACCAATTAATCTGTTGTTTTTCCAGGATCTAATTTTGCAACTCTATGCTATTTTTTGCAAGGAGTAGCGGAATCTTCTGCATATCCATGCAAAAAAACTTGCATTGACTCAGACCGTCACTAGAATCGGCGCAAATAACGCCAGCGGAGTGAAAAAGGGCAGATGAGCATAGAGTTGCAAGGGGTCTCCAAGTCTTGGCTCAAGCAGACCATCCTCAGTGAGATCAGCTTTCGCTGTGACGCCGGCGAGACCCTGGTGCTGTTGGGCCCCAGCGGTGCCGGCAAGAGCTCCTTGCTGCGCCTGATGAACCTGCTGGATATGCCGGATAGCGGGCAGCTGACCATCGCGGGCCAGTCGTTCCAGTTTCCCTGTGATACCCAGTCCCGTGAATTTGAGCGGCGCACCCGCGCCCTGCGTACCCAGGTGGGCATGGTGTTCCAGCAGTATCACCTCTGGCCGCACCTGAGCGTGCTGCAAAACCTGCTGGAGGCCCCCCTCAAGGTGCTGGGCCTGAACCGTACCGAAGCCAGCGACAAGGCCCTCTATCTGTTGACTCAGCTTAAGCTGGCGGACAAGGCGCACGCCTGGCCGGCCAGCCTCTCCGGTGGTCAGCAGCAGCGGGTGGCGATTGCCCGCGCCCTGATGATGGATCCCAGCGTCTTGTTGTTTGACGAGCCCACGGCGGCGCTGGATCCGGAGATCACCAAGCAAGTGGCGGACATCATCTGCAAGCTGGCCGCCACCGGCATCACCCAGGTGGTGGTGACCCACGAGGTGGAGTTTGCCCGCCGCATCGCCAGCCAGCTCATCTATCTGGAACGGGGCCAGATAGTGGAGCAGGGCCCGGCCAGCCACTTTGCCCAGCCGCAGACCCAGCGGTTTGCCGATTACCTCAACCATTGATAACCAGGAAGGTGTGACATGAAAAAATCCATTCTTGCCCTTGCAGCCCTGACCCTGCTGGCCGGCCAGGCCATGGCGCAGGAGGTGAAGTTTGCGACCGAGGCGACCTACCCGCCGTTCGAGTACATGGACAGCAACAACGAGTTCCAGGGCTTTGACATGGATCTGGCCCGCGCCATCTGTGCCGAAGCCAAGCTGACCTGCAGCTTCCACAATCAGGCGTTCGACAGCCTGATCCCCAGCCTGAAGTTCCGTCGCTTCGATGCCGTCATCGCCGCCATGGATGTGACCCCGGAGCGGGCCAAGCAGGTGGACTTCTCTGACATCTATTACGAAAACTCCGCCGTATTCGTGGTGGCCGAAGGTAAGTTCAGCAAGCGCGACGAGCTGGCCGGCAAGAATGTCGGTGTGCAAAACGGCACCTCTCACCAAACCTACCTGCAGGAGCAGCTCAAGGCGCAAGGCGTGGTGGCCGTGCCCTATGCCAGCTATCAGAACGCCTTGCTGGATCTGACCAGCGGCCGGGTGGAAGCCGTGTTTGCCGATACCGCCGTGGCGGCCGAGTGGCTCAAGGAGCACCCTGGCTACCAGATGCTGGGTAAGCCGGTGACCGATGCCAAGTACTTTGGTGCCGGCTTTGCCATCGCGGTGAACAAGGGCAATCAGGCGCTGCTGGACAGCCTGAACAAGGGGCTGGCCGCCATCAAGGCCAACGGCACCTATCAGCAGATCTTCGACCGTTACTTCGCCAAGTAAGCCATGATGGGACTGTTACTCGATGCGGCCCTGATGACGCTGGGGCTGGCGCTGGTCTCCCTGGTGGTGGGGCTGCTGCTGGCTCTGCTGCTGAGCGCCGCCGAGCTCAGCCGTTATCGGCTGCTGCGCTGGCCCGTGGTGGGCCTGACCACCCTGATCCGGGGATTGCCGGAGATACTGGTGGTGCTGTTTGTCTATTTCGGCTCCAGCCAGCTGCTGTTCTACCTGACCGGCGACTATGTGGAGTTCAGTCCCTTTTGGTGTGGTGTGGTGGCCCTGGCCCTGCTGTTTGCCTCCTACGGTACCCAGACCCTGCGGGCCGCCCTCAATGCCGTGCCCCTGGGGCAGTGGCAGGCGGCCCGTGCCCTGGGGTTGCCGGCGCGCCATACCTTCCTGCGCATCGTGCTGCCCCAGGCCTGGCGTCATGCCATCCCGGGCCTGGGCAACCAGTGGCTGGTGCTGCTCAAAGACACCGCCCTGGTCTCCCTCATCGGGGTCAATGATCTGATGCGTCAGGCACAGATGAATTCGGCCTCCAGCTATGCCCCCTTCACCTGGTATGCCCTGGCGGCCGCCATCTATCTGTTGATCACCCTGGTGAGCGGCTGGTGGCTCAAACGAGCACGGCTGCATGCTCATCGCTACGGAGGTTGAGCCATGCCCTATCTGGCTGAATTGTTAACCGGGCTGGCCACCACCCTGGAGCTGACGCTGGTCAGCCTGTTGCTGGGCGGCGTGCTGGCCCTGCTGCTGACCTGGTTGCTGGAGCAGCAGATCCCGCTGCTGCGCCAGCTGACGGAGCTGTATCTGCTGCTGTTTACCGGTACCCCGCTGCTGGTGCAGATCTTTCTCATCTACTATGGTCCGGCCCAGTTTGACTGGCTCAAGCACAGCTGGGCCTGGGAATGGCTCAAGCAGCCCTGGTTTTGTGCCGTGCTGGCCCTGGGCTTCAACACCGCCGCCTACTCCACCCGCCTGTTCAAAGGGGCCCTGGATGCGGTGCCCAGCGGCGAGGTGCTAGCCTGCAAGGCCCTGGGCATGACGGCCTGGCAGACCTTGTCGGTGAAGCTGCGTCAGGCCCTACGCCGGGCCGTGCCGGGGTATTCCAATGAGGTGATCCTGGTGCTCAAGGGCAGCTCCTTGGCCAGCACCATCACCATCATGGATGTGATGGGCATAGCACAGCGCTTGCAGGGCCAGACCTACGACACCCTGGGGGTGTTCGGTACCGCCGGCCTCATCTACCTGGTGTTTAACGGCGCCCTGACCCTGCTGTTCCGCCTGCTGGAGCGGCGGGTGCTGGCCTTCCAATTGGGCAGATAGTTTTCAGGCGGCACTCAATTCTGCTGGGGGCCGCACCTTGTCGCTGTTAATAATTCGTTAATGAAAACGCTGTCTTGTTGCTCACAAAAACAGCCCCCCTCCCTGTCTGAGGCCGGTATTTTCATCTAAGGTGGATTCAGGACAACGACCCTGCAAGCTAGAAAAGATATGGAGCCCACTATGAAAGTTGCCGTTCTCGGTGCTGCCGGTGGTATAGGCCAGTCACTCTCCTTGTTGTTCAAAGCCCAGTTACCCGCTCACTTCGAGATCTCGCTGTACGATCTCTCGCCGGTCACCCCGGGAATCGCAGTGGATCTGAGCCATATCCCGACCCAGCCGAGGATCGCCGGTTTTTGCGGTGATGATCCCTCTGCGGCCCTGGACGGGGCGGACATCGTCATGATCCCCGCTGGCGTGGCGCGCAAACCCGGCATGGATCGCTCCGATCTGTTCAACTTCAACGCCACCGTGATCCACAAGCTCATCGGCTATTGCGCCCGGGTCTGCCCGAACGCCTGCATCGGCATCATCACCAACCCGGTGAACACCACTGTACCCATCGCCGCCGAGGTGCTGGCCAAAGCCGGTGTCTATGACAGACGCAAGCTGTTTGGCATCACCACCCTGGATGTGATCCGCGCCGAGACCTTCGTCGCCCGGGCCCGTGGGCTGGATCCGGCCCGGGTGCGGGTGCCTGTGATCGGTGGGCACAGCGGCACCACCATCTTGCCCCTGCTCTCCCAGGTGGCCGGTTGCCAGTTTGGCGATGAAGAGGCCAGTGTCATCACGGCGCACGTGCAAAACGCCGGCACCGAGGTGGTGCATGCCAAGGCGGGGGGCGGCTCGGCCACCCTCTCCATGGCCATGGCCGGCTTTCGCTTTACCCAGTCACTGGTCCGCGCCCTGTCTGGCGAGCCTGGGGTGGTGGAGTATGCCTATGTGGAGGGCAACACCGACTATGCCCGTTTCTTCGCCCAGGGGGTTCGCTTGGGGCGTCATGGTATCGAGGAGTGGCTCGACATAGGTCCCTTGAGTGCGCTGGAGCGCCAGGAGCTAGACAGCATGCTGGCCTCGTTGCGTGATGACATTACCCTGGGGGAGCAGTTCGCCCGCGAACATTGATGGCGGCCGAGGCTGGAGCAAGGAGCTGGGGGGCGAGAGCCCCCTTTCTTTATCCGCCACCAGGCCTCAAGATAGCCGCCGCGACGCCGATAGACTGGCATGACAGGAGGAGTCCATGACGCGAATTAGCCTATGGCTGAGTGGCCTGTTGGCGTGTGGGGCCATACAGGCCGATGAGTTGGCGCCCACCCAGGATATCTTTGCCGGTCTGGATCTGCCGAACCAGGCGGCGGTACAAGCCGTGACAGCCAGTGGTGCCCTGCCGGCGGTCACCCCCGTCGAGCCCGTGGAACCTGGCGAGTCGGACGGTACCCTGCCAGCGCCCCCGGCACCGCCGGCATCATCTGCCGAGCCGACCCAGGAAGATGATAGCGATGGCAGCCTGCAGGCGGTGCAGCTGTATGATCCCGAGCAACTGATCGACTGGATCAATCACAACACCCATCTGCAGCGGGTCAAGGCGGATGATTGCCAGCTGGTACAGGATATCGAGGCCCGCGCCAAGGTGATGCTGTTGCCGGCCTACCAGTTTCTCTGGGGTGACATGCTGGCCTGGGGGGTCTGTGTGCCCAAGAATGCCGAACAGGGCGTCGATTTCATGTGGCAGGCCGCCCGTCAGGGGCTGCCGGCCGCTCTGGAGCAGTTGGGGCGCTACTATGCCCAGGGCACCTTTGTGCAGAAAGATCCCCGCCAGGCGGCGCTCTTGATGCGTGAGGCTGCCAGCTTAGGGTTGGTCAAGGCGCAAATCGCCTGGGTGCGGATGCTGGTAAATGGCCTGGGCAGCCCGTTGGATTATGAAGAGGCGTACCGCTGGTTGCATCATGCGGTGATCGGTGATGCCAAACAGCATGCCGAGGCCTCACGCCTGCTGGCTCAGCTGGCCAAGCGGATGCCCGCCAACGTGGTGCGGCGGGCCAAGGAGTACCGCTAGGCATCGTTCTCCTGGGGTGGCAGGTCGCTGATGCGTGCCTGCTTCACCATGTTGTTTTCTACCGCCAAGATCTCGATGAGCCGCTCATCAAGCTCTATCTTGTCGCCGGGCTTGGGCAGCTCTTGCAGATACTCCAGGATCAGGCCATTGAGGGTGACCGCCCCTTCTACGTTCAGCTCCCAGCCCAGCTCCTTGGCCAATTCCCGCAGATGAATGCCGCCCTCCACCAGATAGCCGCCTTCCGGCAGCGGCTGTATCTCCTCGCTGGGGCTGGGGGCCAGGCTGGTGGTGAAGTCGCCGACTATCTCTTCCAGGATATCGTCCAGGGTGGTGAGGCCGCGGATATCACCATACTCGTCCACCACCAGGCCGATACGCTCCTTATTGCGCTGGAATTTAACCAGCTGAACACTCAGGGCCGTGCCTTCGGGGATGTAGTAGACGGTGCGCACGGTACGCAGCAGCGCCGCCTTGTTGAACTGATCCTTGGCCAGCAGGCGCAGGGCATCCCGGGCGTGGACGAATCCCACGGCGTCATCCAGGCTATCGCGATAGAGCAGCACCTTGGTATGGGGGGTGTTGGTGAGCTGGCGCAGTATGGTCTTCCACTCGCCATTGATGTTGATGGCGTAGATCTCGTTGCGCGGCACCATGATCTCTTCCACTGTCACCTTGCTCAGATCCAGTATGCCCAGCAACATCTCCTGGTTGCGCCGGGGGATCAGGGCGCCCGCCTCGTTCACCACAGTGCGCAGCTCCTCACTGCTCAGGGTATCGTCCTTGTTCTTAACCTGGATGCCCATCAGGGCCAGCAGGGCGTTGATCATGCCGTTCAGCGCCCAGACCAGGGGATAGAGTAAAAACATCAAGCCCTTGAGGATGAAAGAGGCGGGATAGGCCACCCTCTCCGGATACATGGCCGCCAGTGTCTTGGGGGTCACCTCGGAGAACACCAAAATGACGATGGTCAGGACGGCGGTGGCCAGGGCGATGCCCAGATCGCCGAATAGCCGAATCGCCAGCACGGTGGCGATGGAGGAGGCCAGTATGTTCACCAGGTTGTTGCCGATGAGGATCAGGCCAATCAGGCGATCCGGCCGGGAGAGTAGGGCCTCCACCCGCATGGCGCCCTTGTGCTTGCTCTTGACCAGATGACGCAGCTTGTAACGGTTGAGGGACATCATGCCGGTCTCGGAACCGGAGAAGAAGGCGGAAATAGCCAGCAACACCACCAGGCTGATCAGCAGGGCATTGGTCGATATCGAGTCCACGTAAGGGATCCTTTCATGACGAATAACAGGGGAAATGACGCTGTCGTGGGGTCATCCGGCTAACAGCACCTCTATGATGACACGACTGCCAAAATAGGCCAGGGTCAGCAGGGCGCTGCCCAACAGGCTGATGAGGATCAGTATCTTGCCGCGCCAGCCCTGGTAGTGATGGCCCCACAACAGGGTCAGGTACAGGCACCAGGCCACCAGGCTCAGGCCGGCTTTCATGCTGGAGAGAGGGGAGAAGGGATCGGTGAGAAACAGCCAGCCGCTGCCGATGGAGAGGGTCAGCAGGACTATGCCCAGCCCGATGAGCTGCATCACCTTATGCTCCAGGGTCAGCAGGGGCGGCAGCCCGGGGAGCATCACCCGCTTGCGCTGTTTGAGGTGATGATCCAGGTAAGCCAGCAAGAGGGTTAACAGGCTGGCGATGAGCAGCACCGCATAGCTGGAGAGCGCCAGGGCGATGTGCAGCAGCACCAGCGGATGGTGCTCCAGATGGATGACATATTGGCCGGGGATCAGGTAGTTGACCAGCAGCAGCAGGCTGGCGAAGCCATAGACCACCGGCAGCAGAACCTTGCCGTTGAGCCGGCAGCACAAGAGGGTCAGGAGCCCGCTGACCAGCCAGGAGACCGCCGAGGCCACCTTGATGAGGCTCAGATCCTGGCCTGTCTCCAACGCCGTGATCTCATGAAACAGCAGCAACAGATGCAACCCCAGGGCGCCACTGGCCAGGGCCCACAGTGGCCAACGGCCGCCCGTTCGCTCGGTCAGCAGCTGCTGCAAGGCCGCCAGGCTGGCCAGCAGATAGAGGGCGATGACGAGTATCGACAGGGCAGTCATTGTAATTACTTGAATTTTAGGGGTTTAAATTCAGCGAGGGTCTAGTATATCCGGCTCGGCAGCCCCTCGCCAGCGACGCCTTAAGATCTTGGGAGGGTTTGCGTTATAATCACCGGCCATTACGCCATCAGTTTAGGAATGCGGCATGTTTGAGAATCTCACCGAGCGTCTTTCCCAGACGCTACGCAACGTGACCGGTCGGGGCCGCCTGACCGAGGAGAATATCAAGGATACCCTGCGGGAAGTGCGCATGGCCCTGCTGGAGGCGGACGTGGCCCTGCCGGTGGTCAAGGAGTTCGTCGCCCGGGTCAAGGAGCGGGCGGTGGGCCAGGAGGTCAGCAAGAGCCTGAGCCCGGGCCAGGCCTTCATCAAGATAGTGCAGACCGAGCTGGTAAGCGTCATGGGCGAGGCCAACGAGAGCCTCAACCTGGCCACCCAACCGCCGGCCATCCTCTTGATGGCGGGCTTGCAGGGGGCGGGTAAGACCACCTCGGTGGCCAAGCTGGCCCGCTTCCTCAAGGAGCGGCACAAGAAGAAGGTGCTGGTGGTCAGTGCCGACGTCTACCGGCCGGCGGCCATCAAGCAGTTGGAGCGGCTGGCCGAGGAGATTGGCGTCAGCTTCTTCCCCAGCCAGAGTGATCAGGCCCCCATCGCCATCGCCCAGGCGGCCATCGAGCATGCCCGCAAGCAGTTCTATGATGTGCTGCTCATCGATACCGCCGGCCGCCTGCACGTGGACGGCGAGATGATGGACGAGATCAAGGCGCTGCATCAGGCGGTCAAGCCCATCGAAACCCTGTTTGTGGTGGATGCCATGACGGGTCAGGATGCGGCCAACACCGCCCGCGCCTTCAACGAGGCCCTGCCGCTGACCGGGGTGATCCTCACCAAGACTGACGGCGATGCCCGGGGGGGGGCCGCCCTGTCGGTGCGTCATCTCACCGGCAAGCCCATCAAGTTCCTGGGGATGGGGGAGAAGACCGAGGCCCTGGAGCCCTTCCATCCGGATCGGGTGGCGTCCCGCATCCTGGGCATGGGGGATGTGCTGTCCCTCATCGAGGAGATGGAGCGCAAGGTCGATAAGGAGAAGGCCACCGCTCTGGCGCAGAAGGTGCAAAAGGGCAAGGGCTTCGACCTGGAAGACTTTCGGGATCAGTTGGCCCAGATGCGCAACATGGGCGGCATGATGGGGCTGTTGGACAAACTGCCCGGCGTCGCCGGCCTGCCGGACAACGTCAAGGATCAGATCGATGACAAGCTTACGGTGCGCATGGAGGCCATCATCAGCTCCATGACGCCGGCAGAGCGGCGTCACCCGGACATCATCAAGGGGTCGCGCAAGCGCCGCATCGCCCTGGGTTCTGGCGTGCAGGTGCAGGATGTGAATCGCCTGCTCAAGCAGTTCGATCAGATGCAGAAGATGATGAAGAAGATGTCCGGCAAGGGTGGCGTGCGCAAGATGATGAGTAGTATGAAGAATATGCTGCCACCCGGCGGCTTCGGCCGCGGTCCCTTCTGAGCTTTGCCGGGCAAAGACCGTCAGTTTGGTTGCATTCCGCGCGGTTCTGAGTAAAATGTCGCGGCTTATTTTAAGCTAGGGTCTGTGTTTTCTGCAGACCCGATTTCATTCAAGTTAAAGAGGACGGTTATGGTAACCATTCGTTTGCAACGTGGTGGCGCAAAGAAGCGTCCCTTCTACCAAGTCGTTGTGGCTGATGGCCGTTTCGCTCGTGATGGTCGTTTCATCGAGCGTGTTGGCTTCTTCAACCCCATGGCTTCTGGTCAAGCCGAGAAGATGAACCTGGATCTGGCTCGTATCGAGCACTGGGTTGGTCAAGGCGCCAGCGTGTCTGATCGCGTTGCCAAGCTGATCAAGGACGCCAAGAAGGCTGCCTAATGTCGAATTTTGTTTGAGGCGTTAAGGTGAGTAACCCGATAGTTGTTGGTCGTCTCGGTGCCGTGTACGGCATCAAGGGTTGGCTGAAAGTCAATTCCTTTACCGACAATGCCGAGAGCATTTTCGAGTACGCCCCCTGGCTGTTGCAGCAAGGCGGGCAGTGGCGTGAAGTCCGGTTAACCGGTTGGAAGCGTCACAACAATGGGCTGCTCTGCAAGCTGGACGGTATCGACCAGCGTGACGAGGCCCAGGCCCTGGTGGGCGCCGATATCGGCGTATCGCCGGAACAGCTGCCGTCCCTGCCGGAGGGGGAATACTACTGGCGCGACCTGATTGGTTGCCGAGTAGTCACCACCAAGGGGTACGAGCTGGGTGAAGTGAGCGAGCTCATGGAAACCGGCTCCAACGATGTTCTGGTGGTCCAGGCCAAAGCAAATGATGCATTTGGTATGAAGGAACGATTGATCCCGTTCCTGGAAGAGCAGGTCATCAAGCAGATCGATCTGGCTGGCCATACCATTGAAGTAGATTGGGATCCGGGCTTTTAAGCCCCGCAAGTATTCGTTGGCTGGAGGTTCTATGTGGATTGGGGTGGTTAGCCTCTTCCCGGAAATGTTCCGTGCCATCACCGACTTCGGGGTAACCGGGCGCGCCGTCAAACGGGGTCTGTTGCAGATCCACAGCTGGAATCCGCGGGATTTCGCCCAGGACAAGCACCGCACGGTCGATGATCGACCCTACGGTGGTGGCCCTGGCATGCTGATGATGGTGCAGCCATTGCAGGAAGCCATTCGGGCGGCTAAGGCTGCCGCAGGTGGCGAGGCAAGGGTCATTTATCTCTCCCCGCAGGGGCGGCCTCTCACCCAGGCCGGTGTGCGGGAGCTGGTGCAGCACCCCAAGCTGATTCTGGTGGCGGGGCGCTACGAAGGTATCGACGAGCGAATTATCCAGACCGAGATCGATGAAGAGTGGTCTGTCGGTGATTACGTGTTGAGTGGCGGCGAGTTGCCGGCCATGACCCTGATAGACGCGGTATCGCGTTTGGTTCCTGGGGTCTTGGGCGATCAGGCCAGTGCCGAGCAGGACTCCTTTACCGAAGGCCTGCTGGATCATCCCCACTATACCCGACCGGAAGAGATGGATGGGCTGGCGGTGCCGGAGGTGTTGCTGAGCGGGAACCATGAGGGCATCCGACAGTGGCGTCTGAAACAGGCATTGGGGCGTACCTGGTTGAGAAGGCCGGAACTACTTAACAACCTAGCTCTGACTGACGAGCAAGAGAAGCTTCTTGCCCAGTTTGTTCGCGAGCATAAGTGACGAACAGCAGTAGAGTTTTCAGTTAATCCTAGGTAGGAAGAGACTATGAGCAAAATCATCAAGCAACTCGAGCAAGAACAAATGCGTTCCGACATCCCGGCCTTCGGCCCGGGGGACACAGTACGCGTACAAGTACGCGTCAAGGAAGGTAACAAGGAGCGTCTGCAGGCGTTCGAAGGCGTGGTTATCGCCAAGCGCAACCGTGGCCTGCACTCTGCATTCACCGTACGTAAGATCTCCAACGGTGAAGGTGTTGAGCGTGTATTCCAGACCCACAGCCCGCTGATCGCCAGCGTGGAGCTGAAGCGTCGCGGTGATGTGCGTCGTGCCAAGCTGTATTACCTGCGCAACCTGTCTGGTAAGAAGGCGCGCATCAAAGAGAAGCTCAACTAATCGACTTGTCTTTGCCAAACAAAAGGCTCGCCAGTGGCGAGCCTTTTTTGTTAGGCCGGTCTTACTCGCTGACGCAGAGTACCGAGTTTTCACCGCCAAAGGGATTGGCGCAGTAGGCCTCGGCCTCCCAGTCATTGTCAAACCACTCCTGGCCAGCGGCATCCACCAGGCGGAAACGGTACTGGTACTGGGCTTGTTGATCGACCGGCAGCTTGAGGCTGGTTTTGAACCCCCCGCTCTTGAGCGGCTTGAGTTCAATGGGTTCCCAGCCGGCAAATTCGCCCAGCAAAAACACCGACACGGCCGCTTTGGCCGCCTCTTTGCTGACTTCGAATGTCACCTGGACTTCCGGCTTGCTCTTAAGAAACTTCTTCGTGACAGCCATATCATCTCCTTGATATTCAAAACCCTAGTCTGGGACGGAATGCGTTGCTTCCGCCAAGGATGATAAAGCAAAACGGCCGCTTATGGTCATATTTTGGCCGTCAAGTGGCAAAGATCCGGTCTGTGGCGATGGCCGGTTCAGACGAGCTGGAAATGGCGGCACAGCAGGGCATGGGTAAAGCCGGTCTTCAGGTAGAAGCCGCGGGGGCGGGTCTGGATGCGCTGGCCTTGCAGGCCGATGGCGGTGGTGAGGGCCCGGCCATTGGCCGCCTTCGGTCGTAATTGCAGTACCTGGCCCTGGCGGGCACTGATCTGCTCGATGCGGCCCAGGCGATCTGCTCCATCAGCTCCTCCCAGTCCTGCCGCAGCAGGGCTTCCTCCTCCGGGCTGGGGCTCCATAAGAAGGGGCTGGCTACCCGCCGTGCGCCCAGTGGCAGGGCGCGGCTGGCCTCTACCGGGATCCACAGCACCCGGCTGAGTTTGTTGCGGACGCTGCTCTCCTCCCAGCGTTGGCCGGCGATGCCCAGCAGGGGGGCCACGCAGACGAAGGTGGTTTCCAGCGGGCGGCCTGTTTCGTCGATGGGCAAGGTCTTGAGCTCTATCCCTAAGTCGGGAAAATCCTGTTCCGGCTTGCTGCCCGCCGTGGCGCCCAAGTGCCACTCCAGCAGCTGACCGACCCAGCCTTTTTCTCGCTTCAGGTTATCGGGCAGGCTGACGCCAGCCTGAGTAGCCAGCTCGGCCAGGCTCTGGCCGGCCAGATGAAGACTGCGTTGGAACAGTTCCTGTTCACTGTGAGGCGGTGTGGGGCACATGGTGGCGGTCTTTGCTGAATTAATCGTCAGATCATACAGGCAGCCACCCAGGCTGCCCAGTGTTGGATTTTATAATAAAAGTCTCTATTTTTCATGATGTTAAACTTAACCGTGTGGCGGCTATGCCGGCATGGCGGCTTATGCGCGGCTTATCCCATCGCTACTCGCCCCAGATGCACAGAGTTATCCACAAAATAGTTGGATAACTGCCGGATCCCCCTGATCCGTTTGCCGGAAGGACGCCCATCCGCCTGTTGGTTGGCCAAATCAGGTCATTCTATCGCCGATAGTAGGCCGTTGTGCGAAATTCAGTCAGGCTGAGATACTCACATGCTGTGAGGCGGCGGCGGGCATCACAATAGAATAAATAATCGATAACTAACACTAATAGTCTGATTATTATGGGTTAATCATAAGTTACAAGGCTTGACAGCTTGCGCCAAGAGCCGACTCCTTTGAATAATCCGCGCCTCATACCGACTTTTGCAGAGCCTTATCCACAGATCTGGTGGCTAAATCGAGCGGATCCTGGATCCTTGGCGGGGATCTGTCGGTTGACTGCGCTAAACAACCATCTTGCTCACAGGCTGACGTTGTCCGTTTGCTGCTGGGGGCTGAATGTGAAAAAATCGTCACCAAGAAGCAGAGTCGGATAGACAGGTGATTGCGTGATTGATGGCGATGGTTTTCGCCCCAACGTTGGTGTCGTGATCTGCAATCGCAATGGACAGGTGTTATGGGCTCGGCGATTCGGTCAGCATTCTTGGCAGTTCCCTCAAGGGGGAGTCGATGAGGGGGAAACCCCCGAAGAAGCCATGTATCGCGAGCTGTATGAAGAGATCGGCCTCAGACCCGCTGATGTTACGATTTTGGCGACCAGCCGCAACTGGCTGAAGTATCGTCTGCCAAAGCGATTGATACGTTGGGACAGCTCCCCGGTGTGTATCGGCCAGAAACAGAAATGGTTTCTGCTGCGCCTGGAGGAGAGCAAAGAGTCTTGCATCCAGTTTGGCTGCCATGGCCAGCCGGAGTTTGATGACTGGCGCTGGGTCAGCTACTGGTATCCGGTACGTCAGGTGGTCTCCTTCAAGCGCGAGGTCTACCGACGGGTGATGAAGGAGTTTGCCCCCGTCGCCATGCCTGTAATCAACAAGAAAGAGCCGCGGCGTCCACGAGGGCGCTAGGCCGCATCGCCACGGGAGGAGACAGGGTGTTAACGGCATTGCGACACATCGTCGAAGGAGTCACATTGGCTCCGTCGCTACAGGAAGCCATGCACACCCTGGCGGCCCAGACCCGCAAGGTGATGGAGGTAGACTGCTGTTCCATCTATCTGTCTGAGGCCCAGCGCCGTCGTTATCGCTTGGCCGCCACCGATGGCCTCAGCCCAGAGGCCGCTGGCAAGACGGTCTTGCCCTTTGACGAAGGCCTGGTCGGCTTGGTGGGCCGCCGGGAAGAGCTGATCAATCTGGCCGATGCCCCCGCCCATCCCAGCTTCAAATATCTGCCAGAGGTGGGGGAGGAGGAGTTCCACTCCTTCCTGGGCGTGCCCATCATGCATCAGCGGCGGGTGCTGGGGGTGCTGGTGGTGCAGCAAAAAGAGTCCCGGCAGTTCGACGAGAGCGATGAGTCTTTTCTGGTGACCCTGGCAGCCCAGCTGGCCGGCCGCATCGCCCACGCCGAGGTGAAGGGCATACTGCTCAACCAGCATCATTGGCGGCGAACCCTCAAGGGGGTGGCAGCCTCGCCCGGCTTGGCCATCGCCAAGGCCTGGATCTGGCAACCCAAGCTGGAGCTGTCCCAGATCACGCTCAAGCGCAGCGAGGATCCCGAGCTGCAGCGTGAGCTGCTGCAGCAGGCGGTGCTGCAGGTACAGATGGATCTGGATGGCCTGGCCCTGCGCTTTCGCGAGTCGGTGGCCAAAGACTCTGGCGCCATCTTCGAGATTTATCAGCATCTGCTGTCGGATCCGGCCTACATGCGCCAGATCGACCAGGCCATTAGCCAGGAGGGCTGGAGTGCGGCCTCGGCGGTGCGGCAGGTGACCGAGCGGTTCATCGCCCAGTTTGAGGCCATGAGCGATCCCTACCTGCGGGAGCGGGCGCTGGATCTGCGGGATGTGGCCCAGCGTCTGCTGAGCCGTTTGGCGCACAGTCATCATGATGAATACCAGTTTGACGAGCCTGTGGTGTTGATGGCCGAGGAGGTCACCGCCACCCTGCTGGCGGAGATACCGCGGGATCGACTGGTGGGCATGGTCTCCATGCGCGGGGCGGTCAACTCCCACGCCGCCATCTTGGCCCGCGCCTTAGGGATACCGGCGGTGATGGGCTTGGATCTGCCGCTGGCCGAGCTGGATCAGCGCCTGCTGGTGGTGGATGGCAACATAGGCGAACTCATCATAGAGCCCAACACTTCTGTGCTGGAGGAGTACCAACAACTCATCCGTCAGGCCAAGGCCTTTGATGCCCTGGTGGGCGGCGAGAGCCATCTGCCCTCGAATACCCGGGATGGGGTGCGCATCTCTGTGCTGCTCAATGCCGGTCTGTCGGTGGACAGCGAGAACGCCATGCGGGATCTGGCGGACGGCATTGGTCTGTATCGCACCGAGATCCCCTTCATGCTGCACGACAGTTTTCCATCTGAGCAGGAGCAGACAGCCCGTTACCGAGCCATTCTGGCCAACTATCCGAACCGGCCTGTCTGCATGCGCACCCTGGATGTGGGGGGCGACAAACCCCTGCCTTACCTGCCCATCGTCGAGGATAATCCCTTCCTCGGCTGGCGCGGCATTCGCTTGACCTTGGATCACCCCGAGCTGTTTCTCTCTCAGCTCAAGGCCATGTTGCGGGCCAGCGAGCAGCAGGACAATCTCTCCATCATGCTACCCATGGTGACCTCGCTCTCCGAGGTGCAGGCGGCGCGCCGTTTGCTGGATCAGGCCTGGCTGGAGGTGTCCGAAGAGCTGGGCCGCCGTGGCAGCAGCATCCGCTATCCCAGCCTGGGCGCCATGATAGAGGTGCCGGCGGCCCTCTACATTCTGCCGGAGATGGCCGGCTATGTGGATTTCTGGTCGGTGGGCAGCAATGACCTCACCCAGTACCTGCTGGCGGTGGATCGCAACAACAGCCGGGTGGCGGACATCTATGATGCCTTTCATCCGGCGGTCATTCGCGCCCTGTATCAGGTGGCCCAG
>JAJOIN010000121.1 GCA_021209335.1 Aeromonadaceae bacterium
CTCTGGCTTGATGGCGGCCGATGCCCTGGCGCTCAATGCCGGCTTCGTACAGCGCATGCGCAGCGGGCGCCCGCGGGTGACCGTCAAGCTGGCGGCCAGTCTCGATGGCCGCACCGCCCTGGCCAATGGCCAGAGCCAGTGGATCACAAGCCCCCAGGCGCGGGCCGATGTGCAGCTGGGCCGTGCCCAGGCCTGTGCCATCTTGACCGGCGCCGATACCGTGCTGACCGATGATCCGGCGCTCAACGTGCGCTGGGCCGAGCTGCCCGAGTCGGTGCGCGCCCAGTACGCCGAGGCCGACTTGCGCCAGCCCATCCGGGTCATCGTCGATGGTCGGCAGCGGCTGACGGCGGACGCCCGCCTGTTCAGCCTGCCGGGTGAGATCTGGCTGGCGCGCGAGCAGGTAGAAGGGGAGTGGCCGGCGCGGTGAGCCAGCTGGCCGCTGCCCCGGGATCCGGCCAGCGGCAAGCTCAGTCTGCCGTCACTGCTGGACGCGCTGGGCGCCCAGGGCGTCAATGAGCTGTGGGTGGAGGCGGGCCGCCAGCTGGCCGGCGCCCTGCTGAGCCAATCCTTGGTGGACGAGCTGCTGCTCTACCAGGCGCCGGTGCTGATGGGGGAGGCCGCTCAGGGCTTGTTGAGCCTGCCGATCTATACCCAGATGAGCCAGGCGCCACGGCTTGAGTTGCTGGAGCTGTGCCAGCTGGGACAGGACATACGGCTGCGGCTGCGGCCGCAGGTCTAGGAGAAGAAGATGTTTACAGGAATCGTCGAGGCGGTGGGGACCCTCATCGCCATGGAGCCCAAGGGGCAGGATGTGTCGGTGCGGGTGCGCAGCGGCAAGCTGGATTTGTCGGACGTCAAGCTGGGCGACTCCATCGCCACCAACGGCGTCTGCCTGACGGTGGTGGCCCTGCCGGGGGACGGCTATGTGGCGGATGTCTCGGGTGAGACCATCAAGCGCACCGGCTTTGCCCACTACAAGGTCGGCCAGGCGCTCAATCTCGAGCGGGCCCTGACGCCCACCACCCGCCTGGGGGGCCACCTGGTTTCCGGTCACGTGGATGGCGTCGGCGAGCTCGTCTCAGTCCATCCCCTGGGCCGCGCCATGGAGTACTGGATCAAGGCGCCGGATGAGCTGGCTCGCTATATCGCCGAGAAAGGTTCCATCACTGTGGATGGCATCAGCCTGACGGTCAACGCCGTGGACGGCGCCCGCTTCAAACTCACCATAGTGCCCCACACCACGGCAGAGACAACCGTGGGGGACTGGCGGCCGGGCAGCCGGGTGAACCTGGAGGTGGATCTCATCGCCCGGTATCTGGAGCGGCTGATGCTGGGGGACAAGGCGGCGCAGCCGGCCTCCGCCGGCATCACGCTGGAGACCCTGGCTCAACACGGATTTTTGCGTTAAGCCTTCTACCAAGGCAATGGCAGGCAACTTTCAGGAAGCACAAGATGGCATTGAACAGTACCCAAGAGATTATTGACGACCTGCGGCAGGGCAAGATGGTCATCCTGATGGATGACGAGGACCGGGAAAATGAAGGGGATCTCATCATGGCCGCCTCCATGGTGCGCCCCGAAGACATCAACTTCATGGCCCGCTTCGGTCGTGGCCTCATCTGCCTGACCCTGACCCAGGAGCGCTGCCGGCGCCTCAACCTGCCGCTGATGGTGGGCAACAACGGCGCTCAGTTCTCCACCAACTTTACCGTCAGCATAGAGGCGGCCACCGGCGTCACCACCGGCATCTCGGCGGCGGATCGGGCCCGTACCGTGCAAGCGGCGGTGGCCCCGAGGCCCAGGCGGCGGATCTGGTGCAACCCGGGCACATCTTCCCCCTGATGGCGCAACCCGGTGGCGTGCTGAACCGGGCCGGCCATACCGAGGCAGGTTGCGATCTGGCCCGGTTGGCCGGGCTGGAGCCGGCGGCGGTGATCGTGGAGATCCTTAACGAAGACGGCACCATGGCCCGGCGGCCGGATCTGGAGGCCTTCGCCGCCCAGCATGGCATCAAGCTCGGCACCATCGCCGATCTCATCGAGTACCGCATCCAGAACGAGACGACCGTGGTGGAGCTGAGCCGCTGCCTGCTGCCCACCGAGCACGGTGAGTTCGAACTGGTGACCTTCAAGGACACCATCGACAACCAGGTGCATCATGCCCTGTGCAAGGGCCCCATCCGGGCAGACGAGGCCACCCTGGTGCGGGTGCACCTGCATGACTTCTTCTCGGATGTGCTGCTCACCGACCGGCATGCCGCCCGCAGCTGGCCGATCCACGATGCCATGGCCCGCATCGCTGCCGAAGGCGGGGTGCTGGTGATCCTGGGGCAGGAGCAGAGCCAGGCCGAGCTGCTGGCGCGCCTGTCCCAGTTTGCCGCCGAGGATTGCGGTCAGCAGCCGGTGGCGGCCAAGCCCAAGGGCACCTCCCGACGGGTGGGGGTCGGCTCCCAGATCTTGAAGGCCCTGGGGGTGGGCAAGATGCGGCTGATGAGCTCGCCCAAGCGCTACCACGCCTTGTCCGGTTTCGGCCTGGAAGTGGTGGAGTACGTCAGCGACAACTAAGCGGGGCAGTAACCGGGCGGCAGGCTGTTGTCAACGCCCGGTTGTGCTAGACTACGCGCACTTTTATCCCGGCAGACTGAGGAAGAGCCATGAAGGTAATCGAAGGAAACATGGCCGCGCCCGACGCGCGCATCGCCATCGTGGTGGCCCGTTTCAACAGCTTCATCAATGAAAACCTGTTGTCCGGTGCCCTGGATGTGCTCAAGCGTCAGGGTCAGGTGAATGACGACAACCTCACCCTGGTGCGGGTGCCGGGTGCCGTGGAAATCCCTCTGGCGGTGAAGAAGCTGGCCAAGAGCGGTCAGTTCGATGCCGTCATCGCCCTGGGTTGTGTCATCCGCGGTGGCACCTACCACTTCGATCTGGTGGCCAATGAAAGCAGCAAGGGCATGGCCCAGGTGATGCTGGAGCATGAGGTGCCGGTGGCCTTCGGCGTGCTGACCACGGAAAACATTGAACAAGCCATCGAGCGTGCCGGTACCAAGGCGGGTAACAAAGGTGCAGAGGCCGCACTGAGCGCGCTGGAAATGATCAACGTCCTCAAACAGTTGGACGTGTAAGTTAGGAGAAAGACATTGAAACCTGCAGAGCGCCGTCGCGCCCGCTTCTTCGCCACCCAGGCCATCTACCAGTGGCAGGTCACCCAGGACAACGTGGGGGATATCATCGAGCAGTTCAAGCTGGACAACGACATGAAGGGCACGGACGTGGCCTACTTCAACGAGTTGCTGCTGGGGGTGGCCAATAATGCCACGACCCTGGACGCTGTCTTTGCCCCGCACCTGTCCCGCAAGCTCGAGGATTTGGATCTGGTGGACAAGGCCATATTGCGTCTGGCGACCTTTGAGCTGCAATTCCGCCAGGACGTGCCCTACAAGGTGGTGATCAACGAAGCCATCGAGCTGGCCAAATCCTTTGCCGCCGAAGACAGCCACAAGTTTGTCAACGGTGTGCTGGATAAGGTGGTCCGGGCCCAGAACAAGGCGTGAGACAGTCCCGCCCAGCTTGCAAAGCCAGCATATTGCTGGCTTTTTGCTTATGGGTGCCTCAAGGAGAAGACGATGGGGGAATTTGAGCTGATCCGCCGCTACTTCCAGCGATTGCCGCGGCGTGACGATGTGGTGTTGGGCTCGGGGGATGACTGTGCCCTGCTGGCGGTGCCGGCGGGCGAGCTGCTGGCGGTGAGCACTGACACCCTGGTAAGTGGCGTGCATTTTTTTGCCGAGGTGGATCCCCGGGCTCTGGGACACAAGGCCCTGGCGGTGAATCTGTCGGATCTGGCCGCCATGGGGGCCCAGGCGCGCTGGGCCTCCCTGGCCCTGACATTACCGGCGGTGGACGAGGCCTGGGTGGCGGCCTTTGCCGCGGGCTTTCTGGCGCTGGCCGATGAGCACCAGGTGGAGCTGGTTGGGGGCGACATGACCCGTGGGCCCCTGTCCATCACTGTCACCATTCAGGGCACTGTGCCCCAAGAGGGTGCCCTGCGGCGATCCGGTGCCCGGCCGGGGGATGATCTCTATGTCAGCGGTGCCTTGGGCGGCGCGGCCCTGGCCCTGCAACATCTGTTGGGCAAACGGTCGTTGTCCGCCGAGATACTGGCGCCGCTGCGCCGGGCTCTGGAGTGGCCGCA
>JAJOIN010000085.1 GCA_021209335.1 Aeromonadaceae bacterium
CCCGCCGGCCAGCGCCAGGTCGGCACCCATGGCCTCCGGCAGATAGCGCTGCCCTATGGCCTTGAGCAGCATGTCGGCGCCAGGGTGAAGGTCTCACCGGTCTCGATGAGCTTGCCATCTTGCTCGGCGGTCACCGCAAAGCGCATGCCGGTCAGCTGGGCGCCTTCGCTCAGCACCGCCTGAGGTGCCGCCCACAGCCGCACGGCCACGCCATTGTGGCGCGCCCAGTCCATCTCCTCGGCTGAGGCCTTCAGAGCCTCCTCGCCACGCCGGTACACCAGGGTCACTTCCCGGGCCCCCAGCTTTTTGGCCTGCACGGCGGCATCCACCGCCGTCATGCCACCGCCGATCACCACCACCTGGCGGCCCACCGGCAGTTCGGCCTTATCCTCGGCCTGACGCAAGGCGGCGATGAAGTCCACCGCCTCGCAGATCCCGGCCACCTGAGGTTCCGGGATCCCCAGGCTATTGACCCCGGCCAGCCCCAGCCCCAGGAAGACGGCATCGAATTCCTGCTGCAGCTTCGCCAGGTGAATATCCCGCCCCAGCATCTGCTCGGTGCGCACCTCGATGCCGCCGATGGAGAGCAGCCAGCGGATCTCGTGCTGGGCAAAGTTACCCGTGGTCTTGTAGGTGGCCAGGCCATATTCGTTGAGGCCGCCGAGCTTGGGCTTGCTGTCAAACAGCACCACCTCATGACCCAGGCGCGCCAGGCGATGGGCCACGGTCAGGCCGGCCGGCCCCGCCCCCACCACGGCCACCGTCTTGCCGGAGCTGGGCCCCCGGGTGAACAGGGGAGCGCCGGGATCGGCAAAATAGGTGTCGGTGGCAAAGCGCTGCAGCTGGCCAATCTCCACCGGCTTGCTCTGCTGGGCCGTGCGGACGCAGGCCTGCTCACACAGCTGTTCGGTGGGACAGACCCGGGCACAGATACCGCCCAGCTCATTGGCCTCCAGGATCACCTCGGCGGCACCGCGGATATTCTTCTGGGCGATGCGCTGGATGAAACGCGGCACTTCGATGCCCGCCGGGCAGGCCTGAGTGCAGGGGGCATTGAAGCAGTCGTAGCAACGGTCTGCCTCGATGAGGGCCTGGGTGGCGGTGAGCGGCGGATGACTGTCGGCAAAGTTCTGCGCATAGGCCGCCTGGGACAGGCGCCCAGCCAGCAGACCTGGGGCATCCGTGCCGACGGGGCTGGGATTCTTCATGGGGTCGCTCCTTGTGAAACACTTGGCTCAATAACCTGACCACATGGTTAGGTTTCAAGACAAACAGAAGCGAGGTTCGTGCCAACTTGACCAAATGGTCAGTTATGAGCAAAAAACCGGCTCATTCCGGCCGATCGGGCCCGAATACCCACACCCTAAGTGTTCATTTTGGGGAGCCGTGCACCGGGATTGGGCTAAAAATGCAGCACACCGGCGCAGGGCCGGCCTCAGGCCAGCCCGCAGGTGCGGAAGATCAGGGTGAGTACGTGGCGCTCGGCGCGCTGGCGATCCGCCTGACTTTGCCCGCTGCGGCCCAGTACGGCCCGGATCTGAATGTCAAAATCGGCATACCCCTGGGTCAGGGACCAGATGGAGAAGAAGAGATGGGTGCTGTCCAAGGGTGCCACCTTGCCGGCGGCAATCCACTCATCCACCACCGCCGCCTTGGTCTGCACCAGCTCCTTGAGCTCGGTCTTAAGCAGCGCGCCTATGACGTTGGCACCCTGCAGCAGTTCGTTGGCAAACAGCCGGGAGGCCTCGGGCCGTTCGTAGGTCAGGCGCATCTTCTGCCGTATGTAGCTCTCCAGGGCCTGCTTGGGATCGGCCTGTGGCGTGATGGCATCCATGGGGCTCAGCCAGTCGTGCAGTATGCGATCCAGCACATGCAGGTAGAGGTTTTCCTTGTTACCGAAGTAGTAGTGCAGATTGGCCTTGGGCAGCTGGGCTTCATCGGCGATCTGCGCCATGGTGGTGCCCTTGAAGCCGGTACGGGAGAAGGCCCGCTCGGCGGCGGCCAGGATCAGCGCCTCGTTACTGCGGCGGATGCGCCCCTTCTCCTCATCGCTGAGGTTAGGATCCAGCAGGCTGTAGGCAGGGGATGGAACCGGCAATGCGTCGCTCATGGTGCTCCAAACATCCAACAAGAGGAAATAAGCGTGGCGCAATGTATCACCCCAAGGCAGCCGGTGGCAGCCTTGGGGTGGGCAAAAGCGGCGATCTTCTGCCTCAGATCAAGCCGTGACGGCCGCTAAGAGGGTTAGAGCTTGGTGGCGGCATCCCACACCGCATGACTCATGGCGGCATCACCCGGATCTTGCTTGATGACCGGCGAGCTGCCGCCGCTGAGCAACACGGCTATGGTGCGGCGGTAGGCTTCCGAGTCCAGATACCCCATCTTGGCGGTGTTGGCGCTGGTGATGAGCTTGGCCACGTTTTCCATCTGCCGTTGCTGCACCGCCTGGGTGGCCGAGCCGGAGGCATCCTGCTCCACCACTATCTCGGCCGCCTCGGCCGGGTGGCTCACCGCATAGTTCCAACCCTGCAAGGTGGCCTTGACGAACTTGGCCATCTTGGCGACAAAGGCCGGATCCTTGAGATCGCTCTCCAGCACATAGAGGCCATCCTCCAGGGTGGAGGCCCCCTGATCTTCATAGGCGAAGGTGATGAGCTCATCGGCCTTCATGCCGGCATCGATGAGCTGCCAGTACTCGTTGTAGTTCATGGTCGAGATGCAGTCAGCCTGGCCCTGCAACAGGGGATCCACGTTAAAGCCCTGCTTGAGTACCTTGATGTCCTTCTCCGGCTGGTAACCCAGCTTGGCCATCCAGTTGAAGAAGGGGTACTCGTTGCCGCCGAACCAGACCCCCAGGGTCTTACCCTTGAGATCGGCGGGGCTGGCAATACCGCTGGCCTTCTTGCAGGTGAGCATCATGCCGGATCGGTCGTAGATCTGGCTGATGTTGACGAGCGGCACCCCCGCCTCCCGGGCGGCCAGGGCATCGGGCATCCAGTTGACGATCACATCGGCGGCGCGGCCGGCGATCACCTGTACCGGCGAGATGTCGGTGCCCCCGGGCTTGATGGTGACCTCCAGCCCGGCGTCCTGATAAAAGCCCTTCTGCTGGGCCACGTAGTAACCGGCAAACTGGGCCTGGGGCACCCATTTAAGTTGCAGGGTGACCTTGTCCGCCGCCAGGGCGGGGGCCGAGCCCAGCCCGGCGGCCATCAGGGCAGCGGCAAGCAAAGCGCGACGAAACAGGGGGTGTTGGCTCATGCAAAGTTCCTCTTTATGCTGGTTGATCATCAAGTCCATGTGTAACGCACTACCCAGCCTCACCTCAGCCCTGTCCTCGAATGGACGGGTGCCAGAAGGTGACGCGACGCTCCAGCCTGACCAGCAGGGCATACAGAGCCGATCCCACTACCGAGGCCACCACGATCGCCGCCCAGACGATGGGCATGTGCATACGGGCCGCCTCGGCCGAGATTCGAAAGCCCAACCCGGCGGTAGGTGAGCCGAAGTATTCCGCAACGATGGCGCTGATGAGCGCCAAGGTGGCATTAACCTTGAGAGCACTGAAGATAAAGGGCATTGCCGCCGGCAAGCGCAGGGTCAGCAGGGTGACCCTGGGGCTGGCGGCGTAGGAGTGCAGCAGCTCCTGCTCCAGCTTGCCACTGGCCTGCAGCCCCGCCAGTGTGCTGACCAGCGCCGGGAAATAGGTCACCAGCACTATGACCGCCGCCTTGGAGGGCCAATCAAAACCGAACCACATGACGGCGATGGGCGCTATGCCCACCAGGGGTATGGTGCTCGTCAGGTTGGCCAGGGGCAAAAAGCCACGCTGCAAGAAGGGAAAGCGCTCGATGGCGATGCCGGACAAGACGCCTAAGCCACTGCCCAGCACATAGCCCACCAGCACCGACTTGAGCACCGTCTGGACAAAGTCCCCCGCCAGCAGGCCGGCGTTTTCCCACAAGGCAGCGACGATGGCCATGGGGGTGGGCAGCAGCACCTGGGGCACGGCAAACAGGGTCACCAGCAGTTGCCAAAAGTACAGTAGCCACAGGCCAAACAGTCCGGCCACCGCGCCCGGTGGCAGGCGCTCGCTGTAGGGGGCCAGCCGCTGCAGGCCCAGCATGGCCAAGAGCGCCAGGGCCGCCAGTTGCAGGCCATAGGCCAGCGGCTCCC
>JAJOIN010000033.1 GCA_021209335.1 Aeromonadaceae bacterium
ATCAGTGCAGGTAGTCCTCTTCATCCTCAACGCCGGAGGCATAGAGGGATTTTCTCTCCATAAGGGAGTACAGCACGAGATTTTTAACAGTTTCCACGTCCACCTTGAAAGCCTCGGAGGTCATGGCGATCATAGTGGCGGTGGATGCCGGCCACGGGGGCAAGGATCCCGGGGCCGTGGGCCCTAGTGGCACCTATGAGAAGAACGTGACCCTGGCGGTCTCTCGGCAACTGGCGGCCCTCATCAACCGTCAACCGGGTATGCGGGCGGTGATGACCCGTACCGGCGATTATTTTGTCGATCTCAATGAGCGCTCAGAGATCGCTCGCAAGCACAAGGCGCACCTGCTGATCTCCATCCATGCCGACAGCGTGGCCAACCGCCAGGCGCGCGGTGCCTCTGTCTGGATCCTGTCCGCCAAGCGGGTGGATAGGGAGATGAACAAGCTGTTGGGGCAGCAGGACAAGCATACCGAGCTGCTGGGCGGTGCCGGTAAGGTGATTGCCGAAGCCGAACCCAACCCCTATCTGGCGCAGACCATACTGGATCTCTCTTGGGATAACTCCCGCAGTGAGGGCTACTCCATCGGCGAAATCATCCTCAAGCACATAGGGCAAGAGGTGCGCTTGCACAAGCATCAACCGCAGCATGCCAGTCTGGCAGTGCTCAAGGCTCCGGACATTCCCTCCTTGCTGATTGAGACCGGCTTCATCTCCAATCCGCAGGAGGAGAAGTTGCTCATCTCCAGCGCCTTCCAGCAGCGGATCGCCCGTGCCCTCTTCACCGGCATCAAGCGTTATTACACCGATAACCCGCCGGGTGGCACCATGCTGGCCAATCGGGCCCAGGGGCAAAGCCAGGGACAGATCAAGCATGTGGTCAAGTCGGGCGAGAGTCTTTCCCGCTTGGCCAAGCGCTATGGGGTGAGCATGGCGCGGCTTCGCAACCACAACAGCCTGAACTCAGATGAACTGCGCATCGGTCAGGTGATCTACATTCCCACCAGCTGATATGGCCATCCAGATACTGCCGCCACTGCTGGCCAACCAGATTGCCGCCGGCGAAGTGGTAGAGCGGCCTGCCTCCGTGGTCAAGGAGCTGGTGGAAAATTGCCTGGATGCCGGTGCCGATCGTATCGAGATTGAGGTGGAAAAGGGCGGTGCCAAGCTGATCCGGATCCGCGACAACGGCGGCGGTATTCCGCAAGAGGAGCTGATCCTGGCCTTGGCACGCCATGCCACCTCCAAGGTGGCGACCCTGGCGGATCTTGAAGGCATTGCCAGCCTGGGCTTTCGCGGTGAGGCGCTGGCCTCCATCAGCGCCGTCTCCCGCCTGACCCTGACCTCGCGGCCGGCCAACCAATCCGAGGCCTGGCAGGCGCAGGCCGAAGGCCGGGACATGGCGGTGACGGTGCGTCCCGCCGCGCACCCTGTCGGCACCACGGTCGAGGTGCAGGATCTCTTCTTCAACACCCCGGCCCGTCGCAAATTCTTGCGTAGCGAGAAGACCGAATTTAACCACATCGATGAACTGATCCGTCGCCTGGCCCTGAGCCGCTTCGATGTCAGCTTGGTGTTGCGCCACAATGGCAAGCCGGTGCGCCAGTATCGGGCGGCCAGTGATGCTGCGGCCTGCCAGCGTCGGGTGGCGGTGGCCTGTGGCGAGCGTTTCATCCAGCAGGCGCTCAAGGTGCATAGCGAGCACCATGGCTTGCGGCTGCATGGGTGGTTGGTGCCACCGCAGGCGGATGGCAGTCCGGCGACCGAGCTGCAGTACAGCTATGTCAATGGCCGCATGATGCGCGACAAACTGATCAACCATGCCATTCGCCAGGCGTGTTTGGAGGCCTTGGGGGTGGAGCTGCTTCCTGCCTATGTCCTCTACCTGGAGCTGGATCCCCGGCTGGTGGATGTCAACGTGCATCCGGCCAAGCATGAAGTGCGTTTTCATGAGGCGCGGCTGGTGCATGATTTCCTGCTGCAGGTGTTGCGCGAGGCCTTGCTCACTGCGCGGCCTGCGGCCCAGGCAGCGCCAGCTTCCGCGCCATGGCAGATAGCCGAGCCAGCAGCCTATCCTCAGACGCCACTGAAACCCAAGGAGCACGGCTACCATGCCTCCGGCTATCGTCCGGCCGCTGCTTCATCCGCAGGCGGCGTGAGCCGGGATCTGCCCGAGGGGCTCCGCCTGCAGCAGGCGGCCATGGCTTATCAACAGTTGATGCGCTCCCCCGGCGAGACGGAGCCGCCACCTGGCCCCGCCCAGGGCGAGGGCACCCCATCAGGCCCATGGCAACCTGTGCTGCTGCTGCCGCCACATTATCTGCTGGTGCGCCAAGACGCTCAGCTGGGGCTGTGTCACTTGGCACGGCTGGAGCGCCATCTGCTGCAACAAGGCTGGCAGCAAGCTTGGCCTGAGGGCCTCGTCTCTCAGCCGTTGCTCATGCCAGTGCGCTTGACGCTCTCGCTCACGCAACAGGCCGTGCTGGAGAGCCATGCTGACTGGCTCTCCCGCCTGGGGCTGGAGAGCAAGCCCGCCAGTGCGGGAACCCTGATGATCTATCGGGTACCGGCTGCCTTGCGGCAGACCAACCTGGCGGAGACCCTGCCGGCGCTGCTGGCACTGTTGGCGGCCCTGGATGAGCCTGGCCCGCAGGCAATCGGCACTGTGTGTGATTGGCTGGCACAGCAAGCCACCGCCGGGCGGCACTATGATCTGCCTCAGGGCGAGGGGCTGCTGCGCCAGTGGCTGCAGAGCCACCAGCCTTGGCCTGCGGGCGGCTACCGGCCGCTACCTTGGCAGCAATGGATACAGGAGTGGGAGCATGAGTGAGCAGCCGCTGGTGATTTTTTTGATGGGGCCCACCGCCTCGGGCAAGACGGCGCTGGCCATGGAGCTGATCCGTCAGCTGCCCTGTGACATCATCAGCGTGGATTCGGCGCTCATCTATCGCGGCATGGACATAGGGACGGCCAAGCCCTCGGCGGCCGAACTGGCCCAGGCTCCCCATCGCCTGATCGATATACGCGATCCCGCCGAGAGTTATTCGGCGGCCGATTTTCGCCAAGATGCCCTTGCCGAGATGGCCAAGATCAGCGCCCAGGGCCGCATCCCCTTACTGGTGGGGGGGACCATGCTCTACTACAAAGCCCTGCTGGAGGGGTTGTCCCCCCTGCCGGCGGCCGACGAGGCGGTGCGTGGCCAGATAGAGCGCGAGGCTCAGCAAGTCGGCTGGTTGGCACTGCATGCCGAACTGGCGCGGATCGATCCGGTGGCGGCGGCGCGGATCCATCCCAACGATCCCCAGCGGCTGAGCCGGGCATTGGAAGTGTTCCGCTTGACCGGCCGTAGCCTGACCGATTTAACCCGCGCCCAGGGCGAGACGCTACCCTACCGTGTCCGACAATTTGCCATAGCGCCGCCGGAGCGGTCGCAACTCAGGGAGCGAATCGCGCTACGATTCGATCAGATGTTGGCGGCTGGCTTTGAACAAGAGGTGATCCGGCTACGTGCCCGTGGCGATCTGCACCCTGGGATGCCCGCCATGCGTTGCGTTGGCTATCGGCAGATGTGGTCTTATCTGGACGGCGAGATGGACTACGATGAGATGGTGTATCGTGGCATAGTGGCCACCGGTCAGCTGGCCAAGCGGCAGATGACCTGGTTACGCAGCTGGTCCGAGGTCGACTGGCTGGACAGCAACGCCCATAACAATGTAGAGATAGTGTTAAGCAAGATTGGTTAGCTTGGGGCCTGTCTGTATAATCGGGCCCACCTGAGCGCGTTAAAATCAAGATCAACTACTACAAACAATAAGGATTAAGTAATGGCTAAGGGGCAATCACTGCAGGATCCGTTTCTCAATGCACTGCGTCGGGAACGCATTCCGGTTTCCATTTATCTGGTGAATGGCATCAAGCTCCAGGGGCAGATAGAGTCGTTTGACCAATTTGTCATCCTGCTGAAGAACACGGTCAGCCAGATGGTCTACAAACACGCCATTTCTACCGTGGTGCCGGCCCGGCCGGTCGCCCATCATCAGGCTTCAACCGGTGGGGCGCCTTCCAGCGAGCCTCAAGGGGACGAATAATCTTCTCCTGCGTCACCGCGTATTTTATCTGCCAGAGAGTGCGGCTTCGGACATGGTGTCTCGGGCCCTCTCTGACAAGGAGCTAAAGCTTGTTTGACCGTTATGAGGCCGGCGAACAGGCCGTGCTGGTGCATGTCGATTTCTCCGATGAGAGTGCCAACGAGGATCTGACCGAGCTCAACATGCTGGTCACCTCGGCCGGCGCTACCCCCTTGGCCGTTTTTACGACCCGTCGTACCGCCCCCCATGCCAAGTATTTTATTGGTACCGGTAAGGCAGAAGAGATAGCCCATGAGGTGCGCCAGCTGGGCGCCGATGTGGTGATCTTCAACCACGCCTTGAGCCCAGCCCAGGAGCGCAACCTGGAGCGGTTGTTCGAATGTCGCGTGCTGGACCGAACCACCCTGATCCTGGATATCTTCGCCCAACGAGCCCGCACTCACGAGGGGAAGTTGCAGGTGGAGTTGGCCCAGCTGCGGCATCTGTCCACCCGTCTGGTGCGGGGCTGGACACACCTTGAGCGGCAGAAAGGCGGGATAGGCCTAAGAGGGCCGGGTGAAACCCAGTTGGAAACGGATCGGCGGCTGTTGCGGGTCAGGATCGGCAGCATAGAGGGGCGTCTGGCCAAGGTAGAGAAGCAGCGGGAACAGGGACGGCGAGCCCGCCAGCGCAACGAGATACCGGTGGTCTCTTTGGTGGGCTATACCAACGCCGGTAAGTCTACCCTGTTTAACCGCCTCACCCGCGCCGAGGTCTATGCCGCCGATCAGCTGTTTGCCACCCTGGATCCCACACTGCGCCGCATCGAGTTACCCGAGGTGGGCGCTGTGATATTGGCAGACACGGTTGGGTTTATCCGGCACTTGCCCCATGATCTGGTGGCGGCCTTCAAGGCGACCTTGCAGGAGACCCGGGAGGCGGATCTTCAGCTGCATGTCATCGACTGTGCCGACGAACGGATGGCCGACAACATGCATCAGGTGCAATTGGTGCTTGAAGAGATTGAGGCGGCCGAGGTGCCTCAGCTGCTGGTCTTCAACAAGGTGGATGCGCTGGCGGAAGGCTTGCCGCGATTGGAGCGGGACGAGGAGGGCCGGCCCAGGGCTGTCTATCTCTCCGCCTTGACCGGCGAGGGGTGCGATCTGTTGCTGGCTGCATTGAGTGAATTGCTGGCGGTTAGCTATGTTGAGTTTCAGTTGTCGCTGCCGGCGGCCGCAGGGCGGGTGCGCAGTCGCCTGTTTGCCATGGGGGCGGTGCAGCAGGAAGAGTTTGCCGAGGATGGCGGTACCCGGATGCGGGTGAGGCTTCCCAGGACGGATTGGCTCAGGCTTGTCAAGCAGGAAGGGGATGCACTGCTGACCTTTATTGTCGCTTGATAGCTTGTTAGAGTTGAACACATCACATTGATTTTGGAGATGGGAATGGCTTGGAACGAGCCCGGAAATGGCGGAAAGGATCGTGATCCTTGGAGCAACTCGGGAAAGAATCAGGCGCCGCCTGATCTGGACAAGCTGCTGCGCAGCCTGATGCAGAAGATCTCGTCTGTGCTGGGGGGCGGTCGGCGTCCTGGCGGCGACTTCAGTCTGCTGGGGCTGGCAGTGGTCGTGGCTGTGGTGCTGGTGGTGTGGGCGGTCAGTGGTTTCTACACCATCAGGGAAGCCGAGCGAGGGGTCGTGACCCGTTTTGGCAAGTTCCATGAGATTGTGGAGCCTGGCCTACGCTGGAAGGCCACCTTCATCGACGATGTTCGCCTCGTGGATGTGGAGTCAGTACAGTCCCTGTCCGCTTCGGGTTTCATGCTGACCCAGGATGAAAACGTGGTGCGGGTGGAGATGGATGTGCAGTACCGGGTGGCCGATCCTCGGCAGTATCTGTTTAGCGTCACCAATCCGGTAGACAGCCTGAGTCAGGCCACAGATAGCGCCCTGCGCTATGTGGTGGGACACACCACCATGGATGAGGTGTTGACCCGGGGTCGTGAAAAAGTGCGTCAGGATACCTGGCAGGTGCTGGAGCAGATCACCGACCCCTACAACATGGGGCTGGTGGTGGTGGACGTGAACTTCTTGCCGGCTCGTCCGCCGGAAGAGGTGAAGGATGCCTTTGATGATGCCATCTCCGCCCAGGAAGACGAAGAGCGCTTCATCCGCGAAGCCGAGGCCTATGCCCGTGAGGTGGAGCCCAAGGCCCGTGGTCAGGTCAAGCGACTGGAAGAGGAAGCCCTCGGCTACAAGGAGCAGGCCGTGCTAAGAGCCAATGGTGAAGTGGCTCGCTTTAATCAGCTGTTGCCGGAATACTTGGCCGCACCGGAGCTGACCCGCAAGCGTCTGTATCTGGAGACCATGGAAGAGATCTATCAAAAGGCCAACAAGGTGCTGGTGGATCTGCCCGAAGGCAGTAACAGCCTCGTCTACCTGCCGCTGGACAAGCTGGTTGGGGACAACAGCAGTGGTAAGCCGGCCGCCGCCGCCACGTCTCAGCTGAGTTCGCCGTCTGGCAACTACAGTGGTGACAAGTCTGCCTCAGGCAGCGTGGATGGGGTGAACAGCGCCCCCCTGCGCAGCGCTGACCGATTCAGCAGCGGGAGATACTAAGCGATGAAACGTATTGTACTGGCGGGCGTCGCCGTGGTCGTCCTGATCCTGGCCTCCTCCGTGTTTGTTATCAAGGAAGGCGAGCGGGGTATCGTCCTGCAATTTGGCAAGGTCAAACGGATGGCGGACAGCACAGAGCCTTTGGTCTATGAGCCGGGACTGCACTGGAAGGTGCCGCTGATTGACGATGTGCGCAAGCTGGATGCCCGCATGCAGACCCTGGATGGCCAGGAGGATCGCTTCGTCACCTCCGAGAAGAAGGATCTGATCATTGACTCCTACGTCAAGTGGCGCATTGAGGACTTTGCCAAGTTCTATCTGGCCACCGGCAGCGGTAGCCGCCTGCAGGCCGAGGCCCTGCTCAAGCGTAAGATCAATAACGGCCTGCGCTCGGAAATCGGCAGTCGCACCATCAAGGACATCGTCTCCGGTGAACGTACCGAGGTGATGGAGGAGGCGCTCAAGCGCATGGCCCGTTCCTCCGAGTTGGGGATCCGGGTGGTGGATGTGCGGATCAAGCAGATCAACCTGCCGTTGGAGGTCTCCAACTCCATCTATCAGCGGATGCGTGCCGAGCGTAACGCCGTGGCCCGGGAGCACAGATCCCAGGGGCGGGAGAAGGCTGAGTTTATCCGAGCCGACATCGATCGCCGGGTGACCGTCATGATCGCCGATGCCGAGCGCAACGCCCGCAAGCTCAAGGGGGAAGGGGATGCCGAGGCCGCGCGTATCTACGCCGAAAGCTACAAGCAAAACCCCGAATTCTTCAGCTTCTTGCGTAGCCTGGAGGCGTATAGAAAGAGCTTCGACAGCGGTCGCGATGTGATGGTGCTGCAACCCGATAGCGATTTCTTCCGCTATTTTGCCTCCGAGACAGGCAAATAGACTGGCATTCTGCGTAAACACCATGGGGTCTGATTCAGGCCCCATTTTTATTTTCCAGACCGGGCAAATTCATGCATGATTTGCCGCTGTTTGCCGGCCTCAGGTTGCTAACAGAGGGCGTGTAGCGGGCGTGTGCCCCTGTGCACTCCTCGTATCTGGTTGCGCGGGCTGGCCGAGTGGTCTCGGCAGCGGTCTGCATCAGCGACCTTGACAAGCGGAGTGATGGTTGCAATCGGAGCTATCTTGGTGTCGACCCGGCTGCAGCAGGGATAGCTAGCCATCTAGGGTGGGTTTGACTGGCTACTTTAGCGCCACTTCGGCGTTCCGAGGCTGGTCAAACTTTGTTAGAATCCATTTTTAACCACATTGTAGATACGAAACATGGGACAGAGTGTCGTAATCCTGGGCACCCAGTGGGGTGACGAAGGTAAGGGTAAGATCGTCGATCTGTTGACCGACAAGGCGCAATACGTAGTTCGTTATCAGGGGGGGCACAATGCCGGCCATACCCTGGTGATTGGCGGCGAAAAAACCGTGCTCCATCTGATCCCGTCCGGGATCCTCCGTGACAACTGCAAGTGCATCATCGCTAACGGCGTTGTGCTCTCTCCTGATGCCCTACTCAAGGAAATGACCACCCTGGAGGCCAGAGGGGTACCGGTGCGCGAGCGTTTGCTGCTGAGCGAGGCTTGCCCCTTGATCCTGCCGTACCATGTGGCGCTGGATCAGGCCCGAGAGAAGGCGCTGGGCAAGAAGGCCATCGGCACCACCGGGCGCGGCATAGGCCCGGCCTACGAGGACAAGGTGGCACGCCGCTGTCTGCGGGTGGGCGATCTGTTCGACATGACCCAGTTTGCCGACAAGCTCAAGACTGTGATGGCGTATCACAACTTCCAGCTGACCCAGTACTATGGTGTTGACGCTGTCTCTTACGACGAGGTACTGGAGCAGGCCAAGGGGTATGCCGAGCTGCTGACCGCTATGGTCGTGGATGTCACCGATCTGTTGGACCGTGCGCGGCGCAACGGCGACAAGATCATGTTTGAGGGCGCCCAGGGCACCCTGCTGGACATTGACCACGGCACCTACCCCTATGTCACCTCCTCTAACACCACCGCCGGTGGTGTGGCGACCGGCTCGGGTTTCGGCCCCCGTTATGTCGAGTATGTGCTGGGCATCGCCAAGGCCTATACCACCCGTGTGGGGGCCGGTCCGTTCCCCACCGAGCTGTTTGATGCGATTGGCGAGCGGTTGGGTGAGAAGGGACAGGAGTTTGGCGCTACCACAGGGCGCAAGCGTCGCTGCGGCTGGTTCGATGCGGTGGCCATGAAGCGCGCCATCCAGATCAACTCTGTGTCCGGTTTCTGTCTGACCAAGCTGGATGTCCTTGATGGCCTGACCGAGGTGAAGATCTGTACCGGTTACCGCTTCCCTGATGGGGAGATCCGTGATGTGCCGCCCATGGCTGCCGATGGCTATGAACAGGTCGAGCCGATTTTCGAGACACTGCCTGGCTGGAGTGAGAACACCTTTGGGGTCAAGACCCTGGCTGAGCTGCCAGAGAACGCTCGCGCCTATATCCGCCGGATTGAAGCGATCACCGGCGTGCCGGTGGACATCGTCTCCACCGGGCCGGATCGGGACGAAACCATCATATTGCGTCACCCGTTTGCCGATTGAGGCAAGGCAGATAGCCGCAAGATGAAGCAAGGCCGGTCAATGACCGGCCTTGTGCTTTGGGGCTGGGGCTCTTCTGCGTGAGGCCTCGTTAAGTGGCTAGTGATTGCGGGCGATAGCCAGCTCAGCCAGCTGGCAGAGCGCCTGCTTATAGGGGCCATCGGCCAGTGGTGCCAGGGCCGCAATCGCCATGTCCGCCTCGCGACGGGCCTGTCCCAGGCTGTATTCGAAGGCACCCAGCCGCTCGAGCAGAGCCAGAATGGCATCGAAATGAGTCATGCCATTGCGTTCCACCACGGCGCTGCGCAACAAGGCGTGCTCTTGCCCTGTGGTGTTGGCCAGGGCGTAGATGAGCGGCAGCGTCGGCTTGCCTTCGGCCAGATCGTCGCCGGCATTCTTGCCCATCTCATCGGCGGCGACCGTGTAGTCCATTACGTCGTCCATCAGCTGGAAGGCGGTCCCCAGGTGCTTGCCATACTCCTGCATCGCTTGCTCTATGTGCGGCGGCTGTTGGCTGAGTACCGCCGCCAATCGAGTGGCCGCTTCAAACAGCTTGGCGGTCTTGCAGTAGATCACCGACAGATACTGCTGTTCGCTGGTCTCAGGATCATTGCAGTTCATCAACTGCATCACCTCACCTTCAGCGATGACATTGGTGGCTTCGGAGAGGATCTCCATGATCCTCAGGTTGCCCAACTCGGCCATCATCTGAAAGGAGCGGGTGTGCAGGAAATCCCCCACCAGTACACTGGCGGCGTTGCCGAACAGCTGGTTGGCGGTGTCCCGGCCGCGTCGCAGCGCCGACTCGTCTACCACGTCATCGTGCAGCAGGGTGGCGGTGTGAATGAACTCTATGATACAGGCCAGCTTGATGTGCTGATCCCCCTCATAGCTTAAGGCCTTGGCGCTGAGCACGGTGAGCAGCGGACGCATGCGCTTGCCTCCGCCGCTGATGATGTAGTAACCCAGTTGGTTGATCAGGCTGACATCGGACTGCAGCCGTTCAAGGATCAACGCGTTGACCGCCTGCATGTCCTGGGCTGACAACTCTGTGATTGCGTTTTGAGCCATAGGTCTAGATACTGCGTCCATTAGGGCATTCACGTCCCGGTAACAATGGCATGGATTCTACATGAAATGGCCGGGGAGTGCAGTGCTCGACTCGCGGGAGCGCGGCAGGGGATGTGCAGGTTGTCCATTGATCAGCAATTGAACTTTTCCGGCAGATCCCTCTTGCCACCCCTGGGCAAGTTGCGTAGAATGCGCGCCCATTGTCATTAAGTTTTTGTGTACCTGATTGCGTTGGCAAAAACAGGTGCCGTATTGGAGTTTGAACATGTACGCGGTTATCCAAAGTGGCGGAAAACAGCACCGTGTCGCTGAAGGTCAGGTAGTACGCCTGGAGAAGCTGGAAGCAGAAACTGGTGCCACCATTGAGTTCGACAAGGTACTGATGGTCGCCCAAGGCGAAGATGTAAAGGTGGGTGCTCCCTTCGTGGCTGGTGGCAAGGTCACCGCTGAAGTGGTTGCTCACGGTCGTGGTGACAAGGTTCTGATCGTTAAGTTCCGTCGTCGTAAGCACCACCGCAAGCAACAGGGCCACCGTCAGTGGTTCACCGAAGTTAAGATCACTGGCATTTCTGCATAAATTAGGAGACCCAAGAGATGGCACACAAAAAAGCTGGCGGTTCTTCTCGTAACGGCCGTGATTCCGAAAGCAAGCGCCTGGGCGTGAAGCGTTTCGGCGGTGAGTCTGTTCTGGCTGGTAACATCATCGTTCGCCAACGTGGTACCAAGTTCCACGCAGGTGTGAACGTGGGCCTGGGCAAGGATCACACTCTGTTCGCCCTGACTGACGGCAAGGTTCAGTTCGAGGTGAAGGGTCCGCAGAATCGCAAGTACGTCAGCATCGTTGCTGAGTAATTCCGGACTGGTAAAAAGAGGCCCTGCCATTGGCGGGGCCTTTTGTTTTGGGTAGCCCATGCAAGAACGCCCCGCGTTAGGTTTTATCCTGGCTTGTACCACCATGTTGCTGTGGGGGGCTTTGCCCATTGCCCTGCACCAGTTGCTGACGGTACTGGATCCCTTTACCCTGACCTGGTTCCGCTTCTCCTTATCGGCCTTGCTGCTAGGGGCGGGCCTGGCATGGCAGGGGGGGTGGCCCAGCCTGAGCCATCTGCTGCGTCACAAGGGGCTGTTGGCGGTGGCGGTGCTGGGGCTTGGGTGTAACTATCTGTTTTGCCTGCTGTCACTGCAGCGCCTGGATCCCGAGAGCTTTAATGTCTTGATCCAGCTGGGGCCCATCTTGCTGATGCTGATGAGTGTCCTGCTCTATCGCGAGTCGTTTAGCCGGGTGCAGCTACTGGGGGCTGTCTTGTTGCTGGCGGGGCTGCTGCTGTTCTTCCATGATCGACTGGGCTTGCTGGTCTCCCAGCTGGCGGGTGAGAGCCTGGGCATACTGCTGGCCATAGTGGCTGCCAGTTGCTGGGCCTGTTATGGTCTGGCCCAGAAGCGGCTGATCCAGACGGTGCCGGCGCAGCAGGTGATGCTAGTGGTCTACCTGGCTTGTTCGGCGGCCTATCTGCCCTTTTCGGCGCCCAGCGAGCTCATGGCTATGTCGGGCAATCTGTGGTGGATACTGCTATTTGCCAGTCTCAATACGGTTGTTTCATACGGAGCTTTTTCTGAGGCGCTCCGTTTCTGGTCAGCCACCAAGATCAGTGCCGTGCTGACACAGGTGCCCTTGGTGACCATAGTGTTGAGCCATGTGCTGGCCATGTTGTGGCCCGATTTTGCCCGTCGGACGCCGGATGGCTGGGCCATACTGGGCGCTTGTTTGGTGGTGGGCGGTGCACAACTGACGGTGCTGGGCAATGGTCTATGGGATTATCTGCGTCGCGCCAAGTGACGTCAGTTCTCTATAATCGCAGTCGGTATGACCGGCTGCTGGGGGATGTGAGTGTATGAAATTTGTCGATGAAGTGCTGATCCGGGTGGAAGCCGGGGACGGTGGCAACGGATGTGTCAGTTTCCGCCGGGAAAAATACATTCCCAAGGGGGGACCGGACGGCGGTGACGGTGGCGATGGCGGTGATGTCTATCTGCTGGCGGATGAGAATCTTAACACCTTGATCGATTACCGCTTCGAGCGTTTTCACGCCGCCGGGCGGGGTGAAAATGGTCGGGGTGCCAACTGCACGGGGGCCCGTGGCGCGGATCTGGTGCTGACTGTTCCCGTGGGTACCCGGGCGCGAGATGAAGATACCGGCGAGATCCTCGGCGATCTCACCAAGCATGGTCAGAAGCTGATGGTGGCCAAAGGCGGCTTCCACGGCCTCGGCAATACCCGCTTCAAGAGCTCGGTCAACCGGGCGCCGCGCCAAAAGACCAGCGGCACACCGGGTGAGGTGCGTCAGTTGCGTATGGAGCTGTTGCTGCTGGCGGACGTGGGGTTGTTGGGCCTGCCCAATGCCGGTAAGTCCACCTTTATCCGTGCCGTCTCGGCAGCGCGCCCCAAGGTGGCGGACTATCCTTTCACCACCTTGGTGCCCAATCTGGGCGTGGTGCGGGTGCAATCGCAGAAGTCCTTCGTGGTGGCGGACATCCCCGGTCTCATTGAGGGGGCGGCCGAAGGCGCTGGCCTTGGGATCCGCTTCCTCAAGCACCTGGAGCGCTGCCGGGTGTTGCTGCATCTGATCGACATCCTGCCGGTGGATGGTTCGGACCCGGCACAAAACGCTCAGACCATCATTCACGAGTTGGAGAAGTATAGTCCTGAGTTGGCGGCCAAGCCGCGCTGGCTGGTGTTTAACAAGCTGGATCTGGTGCTGCCGGAAGAGGCCGACGAGATCATTGCGCGGGTGACCGCGGCGCTGGACTGGGATGGCCCCGTCTACCGTATTTCGGCCTGCAACAAGGAAGGCACGGACCCCATCTGCTATGACGTCATTAAGCTGCTGGAAACCCTGCCGCAGCTCAGTGAGCTGGAGGCGCAGAAGCCGGAGCGTGTCGAGTTCATGTGGGATGACTACCACAAGCAGGCCATCTTGCAGGCCGAGCAAGACGAAGACGACGATGATGATGACTGGGATGAGGACGATTACGACGTCGAAGTCATCTATACCCGCTAAGTTCTGCCGACCGGCCTCTGACGCCCGCGATGTCGGCCTGCGGCGGAGGCAGGGCCTTCAGCTTGACGCTGGTGAGCCTAGCTCCCTCTCAGCCGGCGGCTACCCAATTCCGGGTGGTCGCCGGCCCTGCCTGCTTTGAGTCAATCTGATCCACCGCATGGCCAGCGTGCAGTGGTTACGGCACAGTAAACGCCAAGTTGGCTTGTCTGCTCAAGCAGCCGGTATACTAGGAGGGCGATGCAGCGACCTCTGCCCCCCATAGCTTCAGGGATGAAACCATGTCACAGACCCGTGAAATCTTAAGCCGCGATGCCCAGACCGAGGTGACGCGCGTCATCGTCAAGGCCGCGCAGATGTTAGCCTCCTGCGGCGCAGAAAGCCGCATCATAGAGCAGACCACCACCCGCCTGGGGTTGGCCCTGGGCGTGGAAAGCGTGGAGATGGCGATCACTCCCAGCGCCATCATATTGACGACCCTCAACCACGGCTCCTGCATCACCACCACCCGCCGCATCCATGAGTTCGGTATTCACATGGGGGTGCTGTGCGCCATTCAGCGCATCTGCGTGCTGACCGAGCGCGGGCTCTTGGAGAACGTGAAGGATGTACGCAAGCACCTGGACGAGATCCGCCCCTATCGTTACAACCGCTATCTGGTGGTGCTGATGATAGGCCTCTCCTGTGGTAGCTTCAGCCTGCTGTTTGGCGGCGACTGGCCGGTATTCGGTGTGACCAGCCTGGCTTCGGCGGTGGCCATGTGGGTACGCCAGCAGTTTGCCCATCATCATTTCAGTCCGCTCATCAACTTTGCGGTGACCGCCTTCGTGGCGACCGTGCTGGCCAGCTCGGCCATCATGTTTGGCTGGGGTGAGAAGCCCGAGCTGGCCATGGCCGCCTGTGTGCTGCTGTTGGTGCCGGGGTTCCCCTTGATCAATGCGGTGTTTGACGTGGTCAAGGGCTACTACAACATGGGGCTGGCCCGTTGGCTGACCGCCACCATGCTGACCCTGAGTGCCACCACCGGCATAGTGCTGGCCATGAAGCTCACCGGTGTCTGGGGGTGGCAGCCATGAAGGAGTTTGTGATCCTGGCGCTGTGGGATGCCTGTCTGTCCGCCATACCGGCGGTGGGGTTTGCCATGATCTTCTCGGTGCCACCCCGTTATCTCAAGTACTGTGCCATGGGCGGCGCCTTTGCCCATAGTCTGCGTACCGTGCTGATCCAGTTGGGCATGCCCATTGAGTGGGGGACACTGGTGGCCAGTGCGGCCGTCGGCCTGCTGTTTGTCTATGTGGCGCGCCGCCAGTTGGTGCCCAGGCCCGTGTTTACCGTGGCCTCCATCATCCCCATGATCCCGGGGAAATACGCCTTCAACACCATCATCGCCGTCATGTCGATGAACAACGAGGGAGCCAGCCCCCATCTCATCAGCGCCGCCATCGAGAACGGCTTGCAAACCCTCTATATCCTGGTGGCGCTGAGCTTTGGCCTGGCGATCCCCCCTCTCATCCTGTTTCGGAACCGGCCCATAGTATGAGCATGAAAATCTCCCTGATCGTTGCCATGGCCCATGACAGAGTCATAGGTGCCGATAACGCCATGCCCTGGCACTTGCCGGCAGACTTGCGTCATTTCAAGGCTCTGACCCTGGGCAAACCCCTGATCATGGGTCGCCGCACCTTCCAGAGCATAGGGCGCCCCTTGCCGGGGCGGCGTAATCTGGTGATCAGCCGGGATCCGGCCTGGTCGGCGGAGGGGGTGGAGGTGTGCGGTAGCCTGGAGTCAGCCTTGGCGGCGGTGGTGGGCTGTGACGAGGTGATGATCATCGGTGGCGGCCAGCTGTATGCCCAGGCATTGGTGCTGGCCGATTGCCTCTACCTGACCCACATCGATCTGAGAGTGGCGGGGGATACCCGCTTTCCGCCTTACCAAGAGCTGGGCTGGCAGTGTGTGGCATCAGAGGCCCATGCGCCGGATGAAAAAAACCCCTATCCCTACCGCTTCGAGACGTTGTTGCGGGTGCGCGACTAGGCGCCCCCTGCACTAGTCGCCGCTGGCGTAAGCCGGGCAGGCCAAGGAGAAGAGCGCCCTGTCCTCATAGCGCAGCAGGGTCAGGCGATTACCCCAGACACAGCCCGTGTCCAGCGCGTAGATCTCCGGAACCTGGCAATGGCCCATCAGGGCGGCCCAGTGACCAAACAGCAGGGTGGGCTCGTCCTCGGCGCGGGGCCGCAGTGCGAACCAAGGCTGCAAGCCGGGGGGCGGTTGGCTGGGGGAGCCCTTGGCGCGGTAGTCCAGCCGGCCATCGGGGTAGCAAAAGCGCATGCGGGTAAAGCAGTTGATGATGTAACGCCAGCGCGGCAGGCCCGCCAGGCGGTCGTCCCAGTGCGCCGGTTCGTTGCCGTACATGTGGCATAACAGCCAGTCGGCGTGATCGCTTTGCAGCAAGGCCTCCACCTCCCGCGCCGCCTCCCGGGCACGCTCCAGATCCCACTGGGGTGACAGGCCGGCATGGCACATCATCAAGGGTTGTTTGGGGTGTTCGGCCAGCAGGGGGCGGGTGCGCAGCCACGCCAGCAGCTCGTCACGGTCCGGGGCGGCAAACAGGGCATCCAGCTTGTCTTTCTTCTTCGGCTGGGCATAGCCGGCGGCGGTGGCCAGCAGGTGCAGATCATGGTTGCCCAGGACAGTGGTGGCCTGGGTTCCCAACCCCTTCACAAAGCGCAGCGTCTCCAGCGACTTGGGGCCGCGGGCCACCAGATCGCCGGTGAGCCACAGCTCATCCTGATGCGCATCGAAGCGGGCCAGCTCCAACAGGGCCAACAACTCGTCCAGGCAGCCCTGAACATCTCCAACGCAATAGATAGCCATACAACCAGACGCTTAATGCAGCAGGTGGGGAACAGCCAGGGTGAACAGGGGGATCTCGGCCTTGAACAGGCCCCCCTGCTGATCCTGGAATTGATAGAAGCCGGTCATGAAGCCCAGCGGGGTCCGCAGGGTGACACTGCTTTGATAGGAGAAAGTCTCGCCTGGGGGGATGAAGGGCTGCTCGCCCACCACGCCCGGGCCGCGTACCGTCTGCTGCTGGCCATCCCCATCCGTGATGAGCCACTCCCGCTCCAGCAGCTGCACCCGCCCCGTCCCCTGATTGACGATCTCTATCTGATAGGTAAAGCAGTAACGGGCCTCATCGGCATTCGATAGCTCGGCCTGATACTGGGGGGTGGCGCGGATCTGCAGACGGTGCGACATGCTTATCCTTGTTGCTGGTCGGTCAGCCAGTTGGCGATCTCGACAAACTGGGCCAGGGAGAGGTTCTCTGGTCGCAGATTAGGATCTATGCCCAACTCGGTCAATTGCTCCGGCGTGATGAAGTTGCGAAAGCAGTTGCGGATGGTCTTGCGCCGCTGGCCGAAGCCTTCGGTACAGACGCGCGAGAGGTGATTGAGGTTCTTGGCCGGATAGGGCAGGGCCTCGTGAGGCACCAGGCGCACCACCGCTGAGTCTACCTTGGGGGCTGGCTTGAAGGCCTCAGGACCCACCTCCAGCACCGGGATCACCTTGCAGTAGTAGTGGGCCATGACGCTCAATCGGCCATAGGCCTTGCTGCCGGGGCCGGCGGCCAGCCGCTCCACCACTTCTTTTTGCAGCATGAAGTGCATGTCGCTGATCTGCGGCGCCGTCTCCAGCAGGTGGAACATCAGTGGCGTGGAGATGTTGTAGGGCAGGTTGCCGAACACCCGCAGCCGGCGGCCCGGCTGGGCCAGGGCGGAGAAGTCGAAGCGCATGGCATCGGCCTCATGCACCACCAGCTTGTCCTTGAGAGTGGGATGCTCCCGCAGGCGGGCGGCCAGATCCCGGTCCAGCTCCACCACCTGCAGCTTGTCCACCTGGGAGGCGACCGGCTCGGTCAGCGCCCCCAGGCCCGGACCGATTTCCACCATGATGTCTTCTTTTTGCGGGTGAATGGCCGAGACGATGGCATCGATGGTGTAGTCGTCGTGGAGGAAGTTTTGGCCGAAGCGCTTGCGGGCTCGGTGGCCCTGGTGAACCTTGTCGTTACTCATTGCGTGTACTTACCATGCTGATGGCCTGCTGCAGGGCGGTGAGCAGGCTGCCCATGTCGGCCTGGCCGCGGCCGGCCAATTCGAGGGCGGTGCCGTGATCCACCGAGGTGCGGATGAAGGGCAGGCCCAGGGTGATGTTGACGGCTCGTCCAAAGCCTTTGTATTTGAGTACCGGCAATCCCTGGTCGTGGTACATGGCCAACACCGCATCGGCGTGGCGCAGATATTTGTCCTGGAACAGGGTGTCGGCGGGCAGGGGCCCCACCAGATCCATGCCCTGGGCGCGTTTTTGTTCCAGCAGCGGCGCTATCACCTCTATCTCTTCCCGGCCCATGTGGCCACCTTCGCCGGCATGGGGGTTGAGGCCGCAGACATAGATGCGCGGCTGGGCCAGCCCAAACTGCTGCTGCAGATCCTGCTGCAGTATGTCGAGGGTACGGCCCAGACTCGCTTCGGTGATGGCGTCGGCGACATCCTTCAAGGGCAGGTGGGTGGTGGCCAGGGCCACGCGAAGTCCCTCCGTGGCCAGCATCATCACCACCTGTTCGCAACCGGCCAGCTCGGCAAAGAACTCGGTGTGGCCGCTGAAGGGCACGCCGGCCTCGTTGATGATGCCCTTGTGCACCGGGCCCGTCACCAGGGCGGCAAACTCACCGCTCAGGGCGCCTGCGGCGGCCCGTTGCAGGGTCTGCAGCACATAGGGGCCATTGGCCACGTTGAGCTGGCCGGCTATCACCGCACCTGACAATGGCACGGGCAGCACCGTCAGCACGCCGGCCGGTTGCGGGCGGGCCGGCTGGGCCGGCTCATAGGTTTCTATCTGAAGGTGGCGCCCCAGCTGATGAGCCCGCTCGGCCAGCAACTGGGGATCGGCCACCACCACTAAGGCCACGGGCCAGGCCTGGTCGGTCAGCCCCAGGATCAGATCCGGGCCTATGCCGGCCGGCTCCCCCGGTGTGATGACGATGCGCGGAACCGGCTGCATCAGGCCCCCTTGTTGCTGTCAAGAATGTTGACGTAGGCACCGTCGCGCAGCTCGTCCATCCAGCCTTGCGCCTCCTCGGCGAAACGGCGGTTATAGATCAGCTGGTAGGCTCGGTTCTCCATGGCCTGGCTGGTGGTATCCTGCACCCGGCGTTCTTCCACCTCGACGATGTGCCAGCCATGCACGGTGCGGAACGGCTCGCTGACCTCGCCAATCGGCAGTTTTTTCACCATGGCGCTGAATTCGGGCACGTACATGTCGGGGCTGGCCCAGCCCAGTTCGCCCCCTTGTACCGCCGAGCCCGGGTCTTCGGAATACTGCTGGGCCAGTTTGGCAAAGCTACTCTTGCCAGAGCGGATGTCCCGGGCCAGGCCGGCGAGGATGTCCTTGGCCTTGTCATCGGTCAGTATGATGGAGGGTTTGATCAGGATATGGCGGGCCTTCACCTCCATGCTGGTGACCTGCTGTACCCCCTTGGTGTCGAAGATCTTGACGATGTGCAGGCCGGCCCCGGAACGCAGCGGCCCCACCACATCGCCCTGCTTGGCGTCCTTGGCGGCTTCGGCCAGCAGGGTTGGCATGGCCTCCAGCGTCAGCCAGCCCCAATCCCCACCCTGCAGGGCTTTGGGACCGGCGCTTTCGGCGATGGCCAGTTGCTTGAAGTCAGCCCCTCCCTTGAGTGCGGCCATGATTTGGGCCGCCTTGTCGGCGACCCGCTGCTGTTCGGCACTGTCGGCGGAGGGGGACAGGGAGAGCAATATGTGGCCAATGTGGTACTGCTGTTCCTTGTTGCCCTGCTGCTGCAGCAACTTGACCACCTGCTGCACCTCTTGCTCGGAGATGTTGATCCGCTGGCGCATCTGGTTGCGTCGCACTTCGCTCATCAGCATCTCGCGGCGAAACTCCTCGCGGAACTGCGCCGGGCTCTGGCCATCAGCCTCGGCTTGTTTGAGCAGCTGCTCGACGCTGCTGTTCTGCTCCGCCGCCATGCTTGCGATGGCCTGATCCAGCTGGGAGTCGGTGACCTGCAGCCCTTGCTGCTGGGCCAGTTGCAGCACCAGGCTGTCGCCGATCAGGCTCTCCAGCGCCTGCTTGCGCAACTGCTGGTAAGGCGGCAGAGACTGATTCTGCCGTTGGGCATCCCGCTGCACCTTGGCAAGCAGGCGGTCCAGTTCACTTTGCAGAACCACGTCCTTGTTGACCACGGCCACGACCCTATCCAGGGGTTGCGGTGCGGCGTGGAGGCTCAGACTGCCTAAGGCCAGCAGGGCGGCGCTGATCCAGTGAAAAAGGGGTTTCTTCATATCGATGACTTCCCGGTGGTGGCCGATGATTAATCGTTGAGGTTAAACGGGCGGCTGTAGGGCAACAAGCGGGTATCCAGCGTAAAGTCGGTACCCGAGCCAATGCTTCCCAGCCCCTTGAGTTCAAATTGCAGGCCCAGCTTGTTCTCCGTTTCGGCAGTCAGGCTGGCATTGTCCGGCCGGCGATGGCGCTCGAAGGCCAGGTTGAGGCTCCAGCAGCAGGCGTCGTACCGGATCCCGACCAGCGAGTCCAGCGCTGTGCTCTGCTGCAGATCCGTGTAATGGGCACCGATGAGCTGCCAGTTGTCCGTCACCGGCAGGCGGGCCAGCAGACCCAACTGACTGATGTCGGTTACCTCATCGGGATCGCTCAGGCTCAGGTTGCCTTCGCGTACATAGCGGTAGTTGATCTGCCCCAGCCATTCATCGTGCTGGTATTCCAGGGCGGCACTGCCGGCGGAGAAGCGGTTTTGCTGGGTGTCGTATTCCACACCGCTGTGCCCGAACCAGTGGTGCAGGGGGCGGACATCACCGCGGAAGGAGAGCAGGGAGCGCGAGTTGCTGCTCACCACCTCCTTGGGATAGAAGGTCACCTTGGGGCGCACCAGATCGTAGGATTGCCCCAGGGTCAGGCGCACCCGCTCTATGCCCTCGGCATCAAACACTCGGCTGCTGGCCCCCACGCTCACCCGGTTGGCATCGCTGATCCGATCCAGGCCGGCATAGCGGCGATCGCTGAACAGGCTGTAATACTCCTGGCGCAGCGTGGTGGTGTCATACAGGCCGATATTGTCCTGGTTGCGGTAGGGGATGTAGAGGTATTGAAACTGGGGCTCCAGGGTCTGGGTGAAGGGCCGATTCTTCCAGTAGTCCTGGCGATCAAAGATCAGCTTGCCGGCCACCCGCACCGAGGGCAGGAGGCGGTCCACCTGTTCGTCCAGATCATTGAGGCCCAGCGCCACCAGGTTGCTGTCGTACTCGCTGGGCAACTGCTGCTGGTAACGGGTGTACATGAGACGGAACTGACTATCCAGCTGATATCCTGGGGTGTTGAGCAGCGGCAGGTTGAGCTGGGGCTCGAGATGGAGACGCTGGCCACGGTAATAGCGGCTGTCTTCATGATCGAAGTTGGTCAGCTCGGTATGCAGGGCCAGATCATAGGGGTTGGCCGGGCTATAGGCGTTGAAGTTGAGCCGGGGGAGCAGCTTGTGGGGCAGCACAGTATCTGCCAGCAGTATTTGGTAATCCCGCGCCTCGCCCGTCAGGTTCCAGTTTGGCTGGTAATAGCCCAGGCTCATGGATTGCTGCAGCTGGTTGTCCACCAGGGTCCCCACCGACGGGGAGAGGTCGTTGAAGTAGTTGTAGTCATCTTGCTTCACCCGGGTGTAGTCCACCTTGAAGCGCAAGGCATCTTCCATGCTCAGGGTCTGATGGCGCACATTTACCAGCCAGCGGCTGTCATCCAATTGGCGGTCTGTGCCCAGCCATTCGCCATATAAGCTGCCTTCGTTGCCCTCAATCGGCAGATAGCGAAACTCGCTGCGGGCCATGGTGCCGCGCTCCTCTATGTAGCGCGGGGTAAAAGTCATATCGTAGTTGGGGGCGATATTCCAGTAGATGGGCTGGGCGAAGTCGACGCCGTCCCGATTGGAGTAACCCATGGTGGGGTAGAGCAGGCCCGACTTACGTTCATCCCGGATGGGGAAGCTCATGTAGGGCATGTAGAAAATCGGTACATCCTTGAGCCACAGGGTGGCATTCCAGGCCTCGCCAAACACCTCATCCTGATCCAGGGAGACCTCACTGGCCTTGAGTGTCCACATCTCCTGCCCCGGCGGACAGGTGGTGAACTCGGCCCCGGTCAGTTTGACCGAGCTGGCGTGCTCGTTGAGTTCGATCAGCCTAGCATTACCGCGGGCTGGTGAGCCGTGCAACTGGTAGCTAGCCTGGCTGATGCTGGACTGCCGGCTGTTGAGATCCCCCTTGAGCTCCCCCTGGCTCACCAGGGTGACGCTGCCATCCTTGTAGCGGATATCGCCGCGGGCCGTGACCTGCCGGGTCTGCTGATCCAGCTCTGTGTACTGGGAGCTGAACTGCTTGAGCCCTTGTTTGACCTCCACATCGCCCTGATAAACCGCCTTGCCCTGCTGGGTGGCCTCGGCACGATCCGAAGTCACCTCCACCGGCTGGGCTTGTTCGTTGGCATCGGCCTGCAACAGCGGTGGAACGTTGGGATAGCAGCGCTCGTCGAACACCCCGGCACCCAGCTGCAGTTGCGCCTGCGAGGCTGGTGCCCAGAACAGCGAAGTCAGCAAAAGAGCGGAGAAACCTGAGGTGGGGTTACGCATCGTGCAAAAAAGTCCTTGCAAGGGGCCCGGGTCGCCGGGGGGGCTTGGTTGTGCTTTGCCGGGCATTACATTATGTTAGCCGCTTATGATAATGCATTCTTTGTGTCAGGGCTAACGGCCCGCAACAAGTCCCCATGAGCCAATCCAGACAGACTCTTCTGACCCACTGGGCTCGCCAACAGCTGGCAGACCCTGCTTTACAACTCACCCTGATCTCCGGCGACGCCAGTTTCCGTCGTTACTACCGTGGTGGGGGTTTCATCTGGGTGGATGCGCCACCGCAGACCGAGAAAAATGCTGCCTTCATTGAGGTGGCCGGTGCCTTGGCCGAGGCCGGTATACCGGCGCCCCGGGTACACCAGGCCGATCTGCAGCAGGGCTTTTTGGCGGTGACGGATCTGGGCGATCGGCAGCTGCTGGCTGAGCTTAATGCTCAGACGGTGCAGGCTTGGTACGCCAAGGCCATCGATTTGCTGCCCAGGGTGGCTCAGTTGCCCCTGGCGCCGCGTCTGCCAGCCTTTAATGCCGACTTCATGGCGGTGGAGAACAGCATTTTCCCTGAGTGGCTGCTGGAGCGGCACCTGGGACTCTCCCTCTCCCGCGCCGAGCGTCAGCTGCTGGCGGAGAGCTTCGCCTGCCTGACCGACAACAACCAGGCCCAACCTCAGGTGGCCATGCACCGGGACTACCACAGCCGCAACCTGATGGTGGTGGCAGACGAAGCCTTGGCATTGCTGGATTTTCAGGACATGGTGCTGGGTCCCTTGACCTATGATGTCGTCTCCTTGCTGCGCGATTGCTATATCCGCTGGCCCGATGCGGTGATCCAGGCCGGGCAGACCCAGGCCTATGCGTGCTATCAGGCCGCTGGTCTGCTGGCGGGCTATTCGCGGGATGAGTTTGCCTACGCCTTCGATCTCACCGGCTTGCAGCGCCATCTCAAGGCGGCAGGGATCTTCGCCCGTCTCAAGCATCGCGATGGCAAGCCGGGCTACTTGCCGGATATTCCCCGCACCCTGAATTACGTGCTGCAGGTGGCCCAACGCCATGCCCCCTTGCAGGATCTAGCCGATTGGCTGAGTGCCCGGGTGCTGACGCACAAGGAGCTGCAATGCGCGCCATGATACTGGCGGCCGGGCGGGGCGAGCGCATGCGCCCCTGACCGACCAGCTGCCCAAGCCGCTGCTGCCGGTGGCGGGTAAGCCGCTCATCGTTTGGCATATCGAAAAACTCAAGGCGGCCGGCATCACCGAGATTGTCATCAACCATGCCTGGCTGGGTGACCAGCTGGAGGCGGCGTTGGGTGACGGGCGTCAGTTTGGTGTGCAGATCGCCTGGTCACCCGAGGTCGCTGGCGGCTTGGAGACCGCCGGCGGCATTCGTCAGGCCTTGCCCTTGCTGGGGGAGGCGCCCTTCTGGGTGGTGAACGGCGACATCTGGCTGGCGGGGGATTACGGCCCCTTGTTGTGCCCCCTGGCACCCACGGCCCTGGGGCATCTGTGGCTGGTGGCCAATCCGCCCCAGCATCCAGACGGCGATTTTGCCCTGGTTCAAGGGCAGGTGGTGGGCAAAATGGCCGGGCAGCCCAGCTATACCTTCAGCGGCCTGGCCTGCTACCGGCCGGCGGCGTTTGCCGCCGAGCCCCAGGGCCGCGCCCCGCTACGGCCTTTGTTTGAGCGCTGGATTGCCGGCGGCCAACTGACGGGGGCTGTGCTGGCTCGGCCCTGGGAGGATGTGGGTACCCCGGCCCGGTTAGCGGCACTGGATGTGCGCCTGCGGCAGGAGTGGCCGGCATGATGGGTAAATTTATCGGTTTCTTGTTGGGCTTTTGGCTGCTGCACCTGCCCGGCGCCCTGCTGGGGCTGTGGATCGGCCACCTGTACGATCAGGTCTCCCGGCGCCAACGGGCGTTTGGCTGGCGGCGTCAGCCGGATGGCCAGCAGCAGGCGGTGTTTTTGCATACCACCTTCGCCGTCATGGGCCATGTGGCCAAGGGGGCCGGCCGGGTCAGCGAACAGCAGATCCGGGCGGCCAGCTGGTTTATGGATCGCATGGGACTGACGGGGCCGATGCGCACCGAGGCCCAGGACTCATTTCGTCAGGGCAAACTGGCTGACTTTCCGCTGGAGGAGACCCTCAGCAGTTTTCGCCATGCCTGCCGCGGACAGCAGGATCTGCTGCGGGTGTTTCTCGAGGTGCAGCTGCAGGCGGCCTTTGCCGATGGTCAGCCCACCACCGAGCAGCGCCAGCGTCTGCTGGAGGTGGCGGAGCTCTTGGGCTTCTCCCGCTGGGAGCTGGAGCAGTTTCTGGCCATGGCTCAGGCGGAGTTCAATTTTTCTTCCGCCCGGCAGAACCAGTCGCAGCAACAGCATCAGCAGGGGCGCAGCCATCAGGCGCCACCAAGGCAGGATCAGTTGGCGGATGCCTATACCATACTGGGCGTGACCCCAGCGGTCTCCGATGCCGAGGTGAAGAAGGCCTACCGCAAGCAGATGAGCAAGCACCATCCGGACAAGCTGGCCGCCCGCGGCCTGCCGCCGGAGATGATGAACATGGCCAAGGAGAAGGCCCAGGAGATACAGCAGGCCTGGGAGTTGATCAAACAGGCCCGCGGCATGCGTTAAGCCGCCATGTCGCTCTTGTGGCTCAGACCACCCGGCGTACCGGCTGCCCGGCCATAAAGGCTTCCAGGTTGTCGATCAACTGATCAGCCAGGGTCTGCATGGCCTCCTCACTGGCCCAGGCCACATGCGGGGTGAGTAGCAGCTTGCCGCCGTGTAGCGCCTGCATCAGCGGGCTGTCTGCCGCTGGCGGCTCCTGGCTCGCCACATCGCAGGCCGCACCGGCCAGCCGGCCGCTGTTGAGGGCGTCCAGCAGGGCGGACTCGTCCACCAGGCCGCCGCGAGCCGTGTTGATCAGCCAGGCGCCGTCCTTCATCAGTCCCAGCTCCCTCGCGCCGATGAGGCCGCGCGTCTCGTCCGTCAACGGGCAGTGCAGGCTCAGCACATCGGCTTGCCGTAATACCTCATCAAATGCGGTTTTGCCGTCACCGGCTGCCCGTCCCTTGCGCCCGGCCAGTTGCACCTGCATGCCGATGGCGGTGGCCAGCCTGGCCACCGCCTGCCCAGGCTGCCGCCGCCGATGATGCCTAGCGTCTTGCCCGCCAGATCGTGAATGGGAGGGCCCAGATAGCAAAATTGCGGGCTGGTCTGCCAGGCGCCAGCCTGCAGCTCCCGCTGATAGGCCACCAGGTTGCGCGCCAGGGCCAGCATCAGCCCTAGGGTGTGTTCCGCCACCGAATGCACCGCATAGCCTTGTATGTTGCACACGGCGATGCCGCGGTCGCGGCAGGCGAAAAGATCGATGTGATCCGTGCCGGTGGCGGCCACGGCGATGAGCTTAAGCGCCGGCAGTTGGGCCAACTGCTCGGCGCTGAACCGTACCTTGTTGGTGATGGCAAGCTCAGCGCCCTGCAGCCGAGTCACCAGCTCAGCCGGCCGGGTCTGGGGGTAGTCTTGCCACTCATGCACAAAGGCGGGACGGCGCAGCCGGATATGGGGCGGCAGGCTCTGGCGATCTAGGAAGACGATGCGGGTGGTCATGGTGCCTCCTTATTGCCAGCCCAGATGGTGCAGCCAGCCTTTGACTTGGTTGGCCCATTGGCTAGACAGGCGATAGGGTTGCTGGCGCCAGTCCAGCTTGTTGCTACGCCGCACCTCCAACTGGCGGGCCTGGGCGGCAGCCTGGCGCCAGGGATGCGGGTCGCTCTGATAGAGATCCAGCACAGGTAGCGGCAGTTGGGCAATCTCACGGGCCATGATGGCATTGGCATCCTTGGCCGGATAGGCGGCGTCCAGTAACAAGAGCGCCTCGGGAGCCGGTAACTGTTTGGCGGCCAGCAGGCTGGCAAGCCAGGCGGCGCTGCTGCCCTGGGCCACCAGCAGGTAGTGGCCACTCTCATCCCCGGCATTTTTTTGCAGATCCTTCACCTGCTCGGCCCACAGCTGGCGAAATTCCTGCACCTTCTGCTGATCGGCTTCACTGCCCGGATCCAAATCCTGCTGGCGGGGGGTGGGCAGCATGGTCAGGGTATCAAAGCCCAGTTCATTGAGGGCGTGCCCCAGCGGCAGCAGCTGACTGACCTGTTGCCAGTCGGGCAGTAGCAGGGCCAGGCCGAGCCGGTAGCCCTGATTGCTCTTGTGCCAGAGGGTGAGCTGGCTGCCCACCTGTTTGGCCTCGCCGTATTGCTGCCAGTCCTGATCCTGCCAGTAGATCTCCTCCACGTTGACCTCGTCTGCCGCCAAGGCTAGCCCGGGGCACAGCAGCAGTAACAGGACGAACAGACATCTTGGCATGGGGTCTCCTTACCCGGCAGGCGGCGACATGTCGAAGGGGGCGGGGGCCTCGAAGGTGAGGCGTTCGCCACTCACCGGATGATGGATCTTGAGCTGGGCGGCGTGCAACAGCAGATGGGGCGCCGCCGTCTGGATGTGTGGTGGCGCATAGAGATGGTCACCCAGTATGGGGTGGCCCAGCTCCATCATGTGCACCCGTAGCTGATGGGAGCGGCCTGTGATGGGCCGCAGCCGCATCAGGGTGCGGTCGGTTTCCACCTTCTGGCGGATCCAGTGGGTGATGGCGCGGCGACCGTGCTCATAGTTGACATGCTGCAGCGGGCGGCGCTCCCAATCCACGCACAAGGGCAGATCTATGGTGCCTTCGCCCTTGGCCACCAGGCCGGCGACCCAGGCGTAGTAGACCTTCTCGGTCTTGCGATCCTGAAACTGGCGGCCCAACGCGCTGGTAGCCTGGGCCGTCTTGGCCATGACGATGACGCCAGAGGTGCCCATGTCCAGCCGATGGACGCAGCCGGCCTCCGGATAGCGGGCCTTGACCCGGGAGGCGAGGCTGTCGAAGTGCTCGGCAGCCTTGCCCGGCACGCTGAGCAGTCCGCTGGGCTTGTTGAGCACTATGATGTGGTCATCCTCGAACAGGATGTCCAGATAGGGCTCCATGGGCGGTTGGTAGATAAAGGTACTCATCGTCTCTTCTGCGCGGGAGGGGCCAGGGCCCCTCACTGATGGGTGATCACCACAAAACGGATGGCGTCCAGTTTAAGCTGGGTCTGCTGGATCTGGTGAGTCAATTCGTCTTTCAGCTCCACCAAATGCTGCACTTCGCTGGCCCGCACCGAGGGGTTGACCGCCTGCAGGGCTTGCAGCCGCTGCAGCTCACTGTCCAGCGCTTGGTGCATGCGCGCCTGGGCGGCAGCGACTATCTCGGTCACCCGTGGCGCGGCCAGGGTCTCACCCTGGGCGATGAGGCTGTGGATCAGCGCCTGGGAGGCACCCACCAGCTTGCTGGCCAGATGACGGTTGATGGGGGTGAGCTGACGGGTCAGCGCCTCGAAACTTACCTTGGCCGCCAGATCCTGGCCCGCCTTGTCCAGCAGCAGCCGGATGGGGGTGGGGGGCAGGAAGCGATACAGCTGGGGATGCACCGCCGATTCGGCGACAAAGATCAGCTCCAGCAAGGGGGTACCGGCTGGCAGGCTCTGGTTCTTCAACAGCGCCACGGCGTTGCTGCCGATCTCACTGGAGAGAATGAGATCGATGCCGCCACGGATCATGGGGTGATCCCAGGTGAGGAAGGTCAGATCATCCCGGCTCAAGGCGGTATCACGTTCGAAGGTGACGGTGCAGCCTTCAGCGGGCAGGCCGGGGAAGCTGGGTACCAGCATATGATCGCCGGGCGTCAGGACGATGGCATCCTCGCCTCTGTCGTCCTGATTGATGCCGATGTCGTCAAACAGCTGCAGGGCGAAGCTTACCAGGCTGGTGTCATCGTCCTCTTCTTGCAATTCGGCCACCAGGGCTTGAGCCGCCTGGCCACCGGCGGAGTGGATCTCGAGCAGGCGATCACGGCCCTGTTCCAGCTTGGCCTTGAGCGCCAGGTGGTGTGCCCGGGTGGTGGCCAACAGTTCGGCAAAGGCGGCGTCATCCGGTTGGCCGGCGGCCAGCAGGGCAAACAGGCTGTCCCGCACCGCCTCAAACACCGGGCGGCCGGTGGGGCAGGTCTGTTCAAAGGCGCCTAGCCCCTCGTGATACCAACGCAGCAGTTGAGCCTGTGGGGTATCCAGCAGATAGGGCACATGGATCTGTACTCGATTGAGCTGGCCGATGCGATCCAGCCGGCCGATACGCTGTTCCAGTAGATCCGGATTCAGTGGCAGATCAAACAGCACCAGGTGGCTGGCAAATTGGAAGTTGCGTCCTTCTGAGCCGATCTCGGAGCACAGCAGCACCTGGGCGCCGCCTTCGGTCTGGGCAAAATAGGCGGCGGCCTTGTCGCGCTCCAGCAGGCTCATGCCTTCGTGGAACACGGCACCACGGATGCCCTCCCGAGTGCGCAGGGCATTTTCCAGGGTCAGCGCCGTGGCGGCCTCGGAGCAGATCACCAGCACCTTCTCATGGCGGGAGCCCTTGATCAGCGCCAGCAGCCAATCCACCCGCGGGTCAAAGCGTGTCCAGGAGGCCGCGTCGCCTTCAAACTGGGCGAAGATTTTTTCCGGGTAAAGGGCATGGCGAGCCTGAGCCTCCGCATCACCACTGCTGCCGCCCATCATGCCCATCACCCGCGCGGCGGTCTTGTATTGCTCGGGCAGAGGCAGGCCCACGGCATCCAGCACCCGCTCAGGAAAGCCCGTGATGGCCGCGCGAGTGTTGCGGAACAGGATGCGACCGGTGCCGTGGCGATCCAGCAGCTCACTCAGCAGCTGCTGCCGGCTGACCTCATCGGGTTGAGCCGGCACCGCCTGCCCCAGACATTCGCTGAGCACCCTCTGCTGATCGGCGGTCATGGCGTCCCCGCTCAACAACGCCTGCGCTGCATCCGCTACCTGGCCGTAGGACTGCTCCTCGGCCAGGAAGGCGGCATAGTCATAGAAGCGCTCGGGATCCAGCAGACGCAAACGGGCAAAGTGACTCTCATGGCCCAACTGATCGGGGGTGGCAGTCAGCAGCAGCACGCCGGGGATCTCCTCGGCCAGGGCCTCAACCATCTGATAGGCGCGGCTGGGGGCCGATTCGCTCCACTCCAGATGGTGCGCCTCGTCCACCACCAGCAGATCCCACTGGGTGTCATGGACTTCATCGAAGCGGGCCCGCTTCTTGCGCAGCCAGTCCAGACTGCAGATCACCAGTTGCTCGCTGTCGAACGGATTGTCAGCGTCATGTGCGGCCTCGACACAGCGCTCCTCATCAAACAGGGAAAAATGCAGGTTGAAGCGGCGGCGCATCTCAATGAGCCACTGATATTGCAGGGTCTCGGGTACCAGGATTAGCACCCGCTGGGCTCGGCCGCCGAGCAGCTGCTGGTGAATGATCATGCCGGCTTCAATGGTTTTACCCAAGCCCACCTCGTCGGCTAGCAACACTCGGGGGGCGTAACGCTGGCCCACCTCCCGGGCGATGTGCAACTGATGCGGGATCAGGCTGACCCGACCGCCAGCCAAGCCACGGGTGGGGCTCTGACGACGTGCATGCTGGTGGGTAAGGGCCTGATATCGAAGACTAAAGCGTGACAATCGTTCAATCTGGCCGGCGAACAGCCGATCCTGTGGCTTGTTAAATTTGAGGAAATTGCTGAGAAACACCTCTTTGAGGCTGGCCGGCTCACCCGTGTCCTGACGGATACCGTGGTAGGTCAGCAGACCCTGCTGTTCTTCTACCGCGTCGACCTTAAGAGTCCACTCTTCATGGCTGGTAATCACATCACCGGCATGAAACTGCACCCGGGTGACAGGCGCGTCTTCCTTGGCATAGATGCGGTTTTCACCGCTGGCAGGAAACAGCAGGGTCACCATGCGCCCATCAATAGCAACCACAGTACCCAAGCCGAGATCCGTCTCGGTATCACTAATCCAACGCTGGCCAAGACCAAATGCCATCTACTACTCCAAAACCAATACGACAGAAAGACCCTAAAAAAGGGGCGCTATGTTACCCGAAGCCCAAAAGGTGATCACCCTCTACTAAATGAAAAACCTCCGGCTTGCGAAGAAGTGTAGAGGAGGGGGTCGTAAATGATCGTATGCCAGGTGAGAGGGGGGGTCATATAGAGCACGCCTAGCTGGTATTTTCTGCTGACAGGCTAAAGAGTGAGCAAGTGAGCTGGCGAGCGTGCTTTTTCGCAAAATAGACCTTGCCAGCCGGCGCGGCATCCCTATAATGCGCCCTCGTTGTCAGGGCACAGCCCGGCAGCAGAGCAAGGCGGCTAGCAAATAGCGCTTGACTCAAAGCGGGAAGCGAGTAAGATGCGCATCCCACGACGCCGGCGAAACCGGGTCGAACCGCTCTTTAACAATTCAATTCAAGCAATCTGTGTGGGCACTCGCAGAGG
>JAJOIN010000058.1 GCA_021209335.1 Aeromonadaceae bacterium
CGTGCTCTTCGAGCTTGCGCACCACGTTGGCAATGGTGGAGGCCTTCTGGCCGATGGCCACGTAGACACACTTAATGCCGGAGTCTTTCTGGTTGATGATGGTGTCGATGGCCAGGGCGGTCTTACCGGTCTGACGGTCACCGATGATCAGTTCCCGTTGGCCGCGGCCGATGGGGATCATGGAGTCTACGGCCTTGTAGCCGGTCTGCACCGGTTGGGACACGGACTTACGGGCGATAACGCCGGGGGCGATCACTTCGACCGGTGAGAAACCGTCGTTGTCGATCGGCCCCTTACCATCGATGGGCTGTCCCAGGGTGTTCACCACCCGCCCCAGCAGGCCGCTACCCACCGGCACTTCCAGGATACGGCCAGTACCGGTGACCTTCTGACCTTCGGCCAGATCGGCGTAGGGGCCCATGACGATGGCACCCACGGAGTCACGCTCCAGGTTCAGTGCCAGGCCATAACGGTTGCCCGGCAGTTCAATCATTTCGCCTTGCATCACGTCGGCCAGGCCGTGGATGCGAACGATACCGTCGCTCACGGAGACGATGGTCCCTTCGTTACGCGCCTCGGTGACGACTTCAAATTGCTCGATACGCTTTTTAATCAGCTCGGCAATTTCAGTGGAATTCAGTTGCATGCTCTAATCCCCAATCAAGATTGCAATGCTTCCGCCAAGCGGTTGAGTTTGCTTCGAACAGTGGCATCGATGACTTCGTCACCGGCCTTGATGACCAGACCCGCAATCAGCGTCGGATCGACACTGCAGTGCAGCTTGACCGTACAGCCATAACGCTGTTCCAGCGAGCTGCGGATCTTGTCCTGTTCTGCCTGACTCAACGCACTGGCCGAGCGGACATACGCCTCGAGTTGTTTTTCCCACTCGGACTTCAATGCCACAAACTCCGCCAATACGGCAGGCAACACACTCAATCGTCCGTTTTCGGCCATCACCTTGATAAAGTTCTGGCCTTGCTCGTTGAGTTGCTCGCCACAGATCTGGATGAACAGTTCAGCCAGTCTGGGTCCGGCTGCCGGGCTGTTGACCAGCGCTTGCATGACGTCGTTTTTGGTAACTTCGGCAGCAAAGGTGATCATGGCCAGCCAGCTATCGACAGCCTGCTGTTCAACGGCATACTCGAACGCAGCCTTGGCGTAGGGGCGAGCGATGGTTGTCAATTCAGACATAGCCCCGGGCCCCCTTACAGGTCTGCAATCAGTTTATCGACCAGCTCGCTGTTGGCGGCCTTGTCGATTTGGCGTTCGAGGATCTTCTCGGCACCGGCAACGGCCAGGGCCGCCACCTGCTTACGCAGTTCCTCTTTGGCGCGGTTGCGCTCAGCTTCAATTTCGGCGCGAGCCTGGGTCAGGATCTTCTCCCGCTCAGCCATGGCGTCTTGAGTGGCTTCATCCATGATTTGAGACCGGCGCTTGTTGGCCTGCTCAATGATCTCGGCCGCCTGACGCTTCGCCTCTTTGATCTGTTCCATCGAGTTGTTTTGCGCCAACTCCAGATCTTTCTTGGCCCGTTCTGCAGAAGCCAGCCCGTCAGCTATCTCTTTCTGACGCTTTTCGATGGCGGCCATCAGGGGCGGCCATACGAACTTCATGCAGAACCAGACAAAGAGAACGAAGGCAATCGTCTGGCCGAGGATGGTCATATTGATATCCACAGCACGCTTCCTCTTTGATGGTTAAACGTAGGTCGGAAGGAAGTGGCGCTTAGGCCACGGCAAACATCACGTACATGCCCAGACCCACGGCGATCATCGGGATAGCGTCCACCAGACCCATGACGATGAAGAATTGGGTACGCAGCAGGGGCAGCAGGTCGGGTTGACGAGCGGCACCTTCCAGGAACTTACCACCCAGCACACCGATACCGATGGCGGCACCGATAGCAGCCAAACCCATCATCAGACCAGCAGCGATAAACAGCATCTCCATGATTTTTCTCCGAATTTAGTTAATTAAAACAACAAGGGTTAATGTGAAAAAATCAATGTTCTTCACTGGCCATCGACATATAAACGATCGTCAACACCATGAAGATGAACGCCTGCAGCGTCACGATCAGGATGTGGAAGATAGCCCAGGGCACATTGAGGATCCATTGAGACCACCAGGGCAGCATGGCGGCGATGAGGATGAAGATCATCTCACCGGCGTACATGTTGCCGAACAGCCGCAGGCCCAGGGAGATGGGCTTGGCGATCAGGGTAACGGTCTCGAGTATCAGGTTGATTGGCACAAACGCCCAATGGTTGAAGGGTTGCAGGGTCAGCTCCTTGATGAAGCCGGAGACCCCCTTCATCTTGATGCTGTAGAACAGGATCAAGAAGAAGACACCAAACGCCATGGACAGGGTGATATTCACATCAGCGGAAGGAACGACTCGCAATTTCTGGGCATGATCCCCAGCAATCCACTGTGCCAGTTGGGGCAGATAATCGATAGGCAGCAAGTCCATCAGGTTCATCAGGAGAACCCAGACGAAGATGGTGAGCGCCAGGGGCGCAATCAGCTTGCTCTTGCCGTGGAAGATGCCGCGCACGGAATCATCCACAAACAACACGACCATCTCAACAAAGCACTGCAGCTTGCCCGGCACGCCGCTGCTGGCCTTAGCGGCCACGGAGCGGAACAACCAGAGGAACAGCAGACCCAAACCCACAGAAAAGATCATGGAGTCGATATTTACCGCCCAGAAGCCCGATCCGACCTGCCAGTGATGCAGGTGGTGGGAGATATACTCCTGAGGAGTAAGCATTTCTCCTGTTGCAGCCATGAGTTTTCCTAGTAACGGTTGTTGAGTGTTAACGAAATTATCCATTGAGAGCACAAGAGTGCCCCGTAAGTGACAAACAGGGGCAGATGCACCACCGTCAGCCACTTAAAGGCAATCAAGAACAATGCCAGTGTTGCCACCAGCTTGATCCCGGCTCCGCAATAGACGTCCCACAACACCAGTCCAACGTTCAATTCCTCCGTTTTTCTGGAGGTACCGATCCAGCTGAACAGCATTTGTGGCACCCAGTATATTCCCCCCCCGATGAGGGCGGAATATGCCGCAGACCCGCCCTTGCCCAGGAACCAGGCGAGGACACAGACTGCGATCAGGATAAGCTGATACATCAAAACAACCCAGGCGAGTGCGTGCACACTCAGTTGGCGATTCTGATCCACCCGCTTCTCCAATCCGGTCAAGGTAAAAAGGGCGTCCTTTTTAACACAAAATTAACTTTGCCACCGTCACATTTATCACAATCGTTGCAATTTGTGATAACCGTAACTATTTATCAAACAAAGTATTTTTGTGACTTGAAACACAATAGCCCAGCTCTGTTTAAAAAACCATACTTGAAAAAAACCAGATTGGATAGCAATCTGGTCTCTGTTTCTCACTATTCCAGCCCCAAACTTCTCAGCAAGCGGCTCAACTCTTCGGCATTTTGGTAACTCAGTACCACCTTGCCGCGGCCCGCCTCATGGTGTTGCCACTGCACCCCTAGCCCAAGACGCTCGCTGGCCAATTGTTGCCAGTCCTGGCTGCGGGGATCGGGCTGCGGCTGCGGTTTTTCCATCTTGGGTGCCAGGGCCTTTTTCACCCACTTTTCGGTGTCACGTACCGTCAGCCCTTTTTGTACCACAGTGCGAGCCAGCTCGGATTGAGACTCACCCTGCAGCGCCAGCAGGGCACGGGCATGGCCCATCTCCAGATCGCCATGCTCCACCAGGCGTTTGACGTCCTCGTTGAGCTGATTGAGGCGCAGCAGGTTGGAGACGGCACTGCGCGATTTGCCGACGGCTTCCGCCAGGGCCTGGTGGGTCAGGCCGAACTCGTCCAGCAGCCGCTGCAAGGCCACCGCTTCTTCAATGGCATTGAGATCCTCACGCTGGATGTTCTCGATGAGGGCGATGGCCACCGCTGCCTCATCCGGCACATCCTTCACCAGGCAGGGCACCTCGTGGAGCCGCACCAGCTGGCAGGCTCGCCAGCGACGCTCGCCGGCGATGATCTCGAATTGCTGCTCACCCTGAGGGCGCACCACGATCGGCTGGATCACCCCCTGGGCGCGGATGGAGTTGGCCAAGTCCTCCAGCGCCTCCTGGGACATGTCCTTGCGCGGCTGGTATTTGCCTGGCTTGAGCCAGGCCACCGGCAGGCGACGCAGCTCCCCTTGAGTCGCTTCACTGCGCTGGCGGACCTGATCGGTCTTGATGTCGTCGATAAGCTGCTTGTGGCGGGCGGCCTGGCTGGTGCCCAGCAAGGCATCCAGTCCCTTGCCCAATCCGCGTTTCTTGGCTGGTGTCATAATGCTCTCAAGCCGGAGTGGCCAGTTGTTCTTCCCGTCGTAGGATCTCGCCGGCCAATGCCAGGTAGGCCTTGGCGCCCAGGGAACTCTTGTCGTAATACATGGCCGGCGCGCCAAAGCTCGGCGCCTCGGCCAGCCGCACGTTTCGAGGGATGATGGTGCGGTATACCTTGTCCCCGAAATGCTGTTTCAGCTGATCGGACACCTCATTGGCCAGCCGATTGCGGTGATCGTACATGGTTCTGAGGATGCCCTCGATGCACAGGGCCGGGTTCACCACCGCCGCCAGCTTGCTGATGGTGTCTACCAGGGCGGTGAGCCCCTCCAGGGCGAAGTACTCGCACTGCATGGGTACCAGCACCGAATCGGCCGCCGACATGGCATTGACCGTCAGCAGGTTCAAAGAGGGTGGACAGTCGATGAAGATGTAATCGTATTGCTCGCGCACGCCAACCAGCGCATTGCGTAGCCGGCTCTCCCGGGCGAAGACTTCCATCAGGCGGATCTCGGCGGCGGTGACGTCGGAGTTGGCGGCGATCAGGTCATAGCCGCCGCTGGTCTCACTGACCACCACCTGAGCAAACGGCACCTCGTCCACCAACAACTCGTAGGCGGTTCTGGGCACCTGGTATTTGTCCACCCCGCTGGCCATGGTGGCATTGCCCTGGGGATCCAGATCGATCACCAGCACCTTGCGTCGGGTGGCGGCCATGGAGGCGGCCAGGTTGACGCAGGTGGTGGTTTTCCCCACTCCGCCCTTCTGGTTGGCTATGGCAATCACTCGTCCCACGGCATCCCCTGCAAATTACTGTTTTTTGATGATAATCAGATGGCGTTCGGCACCCAGCTCGGGCACCAGCAAAGGCTCAATTGCCTCCACACTCAAACCGGCAGGCAGGCTGGTCAGCTCCTCGTCCGGACAGACCCCCTTGAGGGCCAGGAAACGCCCCTCGGCGCCAGGCAAATGCTGGCACCAGTCCAACATGTCCTGCAGCGAGGCGAATGCCCGGCTCAAGACGCCGTCAAAGCCCTGCTCTGGCTGATACTCTTCCACACGAGACTGCACCGGGGTGACATTGGTCAGCCCCAGCTCATGAATGACCTGGCGGATGAAGCGGATCCGTTTGCCCAGGCTGTCCAACAGGACAAACTGCTTGTCCGGATTGAGGATGGCCAGCGGCAGACCGGGCAAGCCCGGGCCTGTGCCCACATCGATGAACCGGCGCCCCTGTAACCAGGGACTCACCACCAGGCTGTCGAGAATGTGCTTGACCAGCATGTCGGCGGGTTCGCGCACCGAGGTCAGATTGTAAGCCTTGTTCCACTTGTGCAGCAACCCGACGAGCGCCAGCAGCTGCTGCTTCTGCGGATCGGTCACCACCAGGCTGGTCTGGGCCAGCAAGTCATCCAGACGTTGTGCCAGCATGCTCACCTCAGGCGCTCTTGCGCAGCAGGCCGCGCTTTTTCAGATGAACCAGCAGGATGGAGATGGCGGCCGGGGTGATCCCCGGGATCCGCGCCGCCTGACCTATGGTCTGGGGCTTGGCATCGTTAAGCTTGGCCTTCACCTCGTTGGAGAGGCCCGGCACTTCGGCATAATCCAGATCCAGCGGCAGCAGGGTGTGCTCGTTGCGCAGCTGCTTGTCGATCTCATCCTGCTGGCGATCGATGTAACCGGCGTATTTGACCTGGATCTCTACCTGTTCGGCAGCCTGGGCGTTGTCCACGCGCGGCCCCAGGCCGTCCACGTCCATCAGGGCCTGGTAGGTCACCTCGGGACGGCGCAACAACTCTTCCAGGTTGTGTTCGCGGTTCAGCGGTGCCTTGAGCAGGTCGTTGAGGGTCGCCAGAGACGGGTGGTTGAGGTGCACCCAGGTCTCCCGCAGGCGCTGGCGCTCCCGCTCGATCTGCTCCAGCTTGTCGTTGAAGGCCGCCCAGCGGATATCGTCCACCAGGCCCAGCTCGCGGCCCATGGGGGTCAGGCGCAGATCCGCGTTGTCCTCCCGCAGCAGCAGGCGATATTCCGCCCGGCTGGTAAACATGCGATAGGGCTCCTGGGTGCCCAGGGTGGAGAGATCATCCATCATGACGCCGATATAGGCCTGATCCCGGCGCGGCGCCCAAGGATCCTTGTCTTGAGCGCGCAGGGCGGCGTTGATCCCGGCCAACAGGCCCTGAGCCGCCGCTTCTTCGTAGCCGGTGGTGCCGTTGATCTGCCCGGCGAAGAACAAGTTTTTCAAACACTTGTTCTCCATGTTGGCCTTGAGATCCCGCGGATCGAAGTAGTCGTATTCGATGGCGTAGCCGGGCCGCACTATGTGGGCCTGCTCGAAGCCCAGCATGGAGCGGACGATCTGTACCTGCACGTCGAACGGCAGGCTGGTGGAGACGCCATTGGGATAGAGTTCGTGGGAGCTGAGGCTCTCGGGCTCGATAAAGATCTGGTGGGCGTTCTTGTCGGCAAAACGCATCACCTTGTCTTCGATGGACGGGCAGTAGCGGGGGCCAATGCCCTCAATCACCCCGGCATACATGGGACTGCGGTGCAGATTCTGCCGGATGACCTCATGGGTGCGCTCGTTGGTATGGGTGATGTAGCAGGGCACCTGGCGGGGATGCTGCTCGGGTGTTCCCAAGAAGGAGAATACGGGAACCGGATCGTCACCGGGCTGGGTCTGCAACAGGGCGAAGTTCACCGAACGGGCATCGATGCGCGGCGGTGTGCCGGTCTTCAGCCGGCCCACCCGTAACGGTAACTCGCGCAGCCGTTGACCCAGACCGATGGAGGCCGGATCCCCGGCGCGGCCACCGGCATAGTGCTCCATGCCGATGTGGATGAGGCCATTGAGGAAGGTGCCGGCGGTGAGCACTACGGTTTTGGCCAGGATGCGGATCCCGGCCTGAGTGACGACCCCCACCACGGTATCGCCCTCCAGGATCAGATCCTCGCAAGCTTGCTGGAAGATCTGCAGGTTGATCTGGTTTTCCAGTCGATGCCGGATCTCCTGCTTGTAGAGCAGACGATCTGCTTGCGCACGGGTGGCGCGTACCGCTGGCCCCTTGGAGGAGTTGAGGGTGCGGAACTGGATCCCGGCATGATCGATGGCGGTGGCCATGATGCCGCCCAGGGCATCCACTTCCTTGACCAGGTGACCCTTGCCAATGCCGCCAATGGCCGGGTTGCAGGACATTTGCCCTAGCGTATCCACGTTATGGGTCAGCAGCAGGGTCTTCATGCCCATGCGCGCGGCGGCGCCTGCGGCTTCAGTACCGGCATGGCCACCGCCTACGACGATCACGTCGAACTGCTCGTGATATTGCATAAGGATCACCTCGTTTGGCTGGTCAGGATCTTTGCCTGGAAAAAGGCGGATCATTCTATCCGGTTAGGCCCTGCGGATAAACGACGACTTTGTGCTTATACCGACGCCAGGATCCTGGCTAGTTATATAAAGGATCTTTAGATCGATCTCTTATTGGATCTTTTATTAGGATCCGCCACTTGTGTGGATATGAGGATTTTTCCCCTTGATTACAGGATCTTGGATCTGATCACTGCCTGTGATCTATCCGGGATCCTGGCGGCGGGATCCTCTGGACAAGATCCTCTTTTATGCACAGCCCCAGGTGAGCATTATGGTTGATCAAAGGATAACCAAGGGATCAGCAGAAGATACTCAGGATCTTATACACACTGAAGTGTAAGCTGGATCTTTCCTGTGGATGAGCTGGGTGTCAAGTGCCGGAAGGTGTGAGCAAGCCGCCGCCCGGGAGAGGCTGGCGGCGGCAGATCGAGGGGGATCAGGCTTGTGCCAGCAGGGGTAACCAGGTCTCCAGCCAGATATCGGCGGCGTCTTCCGGCAGATCCTGGGCGGTGACGTCAATCAGACAGGGCGCCCCGACCGGTTGGGCCCCACAGCCCTCCAGAAGGGCCTGCATCTGATGGCCGGCGGCACAGAAGGTGTCGTAGTTGCTGTCCCCCAGCGCCACCACGGCGTAGTGGCTGTGCCCCAGGTTGGGCTGCTGTTGCGCCAGTTCCTGGGCGAAAGGCTTGAGGTTATCGGGGATCTCGCCGGCGCCATGGGTGGCGGTGACCGCCAGCAGCAAGTGGCCTGCGGTATCACCCAGTCCGGCCAGGCTGGCCGGGTTGTGGATCCGGGTCGGGTGACCGGCTTCATTCAGCCGTTCGGCCAGGTGATCTGCCAGGTATTCGGCGGCACCCAGGGTGGATCCCACCAGCAGATGGATCTGCACCATGTTTCATTCTCCTTAGGACGTGGGGGCTTCAGTGTAGCCAAAGCCGGTATGAGGGGAGAGGGATAACAAAAAGGAGCCGCGAGGGCTCCTTCTTTATATACCGGATCTTGATGAGGTCCCGGCGGACTAGACGCGACGCTTGAATTCGCCGGTCCGGGTGTCGATTTCGATCTTGTCGCCGATCTTGACGAAGTCGGCTACAGAGATGGTGGCGCCGGTGCCCTTCAGACGGGCCGGCTTCATCACCTTGCCGGAGGTATCGCCACGGACGGACGGCTCTGTGTATTCCACCTCACGCACTATGGTGATGGGCAGTTCGACGGAGATGGCCTTGTCGTTGTAGAAGGTCACTTCACAAACGTCTTCCATGCCGTCGATCAGGTAGTCCAGCATGTCGCCCAGGTTTTCCTTTTCCACATCGTACTGGTTGTACTCAGTGTCCATGAAGACATACATGGGGTCGGCGAAGTAGGAGAAGGTACACTCCTTGCGCTCCAGCAGCACGACTTCCATCTTCTCGTCGGCCTTGTACACGGTTTCGGTACCGGCGCCGGTGAGCAGGTTCTTCAGCTTCATCTTCACCACGGCGGCGTTACGACCGGATTTATTGAATTCGGTCTTCAGAACGACCATGGGGTCGCTGCCGATCATCACTACGTTGCCGGCGCGGAGTTCCTGTGCGGTTTTCATTGGATCAGTTTCCTGTATTGAACACAGAGGTGTGATTAAACGCCGTATTCTAGCCGGTTTTCCAGCCATTGCACCAGACGGCTGGCTAAATCTCCTCCAGATAACACCTGCGCTGGCCAGCGCTGCGCCCAGTCCAGGTATTCGGTGCTGTGCTGGCACCATTGCGGCCACAGGCGGGCCATGCTCTTCGCCTCGCCTCTGTCATAGGCCAGATGAAAATCCAGCAGGGCCTGGCGGGCTTCGGCACTGAGCCCCGTCAGATAACGCGCCATAAAAGCCTGCAGTTTCTCCAGGTGGATGTCGTCCTCCTGCTGGTAGATGTGCCAGAGGAAGGGGCGGGCGGCCCATTGGGCGCGCAGGAAGGAGTCTTCCCCCCGCACCAGGTTGAGATCGCAGGACCACAGCAGGCGATCGTAGCCGGCCTGATCCGTCATGGGCAGGCCCACCAGCTGCAGCTGACCCCGGCGGGCGCTGTCTCCCGCCTTGAGGGGCTGGTCCAGCCAGGGTTGCAGGCTGGCCAGCACCCGGCCTTCTGGCACCAGCAGGCAGATGGGATCCTCGCCATCGGCCCAGGCTTGCAGCAGGCCGGGCAGGGCAGGGGTCTCGTAGGTGAACAGGCTGATATAGCGGCAGCCGGCCGGTTGTGCCGGCACCCCTAGCCGGGCAAACAGTGCCTGGCGCTGGGCCGGATCCGCCTGCCAGGCCTGGCGTTGGGTGGTGAGTGATCCTTCACACAAGAGACCGCCGCTGCGCGGGCTGAAGCCGGGAAAGAAGAAATGCTTGGCCAGGCCATTGCTTTGCAGCGAGGGCAGGCCATGGCAGTCGTCGATCCACGCCTCGGCGCTCAGGTACTCGAGGTTGAGCCACAGGGGGCGGGGGCTGGCTTGGGCCATTCCCCTGAGGGCGCAGGGGGGCAGCTGGCAGGCGAAGGCCTCGATCACCAGATCGCCGGGCAGCCAGGCGGGATCGAACTCAGGATCCCAGCGGCAGATCGCCACGCCTTGTCGGGTTTGCTGAGGCAACGCTGGATCCAGATCCGGGCAGAGGCGGGCGAAGCTGGCCAGATCGTCCACCCAGAGGCGCACCGACTGGTCAAATTCCGCCACCAGCTGGCGGGCCAGCCGCCAGGTGACGCCGATGTCGCCGTAGTTGTCCACCACGGTACAGAAAATATCCCAGTGCCGTTTGTGCATCTTGCCCTGCCTGTGCCCCTTGTCTTGTGTCGGCGCGGTTATACCGGATCACGGCGTCGCTCACCAGCGCCGGATCGGCTAGGAGTGGCTAAAAAAGTGGCTATAATGGCGAACTTTATCCTGCCGTTGTTGAAGAGTCGTCATGCCTGCCAATCTGATGTTGTTGTCTGCCGCCGCCATCTGGGGCTTTGGTTTTGTTGCCCAGCGTCTGGGGATGGATCACCTGGAGCCTTTTGCCTTCAATGGCTTGCGCTTCCTGCTCGGCAGCCTCTCCCTGCTGCCGCTTATCTGGTTCTTTGCCCGGCGCGGCCAGGGCCAGGCGGGTCAAGGTTCCTTGCTCAAGGCCGGCTGTCTGGCCGGCAGCATGCTGTTTATCGCTGCCACCTTCCAGCAGGTGGGCTTGCTGCATACCACGGCGGCCAAGGCCGGTTTTATCACAGGCCTGTACCTCATACTGGTGCCGATCTTCGGCCTGCTGCTCAAGCACACTACCGGCATCACCACCTGGATCGGCGCCGTGCTGGCGGTGGTGGGGCTCTATCTGCTGAGCATCAACGATGACTTCAGCATGTCGTTTGGCGATCTGCTGCAGTTTATCGGCGCCCTGTTCTGGGCCATGCACATACTGGTGATCGACCATTACAGCGGCAAGGTCAACGCCCTGCGTCTGGCGGCCAGCCAGTTTCTGTTCTGCGGCCTGCTGAGCATGGGAGTCTCGTTTGTTATCGAAACGCCGACCCTGGCGGGCATCCAGAGTGGCTGGCAGCCGCTGCTGTACGCCGGCCTGGTGAGCGTGGGGGTGGCCTATACCCTGCAGGTGGTGGGGCAACAGAAGGCCAACCCGGCCCATGCCGCCATACTGCTGAGCCTGGAGGCGGTGTTTGCCGCCATCGGCGGGGTCTGGCTGCTGGACGAGAGCCTGTCGCTGCGGGCCTGGATCGGCTGTGGCCTGATGCTGGGCGGCATGCTGCTCTCCCAGGTGCGCTGGCCCAGCGGCCAGGCGGCACAAGCCGCCTGAGCAAGATGAGCGGCTAAACAATTCTCGAGTGAGTTGAGGGGGAAATTTCGCCGCAGGTATCGGCTGAGTGATTTATGTGCTTGATCGTTTCAATATGTCTTGTAATATCGATATATGAATAAAGAAATCGCAATTCACGTGTTTGAATCCCTGGCCTCCGGCGTGCGGCTGGATGCCTACCGTTTACTGGTTAAGGCGGGTCTGGAAGGGATGGTGGCGGGGCAAATTGCCTCGGCCTTGGCCATTGCGCCCAATAACCTCTCCTTTCATCTCAAGGCCATGACCCATGCCGGGCTGCTGTCGGTGGCGCAGGAGGGGCGCTTTGTGCGCTATCGGGCCAACATCCCGCTGATGCTGGATCTGATCGCCTTTCTGACCGAGGAGTGCTGTGCCGGCCATCCGGAGCAGTGCGCCTCGCTGCGCTCTGTCTCCAGTTGCTCACCCGCTGTCTTGCCGCCGTTGGCCCCTGAACTTAACCCGACAACCTCCTGTGACTGTAAGGATTAATCTGATGAACGTACTGTTTCTGTGTACCGGTAACTCCTGCCGCTCCATTCTGGGCGAGGCCACCTTCAATCATCTGGCCCCGGCGGGTTGGCATGCCATGAGCGCCGGCAGCAAGCCGACCGGCCAGGTGCATCCGCGATCCTTGGCTCTGCTGGCCAGTGAGGGCATAGCCACCGAGGGCTACTACAGCAAGTCGTGGGAAGATCTGCCCCAGGTGCCGGATATCGTCATCAGCGTCTGTGGCAACGCCGCCAATGAGACCTGCCCGGCCTATCTGGGCCCTGTGCTGCGCACCCACTGGGGGGTTGAGGATCCGGCCCACGCCACCGGCAGCGATGAAGAGATCGACGCCGCCTTTATGACCGCCTATCGCATCCTGCGCGCCCGCATCGAAGCCTTTTTCGCCCTGCCACTGGCCGAGCTGCAACAGAACCCCGCCCAGCTCAAGGCCGAGATGGACCGTATTGCCAGCGAAATTGTTTAAGGAAGCCGAGTAATGACCAAGCCCTACCATGAACTGATTGCCGGACGCATCTACTTCGGTGGCGCTCAGGATATCCAGCAGATGGTGGATGAAGAGCAGATCGCCGTGGTGGTCGATTTGCGCGCCGAGTCGACCGCCTGTGCCGCAGAACACCCTGAGCTGGTCTGGGTGCAGATCCCGCTGAGTGACCATGCCGAGCAACCCGAAGACGACCTGTTTCGGCAGGCCATTGTGGCCGTGGTCGAAGCCTATCGCTTGGGCCAGAAGGTCGCCTTCCATTGTGGCGGCGGTAAAGGCCGCACCGGTACCGTCGCCGCCGGTGTGCTGCTGGAGCTGGGGCTGTGCCAGACCCTGTCGGAGGCGGAGGCCATGGCCAAGTCGATTCGCCCGGTTATCAACATCAAGCCCGATCAGCACCTCTCGTTGGCGCGCCTCTACCCGGTCGGCTCTGCAACCAGTCCTGCTGGCTCTCTGTTATCGATGCACTAAGGAGTATCAGGATGTCATCCCCCTGCGAAGTAACAGCTCCGTCCACGGCTGCTGCACCCATGAGCTTTTTTGAACGCTACCTGACCGCCTGGGTGGCGCTCTGTATTGTCATCGGCATCGCCCTGGGACAGGGCATGCCCGGCGTGTTCAAGGCGATCGGCGCCATGGAGATCGCCAAGGTCAACCTGCCGGTCGGTCTACTCATCTGGGTGATGATCATCCCCATGCTGCTGAAGATCGACTTCGCGGCACTGCATCAGGTCAAGGAGCATGTGCGCGGCATCGGTGTCACTCTGGTGATCAACTGGCTGGTGAAGCCCTTCTCCATGGCCCTCCTCGGCTGGCTATTCATCCGGGTGCTGTTTGCCGACTGGCTACCCGCCGATCAGCTCGACAGCTATGTGGCGGGTCTCATCCTGCTGGCCGCCGCCCCCTGTACCGCCATGGTGTTTGTCTGGAGTCGGCTGACCAACGGCGACCCCTACTTCACCCTATCCCAGGTGGCAGTGAACGACCTCATCATGGTGTTTGCCTTTGCCCCTCTGGTCGCATTGCTGCTGGGCGTCTCCAGCATTACCGTGCCCTGGGATACCCTGCTGACCTCGGTGGTGCTCTATATCGTCATTCCGGTGATCATCGCCCAGCTGATGCGCAGCGCCCTGCTGCGTCAGGGGCAAGCCAGCTTCGATGCGGTGATGCACCGCATCCAGCCCTGGTCCATCGCCGCCTTGCTGCTGACCCTGGTGCTGCTGTTTGCCTTCCAAGGCGATGCCATCATCCAGCAGCCGCTGGTGATTGCCCTGCTGGCAGTGCCCATCCTGATCCAGGTGCTGTTCAACTCAGGCCTGGCCTACTGGCTCAATCGCAAAGTCGGTGAGAAGCACTCAGTGGCCTGTCCGTCGGCCCTGATCGGCGCCTCCAACTTCTTCGAGCTGGCGGTAGCGGCGGCCATCAGCCTGTTTGGCTTCCACTCCGGAGCCGCGCTGGCCACGGTCGTTGGGGTGCTGATCGAGGTGCCGGTGATGCTGCTGGTGGTCAAGATCGTCAACCGCAGCAAGGGTTGGTACGAGCAGGGGCTGCCACGGTCATGACGAAAGAGACCTCGATTCCGGCCTGCCTGCTGCGCGCCTGGCGACAGCATCAAGGCGAGCTGCGTGGCTGGCTGAATCAGCAGCTGCGGGGGGCGGATCGGGTCGATGATGCGATGCAGGAGATCTTCATCAAGGCGATGAAGCAGCAGGAGCGTTTCTGCGCCATCGAGCAACCGCGCGCCTGGCTGTTCGAGGTGGCGCGGCATCACCTGATCGATGAACACCGCAAGCGGCGCGACCTGCTGCCGCTGCCCGAGGAGTTGCCGCAGGATGAACCGGAGCCGGCGGTGGTCGACCAACTGACCGCCTGCCTGCCTCGCGTCTTGGCGGAGCTCGATAGCGCCGACCGCGATATTCTGACCCGCTGCGACATCAAGGGGATGACCCAGCAGGCGTACGCCAACCAGCAAGGGCTAAGGGGGTCAAGGCTCTCCTGTTGGCAGGCCGGGCAACGAATGAGAAAAGACATGCTCGCTCCTGGTTGCAATATGCCGTCTTGCAATAAGTCTCTACTTCAAGTCTAGCCAGTCACTCTGACGGGTGATGCCCTCTTTGGTCAGGCAGGCGTGATGGGCCGAATAAGCGCTGACGGCGAAGTGGGGGCGGCTTGTTCGTGAATGCCCTGCTGCACGGTGAGCTCATCGCCAGCTGGAGAACGTCGCCCAGGACGTTGGCTGATTTACTAGATGACAACCTCCTGGGCCTGCGGCTGGGGACAGCCTGTGGTGCTTGGGGTTACCCCGTGGTGGTTTTTCCTTCGTCACCTGAGAAGAGATTGCCCACCTTGCCCTTGACCACATCCAGGGTGCTTTGACCTGTGGCCTCGTTGACGCCGACATCCAGCACGCTCATGCCCAGGCCATAGACGGCCGCCCCCAGGCCGAAGAAGCCGCCCATCAGGGTGCCGCCGACCACCTTGGGCAGGTAGCCGATCTCATCACCGGTTGTCTCCTGGTAATAGTCTTTCACCAGGGGGATATGCTGCAGGGGGTTCACCATGTCCACGGCATCCAGCCAGGAGGCCTCCTGGTCAACGAACAACTTATTGTCGATGCTCTCCACCGTCTCGGCGATCTTCTGCTCGCCGGTTTTACTGGCCTCCTGCTGCTCTGCCAGATTGTCCAGGAAGCCGGACAGGCTGGTGGGCATCCAGCCTTCCAGGCCAAATTGCGTGATGGCATTGCTCAACTCCAGGGGATCATCGTCCGCGCTCAGGCTCTTCTCCACCGGCTTGGCCTCCAGCAGATTGCTCATCTGATCCTGTAGCAGATCGGAGAAGTCGCTGTCGGTGGCCGTGGTGCTGGCCTGGTCTGTCGTCTGGGTGGTGCGGCTGGTCTTGGTCACCGGTGTGATATGGTCCGTGGACGCGACTGCACGGTATCCGTTCATGGGGCTGACTCCTTGCTGTTATCCAGTTGAACCAGATCCTGATCCTGCAGGTTGCCCGGCAGAAAACCTTGCGCCGTGGTGAGCAGGCTGTGGTCCGGGTAGACCTCCTGCGCCACCAGTCGGGTGCTGGATCTGGGGTGGGAGAGATAGAGGTGGCCATCGGCACCCCGCAGGCGGCGGGTCTGCTGGATGCTGAAGGCATCCCCCACCTTGATGCCCTGGCGGCTGCCGATGTTCACCATGACGTCCTGGCCATCCACTCGCACTATGAAGGCGCGGGGCTGGACGCATTTGAGGTCGTTACTGATATCCTGCAGCGCCTCGCGCAGCTGGCGCTGGATCTCCAGGCCATAGGCCGACTCCCAGAATTCAGAACCGGTGACCGACACGGCCTCGGTCTGGCCGAAGGGCCAGACGGTGCGGAAGTCATACTGGCGAATGGCGATGGGCTGGCCGGTGAGACCGTCCATCAGGCGCAGGGTGAGTGCAAACTGCCGCACTAATTCATCGCTGCTCAGCAGGTTCTCCTGCTGGCTGGTGGAGATATCGGTGATCTCACCATCCAGCAGGTACTGGCTGTTGGTGCGGTAGGCCAGGGAGGTGAGCTCCTGCTGATCCTTGGCATCGATGCCGTCAAAACCGATGGGTAGGGGTTCTGTTTGCAGACCTCTGACGATGAAATCCCCCTGGGCCGCCTGAGCCAGGCGATAGAGACGATCGGTCACCGCCTCGGACAGGTTGTACAGCTGGCCCAGGGAGGCCTGGGACGGATCCCGCAGCACCAGGCGCGCCAGGGTCAGGCTCTTGCTGTAGAAGGGCTGGCGCGGGCAGACGGGGGCGCCGGGCCAGAGGTTGACCCTCAGGGTCACATCCAGGCGCTCATCCCGGCTGATCTCCTCAATCAGTTCCAACTGGTTGAGGGCTGGCGGTAGCTGGCCGATCAGGGTCATCTTGTCGTTGAGGAAACGGAACTGGGAACCGGGCTTGAACTTGAGGGTGTCCGGGGTGACCTGCTGCATCACCGCCAGTGAGTAGCCACTCTTGGCCACCGCATCGTGCAGGGCGGCGCGGGCGGCAAAGTAGCGGGCCATCTCCAGATTGTCATCGACGATGGGGGCGGAACCGGTGCCTGAGTACCAGGCGGCCTGCGCCGAGTGGCTCAGGGCAAACATGCCCAGCAGCACCAGCAGCCAAATCAGGGGAAACAGGTATTTTTGCATGGGGTTACTCCCACCACTTGGTGCGATTGATAGGGGCGGGCATCTCCGCCAACCGATTGAAATCTGCCTTGTCCAATTTCAGCTCCGTGATGAATAGGTTGCCGTCCTGCTCCTGGCGGACGATTTGCGCCCCCACTATGGTGCCGCGGCTGATGCCGTGCCAGCGCCGGTCGGGCCGGGGGGGGTCGATCTCCACGCCATACAGTTGTTCGGCCAGCAGGCGATAGGCCTGTAGCCGGCTGGCGTTCATCGCCTGCAAGCGGCGCTCACCTTCGCTGGGGCCGGGCTGGTTATCCAAATAGGCATAACCCACGGCGGTGAGGGCCGGCGCCTGGCTGGCCGGCTTGTTCTTGATGGGGTTCTGACAGGCCGGCAGACCCAACATGGCCAATAACAAGCAAACAAAGCGGAACGGGTAAATTTTTAAAATGGCCATATGGTGGGATCAGATATTTTCTTGACCAACCATCCCTGCTCCTGAATATTGGCCAGGTCGCCATTGCCACTGTATTCCATGCGGGCGTTGGCCAGTTTGGTCGATAAAACCGTATTGTCATCGGCAACATCTTTAGCGCGCAATATACCGGTCAGGCGAATATATTCTTTGCCGTTGTTAATCAGAATCCATTTATCACCACGCACCACCAGATTGCCATTACGCATGACCCGGATCACCGCCACGCTGATTTCGCCGCTGAAATTGTTGCTCTGACTGGCATCACCGTCGCCACTGAAATCCTGGCTCTGGTTCAGGCCCAATTCAATCTCGCGTCCGGCCAGCTTGAGGTTGCCGCCAGGCACTGTGATGGGATCCAGATTGAAGGCGTTGGACTTGCTCAGGCTGCTGGATTGCTTCTTGCTGGCGGTGGTGGCCTCCTTGAGCTTGATGGAGATGATGTCGCCGACCCGCAGCCGGGTTTGTTCATCGAAGATGCCACCCTGGATACCATCATTGAACAGGGAGCCAGTGGGCTGGGTGTGCGCCGGATCGGGTTCCGGCTCCAGCATGGCGAAGTAGGGGTCGTCCTCAGTGGCATCCTCCATCTTCTTGTTCAGCGGTGTGGCGGGCAGCGGCTCGCGGTTGCCCTCGGCATCCTTGGTGGGTGGGGCTCCGGTCTGGGCACTGCAGGCCATTAGGCAGCAGAGGGTTAAACTGACGGTGGTTTGTCGAAACAGTAAATAAAAAGACATAATTGAGACCATTTTATCGACAAGAAACTTGATGTGGTGAATATAAGGCAATTTCTCTGCCTGAATGGTCTAAAAACAAAGGCCTTATCTAAACAAAAACAGCGCTAATCTTTACGCAAGCTTGCAAATAATTTCTTATTATAAAATACCTGGCATTGGCCCCGTGATACTTTAGTCAAAATATTGTCAACCCTGTCCAAACGGCTCGCCAAATAATTATCCTTATATGTCAAAAACGCTTGATAACCCCTTGTTTGTTTGTCTTGCGCTGATGCTGTTGCTCTGTTGTTCGGCTGCTCTTGGCTTGGTTCTCAGCTGGGAGTCTTTGGCAATCCGACTGCTGAATCCCTGGTTTTTAAAATATGGTCACCTGCTCGGTCTGGTGGGCTTGCTGGTGGCGGTAACCGGCCTCGGCGCCTGGTGGCAAGCGCTGCAATGCGTCCGCCGGCCACCCTCGCTGACACGGGATCCGGCAGAGCCGTTCAATCTTAGCCGCCTGCTGCAACACTTTGCCGCTCAGCGGCGCCAGCAGGCCGCGCTGTTGGGTATCCAGCTGGAGTGCAGCGTGCAGGACGGGCTCTGGGTGCAGGGCGAGCCGGCGGCATTGCAGTCTCAACTTGAGCGACTTTGGCAGCTGACGTTACGGCATCCCAAGCGGTATCCGCGGTTATTGTTGCAGCTGGAGGCCAACGAGCGCTGGACCTGGCTGTGCTGGCAGGGTGAGGCGATCCCTGGGCAGTGGCAGCCCTTGCTGTCGTTTCCCCATCTGCATCAGCGGCTCAGTGGTAGCCTGGCCCCCCTGCTGGCGGCCGGTTGGCAGGTGAGCGTCAAGGTGGCAGAGGGGCGCCGTGCCTGGCGGTTGCGGTTGCCGCTGCTGGGGCGGGAGGAGTCGAGCCTATGCTAGTGCTGCTGGAGGGGGGGGACGCCCAGCCATTGGCCAGCCGACTGGCCGGCGCCGGTCAAGGTGGCGGATGCTGACAGCCTGTTGCGCTGCTGTCTGGAGCGGCACGTGACCCAGGTGGTCTTGCCCCTGGAGGCCGAGGGCCTGTGGCCCCACCTGTTGGAGCGGTTGCATCAGTTGGGGGTACCCTATCGCTGCGGATTACCGGCGGCGGCGACGCCAGCGGCGCAGGATGGGCCGGCATTGATCCTGGATGGTCTCCGCATGGTGGTGCAGTGGCGCCAGCACTGGGTGCGGCTCACCGAGGTGGAGTGGCGGCTCTTGCTCAGCCTCTATCAGGCGCCAGGGGTGACCTTCAGCCGGGAGGCGCTCAGTCGGCGGCTGTACCGGGATCGCAGGGTGGTGGAGCCGAGAACCGTGGACAGCCATATCAAGCGGTTACGCAAGAAGTTGCGGCAATTGCCCCTGGAAAGGGAGCCGGTGGAGACAGTCTACGGCCAGGGTTACCGCTATCGGGCCCTGGCCGGTTAACCCTTATTGGGCTGACAGGGTCAGGGTGACCCGGCGGTTCTGCGCCCGGCCTTCTACCGTCTCATTGCTGGCTACCGGCTGATCCGGGCCGACGCCGGCCATGCTGATGCGGCCCTGAGCTACCCCTTGCAGTATCAGGGCGCTGCCTACCGATTCGGCCCGCTGTTGCGACAGTCGCATGTTCATCTCACGGCCGCCTGTGCTGTCGGTGTGGCCCACCACATTGACCCGGGTATCCTGATACTCCTTGAGTACCTGTGCCACACCGGTGAGGGCATTGGCGCCGGCGGGTTTCAGCTGGCTGGAGTTGCTGTCGAAGGTGATGCTGTTGGGCATGTTCAGCAGGATTTGATCCCCCTGACGGGTGACGGAAACACCGGTGCCCTGCATCTGTTGCCGCAGCTTGGCCTCCTGCTGATCCATGTAGTAGCCCACGCCACCGCCTACGGCGGCCCCGGCGGCGGCGCCGATCAGGGCGCCCTTGCCCCTGTCGTGTTTGGAGGAGGAGAGGACGCCCACCAGGGCGCCGGCGGCGGCGCCGATGGCGGTGCCGGTGGTGGCCTTGGCGGTTTGTTGCTCGCCGGTATAGGGGTTTACTGTGCTACAGCCGGCCAGCCCCAGGCTGGCGATCAACAGGCTAGTTACAACGCGGATGCTGCTCATCTGTCGGTCCTGATTGGTGAAAACATGAAAGGGTCGAATGACACGGATTCCTCCTTGATGGCCTGACGGCCGCTTCCTGCAGCCATTCTATCCATGGCAAGGCGCTTGCCAACTACTGAATCACAAAGTATTTTCTATTGTCTCCTCCCGCGAGTCGGGTGATGATACCGGCGAAAAAATAACGGAAGGGATCCCATGTGCGCCAGCGGCGTGGCATCGAGCGAACAATACCAGGCCTGTCACAGCTGTGACTGGCTGGTGCAGATCCCTGCCCTGGCGGAAGGGCAGGTGGCCTGCTGTCCGCGCTGCGGCCAGACGGTGGCCAGCCGTCCGCGCTTCGCGCTGCAGCGCCCGCTGGTCTACGGCCTCACCAGCCTCATCATGCTGTTGTGCGCCAACCTGCTGCCCTTTCTGTCCGTCTCCACCCAGAGGTTGGCCAACAAGATCATGCTTTACCAGGCGGCCACCACGCTATTCAGTGACGACTACGCCAGCCTGGGGCTGCTGATCTACCTGGTGATGCAACTGCTGCCGTTGTGCTGCCTGTTGCTGCTGAGCTATGCGCTGCTGAGCCTGCGCTGGCGTGGCCGTCTGGATGTTAGCCGGCTGGCCCTGCGCTGGCTGTTCTGGCTGCAACCCTGGGGCATGGTGGAGGTCTTTACCCTGGGCACCCTGGTCAGTCTCATCAAGATCGCCGCCTTGGCGGAGGTGGAGGTGGGGTCGGGCTTCTGGTGCTACGTGGCCTTCAGCCTGGCCTACCTCAAGAGCTTCATGCACCTGGATCGCAACCGTCTGTGGCAGCAGCTGGTGGGCCCAGTGCCCCTGCAGGTGGAGCCGGTCGCGCCTTGCTCGGCCCGGGAGCTGGACTTGGCCCTGTGCCACCTGTGCCATGCGACCGTGCCGCTGGCGCGGGGCCATTGCCCCCGTTGCCAAAGCCGGTTGCACGCCCGTCATCCCCAGAGTCTGCAGCGCTGCTTTGCCTTGCTGGTGGCGGCCATCATCCTCTACGTGCCGGCCAATGCCTTGCCCATGATGGTCACCGAGAGTCTGGGGACGGCGATGCACTCCACCATATTGGAGGGGGTGGTGGTGCTGTGGAAGATGGGGGATTACCCGGTGGCCCTGGTGATCTTCTTTGCCAGCATCATGATCCCCATCGCCAAGATCTTGGCCCTGTTGTGGCTCTGCTACAGCACCTACCAAGGCAATCCGACCCACAGGCGCGGCCGCACCCACCTGTATCACCTCACCGAGTTTGTCGGCCGCTGGTCCATGGTGGACGTGTTCGTGGTGGCGGTGCTGGCCGCCCTGATCCGCATGGGCAAGCTGATGTCCATCTATCCCGGTGATGCGGCGGTGGCGTTTGCCAGCGTGGTGCTGATCACCATGTTCTCCGCCATGGCGTTTGATTCACGGCTGATCTGGGATCCGCCCCCTTCCACAGCGAGGAAATCCGAGTGAAAACCGGTTCATCTTTCGGTAGCCAGGCGCAGCTGCGCGCCCTCCGTCACCTATCCCCCATCTGGCTGGTGCCCATCATAGCCGCCTTGGTGGGCCTGTGGCTGCTGTATGTCTCCCTCACCAACCAGGGGCCCCTGATCACCCTCTACATCAAGGATGCCGATGGCATAGTAGCGGGCAAGACCATGATCAAGGCCCTGAGCGTGGATGTGGGTACGGTGCAGTCGGTGAAGATGAGCAAGGATCTGAGCCATGTGATCCTTACGGCCCGCATGGCGGTGGATACCGAACAGATGCTCAAGCAGGACAGTCAGTTCTGGGTGGTCAAGCCCAGGGTGGGGCGCCAGGGCATCTCCGGGCTCAATACCTTGCTGTCCGGTGCCTACATAGAGTTGCTGCCGGGCAAGGCGGAACGGGCGGCAGAGAGCTTCAAGGTGCTGGATGAGCCGCCCTTGGCCCGGGCCGAGGAGCGGGGTATCAAGGTGATGCTCTATAGCGAAAACAATCGTGGTCTGGTGGCCAGCGATCCCGTGATTTACCGCGGCTTCACCGTGGGGCGGGTGGAAACCGCCCGTTTCTCCATCGAGCACCGCCGGCTGGAGTACCAGCTGTTCATCCATGCCCCTTACGATGCGCTGGTGACCAGCAATGTGCGCTTCTGGACCAACAACGGCATGCGCATCAGCGCCTCCTCCGAAGGCATCAGCCTGGAGACGGGGACCCTGGAGAGCCTGCTGCGCGGCGGTGTGACCTTTGACGTGCTGGAAGGCTGGCCTCTGGGGCGCAAGGTGAAGAGCGGCGAGGTGTTCAACCTCTATGCCGATGAGGAGAGCAGCCACACCCAGGAGTTTTTGTACCATCAGGACTATGTGCTTAAGTTCGGTGAGTCCATCCGCGGGCTGAATGTCGGTGCGCCGGTAGAGTACCTGGGGGTGCGGGTGGGGACTGTGCTGCAGGTGCCCTTCATGCCGGATAATCAGGTGCTGATGGAGCAGGCTCCCCGGGATGTGGCGGTGCTGGTTCGTCTGGAGCCGGGGCGCATCAACGGCATCGATTCCGAGGTGGCGCTGCGGCGCATGGTGCAGGTGCTGGAGGATGAGGTGAAACGCGGTCTGCGGGCCAGCCTGCGAACCGGCAATCTGCTGACGGGCGGCATGGTGGTGGAGCTGGCTTACCATCCGGATCCGCCGCGGGAGCGCAACCCAGGCCGCTTCAACGATTATCCGGTGCTGCCCACCGCCAAGGGCGGCTTGTATAACCTGGAGCAGCAGAGCCTGGCGGTACTCAGGAAGATCAATGAGCTGCCGGTGGAGCAGACCCTGACCAAGCTGGACGATCTGCTCAGTCAGTCCCGTCAGAGCGTGGCGGCCATCGGCCAGCTGAGCCAGACCCTCAACCGGCTGGCCGGGCAACCGGCCACCCAGCAGCTGCCGGATGAAACCCTCAAGGCCATGCAGCAACTGCAGCAGACCCTGGCGGGCTTCTCCGCCGAGGCGCCAGCCTACCAGCAGCTCAATCAGACCATCGACAACCTCAATCGCCTGCTCAACGAGCTCAAGCCGGTGGCCCGCACCCTGAGCGAGCAGCCTAACGCCCTGATCTTTAGCCCGAACCCGGGGCAGGATCCCCAACCCAGGAGAGCCCAATGATGCGCCGCTGCCTTTGCTTTTTGTTGCCCTGGCTGCTGGTGGGCTGTGCGGCCCAGCCGACGCTCCAGTATTACGCCCTGAGCCTGCCGAGTCAGCCGCGGGTCAGCCAGTCGCTTCGGCAGGGGCCGCTGCTGCAGGTGCAGAGCCTGGCGCTGCCGGATTATCTGGCTCAGGCGGGCATTGCCTTCCAGCAGGATGACATCCAGCTGACCCTGGCCAATCAGGCGCGCTGGGCCGAGCCGCTGGATCGCCAACTGGTTGCCTTGCTACTGGCCCAACTGGAGCAGGATTTGCCCCAGCTCCAGTTGCAGGGGCCGCTGGAGACGGGTCAGCAGTGGCGGTTGAATCTGTTTGTCGATGCCTTCCAGGGGCGTTTCGATGGCCAGGCGGTGATCGCCGGGCGCTGGGTACTGCAGGGTCCCCAGGGGCAGCGACACAGCGGCCGCTTCCATCAGCTGGAGCCCTTGAGTGACGATGGTTATCCGGCCCTGGTGCGGGCCTTGCAGAAGGGGTGGTTGCAGCAGGCCCATCTCCTGGCTGGCCAACTGCAACCCTTGATCCGTTAATCTGTCAGGCCATGTACCCGTTGCACCGGGCTTAACCGGGCGCGGTTGCGGCCCGCCTCGCACGCCTGCTGCAGGGCCACATCGGCAGCTTGCAGCAGGGCAGCCGCATCCAGCCTGGCCTCCAGGTTTTGCAGCCCCACCAGGCCCAGGCTGGCGGAGAGCCGAAAACTCTGCCCCGCCTGATCCACTGTGCCGTACAGCGTCTGCACCAGCTTGTCTCCCACTCCCAGCAGCTCATCCATCCCCAGGCCAGGCAGCAACACCAGCAGCCGGTCCTGCTGCCAGCGGCCCAGCAGATCGCCGGTGCGCAGGGTAGACTTGAGGCGCGCCGCGGCGGCCTGCAGCATGCCTTGTGCCTCCTGCACGCTGAGGGATTCGGTGGCGATGGGATCCAGTTCCACCAGTGCCAGGGCGAAGGGACGCTGCTCCAGGCGGCAGCGGGTGTGGCTGTGATGCAGCAGAGCCAGTATCCCCTGTTTGTCCGGCAGGCCGGTGAGGGCATCCTGGTCGGTTTTGGGGGCCAGCATCAGCTGACGGAGTGCCTGGGGATGGGAGTTGGCCAGAAAGCGCAGCAGCAACTGCCCCTCCAGCAGGCTGGCCAGGTCACAGAGGCCCAGCTTCTGCGCATCACTGAGGGCGCCAGCTGCCGTGAGGCCGACACATAACAGGCCGATGCGGTGCCCCTCGGCATTGTGGAACGGGCAGGCCGCCAGCGTCGCCAGACGCTGCATCCAGGGGTGGGATCTGAGGTCGGGATCTTCGCTGGCGTGACAGAGGATGAGGCTCTCTTCCTCCAACAGGCGTTGGCACAGGGCCGGCGGCGGGCCGGCCGGCAGATCCTCGCCCACCACCAGCCGATCCCCGTCTTCCGCCAGCAGGCTGATCCAGGCACACTCGGCCTGACACAGGGTCTGGGCGGTGCGGCTGATCTTCTGATACTCCTCCTGGGACAGATCCGCCAGGGCCAGGGTCCGCGCCAAGGCTGCCAAGCGTTGCGGCTGGCGGCCTTGCGGTTGCATCGCGTCTGTCATGCCATTCTCCCAATCCATGCTCGTGCTTACTAATGGTAGGCAAAGGGTGTCCCGTCTGAGGCGAAAAACCTGTGGCAGATCTCTCACAACGGCGACGGTTTGGGCGTCGTCTGCCACTGGCGGCAGTGGTCGATGAAGTGCTGCAGGGCCGGCGATTGGTAGCGTTCGCCATGGATCACCCAGCGCAGGGTGCGGGTCATGCTGAGATTAAGCGGCAGCGCCTTGAGGCGGCCTTGCGCCTCTGCCTGCTGGGTGGCGAGGCGTGAGAGCAGGGCCAAGCCCAGCCCCTCGCTGACCCCATTGACGATGGACTCTGTGGTGTTGAGTTCCAGGGCGGTGCGCCACTGGGTCAGCTGGCTGCCCAGCAGTTGCTGGAATTGCTCCCGGCTGCCGGAGCCGGGTTCCCGCAGCAGCCAGTCCTGAGCCTCCAGATCGGCCAGGGTCAGCTGAGTGCGAGCGGCCAACGGATGATGGCCGCTGGCCGCCACGATCAGCTGATCCTCAAGCCAGTCGCTGGCGCTGAGCCTGGCGGCCTGGGGGGTCCCCTCCATCAGGGCCAGATCCAGTTCGTAGTCGCACAGTGCCTGTTCCAGCGCCCGGCTGTTGTCGATGCGGGGGCTGATGCGGATGGTCGGATGGCGCGCCATGAAGCCGGCCAACAGGCGGGGCAGCAGGTAGTTGCCAATGGTATTGCTGGCGCCGATCCGCAACAGGGCGGGATGCGCCGTGCCCGAGGCAAACAGTGAACCGATATGGCCCACCCGCTGGCAGACTTCGTCGGCCAGTGGCAGCAGCAGTTGGCCCTGGGGATTGAGCTGCAGCCGATTGCGTATGCGATCGAATAAGGGGCAACCCAGCTGCCGCTCTAACTCCTGCAAGGCCATGCTGATGGCGGCTTTGCTGATGCATAGCCGCTCCGCCGCTGTCGCCAGTGTGCCCGCCTGGACGATGGCGGCAAAGACCTCCAGTTGACGCAGGGTAATGTGCATGTGTTCAGTTATCCTTAACCTTTCGTAAAAAACATAAAGATATTCTTTATTTCCGGCGGCCACTATCCTTGTTGACAGATTCAGGTATCGGAGGTGCCCATGCTGTCACGAATACATCATCATCTGCCGCGCATCCCCACGCCCTTGGCGGGGTTGGCGCTGGCCATTGCCTCCTTGGGCTGGTGTTGGGATGCGGCCTTTGACTTGCACCAGGTGGCCAAGTGGAGTGGCGCCGGTTTGGCCGGTGTGCTGCTGCTGAGTCTGTCTTTCAAGTTTGCCCGCTTTCCGCGCCTGCTGTGGCAGGACTTGAGCCACCCTGTGGCCGGCAGTGTGGTGCCCACCCTGGCCATGGGCTGGATGGTGGTCTCCCACTCGCTGGGGGATCTGTCGCCGGCCCTGGGGCAGCAGGTCTGGTTGCTGGCCATCTTGCTGCATCTGCTGTTTCTGGTCTCTTTCCTCTATCACCGGCTGCGGGATTTTAAGCTGCATCATATGGTGCCCAGCTGGTTCGTGCCGCCGGTGGGCCTGATAGTGGCGGATGTGGCGTTTCCCGGTGGGGAGTTCAAACCCCTGGCCGATGCCATACTGCACTTTGGGCTGCTGATGTATGCCGTCATGCTGCCGGTGATGCTCTACCGGCTGATCTTCAGCCAGGATGTGCCTGAGCTGGCCAAGCCGACCATCGCCATTCTGGCTGCACCGGCCAGCCTCTCGCTGGCCGGCTATCTCACCGTCACCGAGCAGCCGTCCATGCTGCTGGTGGGGCTGCTGGCCGGCATAGCTGTGCTGATGACGCTGCTGATCTACGTCGCCTTCTGCCACCTGCTGCGCCTGCCGTTCAATCCCGGCTATGCCGCCTTTACCTTCCCCATGGTGATTGGCGCCACGGCACTGTTCAAGCTCAGCCATCAGCTGCAGGACTGGGGGTTATCGCCGCTGGAAACTGTGTGGGTGGAACGGCTGGCTCTGCTGGAGCTGGGGATCGCCACTGTCGTGGTGACCTATGTCGGCTTGCGGTATCTGTGGCATTACCGTCCGGGACGGCTCCATACCCAACAGCGCTAACCGTCGCGCCGGAGGGGTGCCTGGGTGCCTTGCTGAGCAAGTCACCCATTTTATTCCGGCGACCGGGCGAACAGGCCGGGGGCGGGGAGGGTTAGCCACCGGCCTGGGTTGCCGGGCTCAGGCGCCGGGGGTGACGGCGGTGACCTGCCATTGCAGCGTGCTGCCGGCCATAAAGGGGGTGATGGGGTGGCCGTCCGGCAGCATTATGCTCTCCGGGATCTGCCAGGGCTTCTTCTCCAGGGTGACGCTGCCGGTATTGCGTGGCAGACCATAAAAGTCGGCACCATGCTGGCTGGCAAAGCCCTCGAGTTTGTCCAGCGCACCCAGCTCGTCGAACACCTGGGCATACAGTTCAAGGGCGGCCCAGGCGCTGTAGCAGCCGGCGCAGCCGCAGGCGGATTCTTTCTTGCTGCGCGGGTGGGGGGCCGAGTCGCTGCCCAGGAAGAACTGCTTTGCGCCGCTGGCCACCACCGCCCGCAAGGCTTGCTGGTGGGTATTGCGCTTCAGCACCGGCAGGCAGTAGTTGTGCGGCCGTATGCCGCCCACCAGCAGGTCATTGCGGTTTAGCAGCAGGTGCTGGGGGGTGATGGTGGCTGCCAGGTTGTCGCCTGCGGCCAGCACAAACTCGGCAGCGTCCTGGGTGGTGATGTGCTCGAACACCACCTTGAGCTGCGGGAAGCGTTCTGTGATGGGGCGCAGTCGCTGCTCGATGAACACCTTCTCCCGGTCAAAGATATCGATGTGGTGATCGGTAACCTCGCCGTGCACCAGCAACAGCATCTGGTGTTCCACCAGGGCTTCAAGCACCGGATTCAGGCCATCCAGATGAGTGACGGCGGCATCCGAGTTGGTGGTGGCGCCGGCCGGATAGAGTTTGACTGCCCGTATGCCACATTGGGCCGCCTCGGCAATCTGCTGGGGGGTGGTGCTGTCGGTCAGATAGAGAGTCATCAGGGGTTGAAATGCCGAGCCGGCCGGTCGGGCGGCCAGGATGCGCGCCTGGTAGGCCAGGGCGTCGGCGGCGGTTCTCACCGGCGGTACCAGGTTGGGCATGGCTATGGCCCGACCAAAGCAGCGGGCGGTGGCGGGCACGGTTTCGGCCAGCATGTCGCCATCGCGAAAATGCAGGTGCCAGTCGTCGGGGGTGGTAATCGTGATCTGGGTCATGGGTTCATCTCAGATGGGTGAATACAGCCTGGTGGCGAGGCGACAGTATGTCGCCTCTTGCCCGCCGGATTCAATCGTCTGTGCCTTGGCCGCCGCCGCCGCGCACGAGAGGGGGCTTGCGCTGCCGAATGCCCCCGGCATGGAATTTCAGGGTAAAACTAACCAAATCAGCACGTTGAGAGGTAGATGACCTGCCGTGCAAGCTGACCAAGACCCGGCGCTTATTCCCAATGGACGAGTCGGTGATGCGGGTGCTGAGCTGGCCCTGCACCAGATAGCGAACAAATGGACCATGCCCATCCGGGATCGGCAACAGGCCATGACCCAACTCATGAGCCTGTGCGGCGAGCGGCTTGAACAGTGATTCGCCGCCAGTGACACAGAAACCATTCCCATCTCGCCTGCGGCGTCCGGTGCGCGGTATTCGATGCTGATCTTCATGAGTGTCCCCCAAAAGTACCCCAAGAGGTTACTTCGGGGTACTCTCGGGGTAAATTCTCACGAAACAAGATCAGGCAAGAACAGCCAGTAAAAAACAAAGTCCAATATTTACAATGTCTTATGTTCTTTATGGCTGCTTTTTATTGCTGATTTTTCACCACATTACTTGCCGATGCAGAAGGAGCTGAAGATGCGGCCCAGCAGATCGTCCGAGCTGAAGGCGCCGGTGATCTCACTCAGGTGCTCCTGGGCCAGGCGCAGCTCCTCGGCCACCAGCTCGCCGGCGGCATACTCCTCCAGCTGCTCACGGGCCAGCTCCAGGTGGGCGCTGGCCTGATCGATGGCCTCCAGGTGACGGCGACGGGCCATGAAGCCCCCCTCCACATTGCCCTGGTAACCCATGCACTGCTTGAGGTGATCCCGCAGGGCGTCCAGCCCCAGCCCGGTCTTGGCCGCCAGCCGGTAGACGGGCACGCCGTGCTCCTGGCTGGGGGTCAGGGGCTCGCCGGTGAGATCCGCTTTGTTGCGGATGACGGTGAGGCCGATGTGGGGTGGCAGCCGGTCGATGAATTCGGGCCAGATGGCATGGGGGTCGGCGGAGGCGGTGTGGGTGCCATCCACCATCAGCAGCACCCGATCCGCCTGGGCGATTTCGGCCCAGGCGCGCTCTATGCCGATCTTCTCCACCGCATCCTGGGTCTCCCGCAGGCCGGCGGTGTCGATGATGTGCAGCGGCATGCCGTCGATGTGGATGTGCTCCCGCAGCACGTCCCGGGTGGTGCCGGCGATCTCGGTGACGATGGCTGACTCGCGCCCGGCCAAGGCGTTGAGCAGGCTGGATTTGCCGGCATTGGGCCGCCCGGCGATCACCACCTTCATGCCCTCTCTGAGCAGGGCGCCCTGGCGCGCCTCCTGTTTCACCGCGGCTAACTGAGCCATCACGGCATAGAGATCCCCGGCTATCTTGCCGTCGGACAGGAAGTCGATCTCCTCCTCCGGGAAGTCGATGGCCGCCTCCACATAGATGCGCAGTCGGGTCAGGCTCTCCACCAGCTCTGTGATGCGGCTGGAGAAGGCGCCTTGCAGCGAGTGCAGCGCCGAGCGGGCGGCCTGCTCGCTGGTGGCCTCGATGAGATCGGCGATGGCCTCGGCCTGGGCCAGATCCAGCTTGTCGTTGAGGAAGGCGCGCTCGGAGAATTCACCGGGGCGGGCGGTGCGCAGGCCCGGCAGTTGCAGGATGCGCTTGAGCAGCATGTCCATCACCACCGGGCCACCGTGGCCCTGCAACTCCAGCACGTCCTCACCGGTGAAGCTGTTGGGGGCCTTGAACAGCAGGGCGATGCCCTGATCCAGCACCTGACCGGCGTCGTCCAAGAAGGGCAGGTATTCGGCCTGGCGCACCCTGGGCAGCCGGCCGAGCAGGGCTTGGGCCACGGCTTCGGCCAGGGGGCCGGAGACGCGCAGTATGCCGACGCCGCCGCGTCCGGGAGGGGTGGCCTGGGCCACTATGGTGTCGTTATTCATCGCTTGGGCTCGCTTGCTGAGGCTGGGGGACATTGTAATAAAAAAGGCGGCCAGTCGGCCTGTCTCTTGATCACAACTATTGGTACTCAAGAGACAGCGCCAGTTCATAGCCTTCCAGGAGGGTCTGGAGTCGAAACCAGCCCTCCCATAACGCCGCTATCGAGGCGCGCCCCGTTCGTTTTGTGT
>JAJOIN010000053.1 GCA_021209335.1 Aeromonadaceae bacterium
AGTCGCTCCTCTTCCAGGCGCTGCTGCTTGTCGGCGAAACGCTGCTTGGCCCGCTCGGCCTGGGCCTGCTCCTGGCGCTGGCTGCGCAGCTGGGATTTGGCCTGGCGGTAGTACTGCACCAGGGGAATGTTGCTGGGGCAGACCCAGGCACAGGCGCCACATTCGATGCAGTCAAACAGCCGGTACTGTTCGGCGGTGTCCAGCTCGCCGGCCTTGCTGTACCAGTACAGCTGCTGGGGCAGCAGGCTGGCGGGACAGGCTTCGGCACACTGACCGCAGCGGATGCAATTTATCTCCTCGTCCCGGCTGGGCAGGCTGCGCTGGCTGGGGGCCAGCAGGCAGTTGCTGGTCTTCACCACGGGTACATCGGCGTGGGGCAGGGTGAAGCCCATCATGGGGCCGCCCATGATCACCCGCTGGCCGGGCTCGGGATCCAGGCCGAAGCGTTGCATCAGCCAGCGCACCGAGGTGCCGATGCGCACCCAGGCGTTGCCCGGTTGAGCCAGGCGGTCGCCGGTCAGGGTCACCACCCGGCGGATCAGGGGTTCGTCTTCCACCACCGCCTGACGGATGGCGTACAGGGTGCCAACGTTTTGCACCAGTATGCCCATCTCGCTGGGGGGCTTGCCGCTGGGGACCTGGCGGCCGGTGAGTATTTCGATGAGCTGCCGCTCGCCACCAGAGGGGTACTTGGTGGGCAGTACCTTCACCAGGGTATGGGTGTTCTTCACCTGGGCCTTGATGGCGGCGATGGCCTCGGGCTTGTTGTCTTCGATGGCGATCAGGGTCAGCTGGGGTCTCAAGATCTGCTGCAGCAGGGTGATCCCTTCGACGATGGCGGCGGCCTCGTCCCGCATCAGGCGATCATCGGCGGTGATATAGGGCTCGCACTCGCAGCCGTTGACGATCAGCAGCGGCAGTGGCTCGCCTTGACCATAGGCCTGGGCCCCCTTGAGCTTGACGTCGGTGGGAAAACCGGCGCCGCCCAAGCCGGCGATGCCGGCCTGATGGATGCGGGCCAGCAACTCAACGTGACTGCGCTCGGCATAGTCGGGCCAGGGATCCCGCGGACGCCAGCTGTCCTGGCCATCGGTCTCGATCAATATGCAGAGCTCGCTTAAGCCTGACGGGTGGGCGACGGTATGCTCCTCAATGGCCACCACAGTGCCCGAGCTGCTGGCATGAATCGGCACCTGCATCGGGGAGCTGGGGGCCGTGAGGGGCTGGCCCGTGAGTACCCGATCCCCCACCCGGACGCACAGCTCGGCCGGTGAGCCTATGTGTTGCTTCAAGGGCAGCACCAGCAGGGGCGGCAGGCCGGCCTCCAGCAGGGTGGTTTGACTGGAGAGCTGCTTGTGCTCCTCAGGATGGATGCCGCCATGGAAGTCCCACAGCTTGCCCTTGCGGATCTGTTCCAGCAGGCTATTCATGCTTATCTACTACCTTAACCGGGATCCGCGCCAGCTCCCATTGCCAGGTGTCCGGGGTCTGGGGCAATTCAATCATCTCGATACAGTTGGTGGGGCAGGGGTCGACACACAGATCGCAGCCGGTGCACTCCTGGCGCAGTATGGTATGCATCAGCTTGGCGGCGCCGACGATGGCATCCACCGGACAGGCCTGGATGCACTTGGTGCAGCCGATGCAGCGATCCTCATGGATGAAGGCCACCTTCTTTACCGGGGCTGCCACCGGGCCCTCACCCTGGGGGGGCTCGACTCCCAACAGATCGGCAATCTTGTTGATGGTGGGCTCGCCGCCGGGCACGCACTTGTTGATGGCATCCCCATTCGCCACCGCCTCGGCATAGGGGCGGCAGCCGGGATAGCCGCACTGACCACATTGGGTCTGGGGCAGCAGGGCGTCGATCTGATCGACGATGGGATCGGCCTCCACCTTGAAGCGGATGGCGGCATAGCCCAGGATCAGGCCGAACACCAGGGCCAGCAGGGCAAACAGCAGTATGACGACTAGGAAATGGCTCATGGTCAGGGTTTGATGAGTCCGGTAAAGCCCATGAAGGCCAGCGACATCAGGCCGGCGGTGATCATGGCAATGGCGATGCCGCGAAAGGGCAGGGGCACATCCGCCGCCGCCAGCCGCTCTCGCAGGCTGGCAAACAGCACCAGCACCAGGCAAAAGCCCAGGCCAGCACCCAGGCCGTAGATCAGGCTGGCGAGAAAATCATGGCCGCTGGTGACGTTCAGCAGCGACAGGCCCAGCACGATGCAGTTGGTGGTGATGAGGGGCAGATAGATGCCCAGCAGCCGGTAGAGGGCCGGGCTCGTCTTGTGCACCACCATCTCGATAAATTGCACCACCACGGCGATCACCAGGATGAAGGCCATGATCCGCAGGTAACCCAGCCCCAGGGGCGCCAGCAGCCAGTGCTCCACCAGATAGGTGAGCATGGCTGTCAGGGTCAGCACGAAGGCGGTGGCCAGGCCCATGCCGGCGGCGGGCTCCAGTTTGCGGGAGACCCCCATGAAGGGACATAAGCCCAGGAACTTGACCAGCACGAAGTTGTTTACCAACACGGTGCTGATCAGTAGCAGCAGATAGTCTGTCATTCACAACGCATAGCCGGGAAAAATCGGCCCTTATTATCGGCGCTTGCCGGCGCCATAACAACCCAAAAACCGCGGGTCTTCTGTCAAGCGGCTGCCGGCGCTGGCCAGCATAAATATCCAGATTGCCCCCTACCGGCGGTGGGATCCAGCCAGTACACTGGCAGGCTGCTGCGTTTTGCTGGAGTCGTATCGTGCAATTGCTTCCCCTGGCGTCCCTCACCCTGGCCATGTCCCTGTGGGCCAGCGCCTTCATCGCCCTCAAACACATTCTGGCCATCTGGGGGCCGGGTCAGGTCATCTTCGGCCGCATGCTGGTGGCCAGCTGCTGCTTCCTCTTGATGTACAAGGGGCTGGGCAAGTTCCGTTACCAGGCCGGTGATTGGCGCTGGTTGCTGTTGATGACCCTGGCGGAACCCTGCTTCTACTTTTTGCTGGAGGCCAATGCCCTGCGCTTCACCACCGCCGGTCAGGCGGGCATGATCACCTCCACCCTGCCGCTGCTGGTGGGGCTGGTGGCCTATTTCATGCTCGGGGAGCGGGTGGCCGCCCGTCAGTGGCTTGGCTTCCTGCTGGCCATGGTGGGGGTGACGGTGCTGAGCCTGTCCGGCACCCAGAGTGACAACGCCAGCAACCCGCTGCTGGGCAACCTGCTGGAGTTTGGTGCCATGCTCTGTGCCGCCGTCTACTCTGTGGTATTGAAGAAGATGTCCAGCCGCTACAGCCCCTTGACCCTCACCTCCTTGCAGGCCTTCACCGGCACCCTGTTCTTTCTGCCGCTGGCGCTGTCTGAACCCTGGCCGCAGCAGGTGGGCGCCATGGAGCTGGGGATCATCTTTTATCTGGGCACCTGCATCACACTGGGAGCCTATCTGCTGTTCAACTGGGCCATCACCAAGATGCCGGTGACCATCGCCAATGCCTACATCAACCTCATCCCCGTGTTCACCCTGCTGTTTGCCTACCTGCTGCTGGGGGAAACCCTCAATTCCACCCAGCTGATGGCCTCCAGTCTGGTGCTGGTGGGGGTGGTGCTGAGCCAGTTGCCGCTGCGCCGTCGGGGCGCCGTGCCGGCCTTGGATTAACCGGCAAAGGCGGGATCTTGCGCCAGCTCCATCACGCCGTTGATGCCGAACTGTACCCCCATGCAGATGAGCAGGAAGCCCATGATGCGGGTCATGGCGTCGATGCCGCTTTGCCCCAGCAGACGGCACACCGGGTCTGCCAGCCGCAGCACCCCCCAGGCCAAGGCGCTGATGAGCACGAAACCCAGGATGACACCGCCATACAGGGGAATGCGAGGCAGCTCGTCCGCCACGGCGGCCAGTTGTGAGGCGCCGCTGATGATCACCGCCATGGTCCCGGGGCCACACAGGCTGGGCATGGTCAGCGGCACGAAGGCGATGCTTTGGCCATCGTGTTGCTGGTTGCCTGCCCCCGGCTGGGGAAACAGCATGCGAAAACCGATGAAGCCGATCACCAGGCCCCCCGCCAGCCGCAGGCCGGGCATGGAGATGCCGAACAACTGCAAGATGCCGGAGCCGATAAACAGGGTCACCACCAGGGTGCAGAACAAGTAGATGGCGGTGAGGTTGACCGTCCGTTTGAGCTGTTGCCGGGACATGCCCTGGCTGAGCCCCAGTAGCAGGGTGGCGGTGGTAGGTGGGTTGACCATGGGCAGCAGGCTCATAAAGGTGAGGCCGCTGACTTGCAGTAGTAGAGACAGGTTGTTCATCGTCGAATTCCAGATCCGGGAGCCGCGTGATTGGGAGCTAGTTTATAGGGCAGGGGACCCGTCCTGGCAAGCCTGACTGCGCCAGCATGCCACTGGGGTTCATGCTGGGTTCAGCTCAGCAGCTAGGCTTGGAAAGGCAGAGGCAACAGGGGGGCTGAGCATGGGCCAGCATGGGGTGGTGCTGTTACGGGGGTTGTCGCGGGATGCCCGCCATTGGCAGCAGTGGCCGGCAGCCCTGGCACAGGACTGGGGGCAAGCCGTCTATTGCCCGGATATCCCGGGTAATGGCCGCCTCTGGCAGCAGGCTTCACCCTGCCGGCTGGGCGAGCTGGTGGCTGCCTTGCGGGCCCAGCTCCCTGCGGCGGCCCAGCCGCCCTGGCATATCGTCGGTCTCTCCCTGGGGGGACTGACTGCGCTGGGGTGGGCCCAGGCGTTACCCCAGGACGTGGCCTCCCTCACCCTGATCAATACCTCCCTGGCCGGCCTCAATCCCTGGTATCAGCGGCTGCGGCCCGGCGCCCTGCTGCGGTTGCCCTGGGCCCTGTTGCTGGGCGCCGTTGCCCGGGAGCCCCTGCTGCTGGCCATGACGGTTCAGGATCCCAATCTGCGCGCCGCCTGCCTGCCGCAATGGCAGCGCTGGGCCAGCGCCATGGGCACCCGGCGTTTGAATCTGCTGCGCCAGCTCTACTGCGCCGCCTGTGCTGCCCCCGCCCGACCCGCCTGCCCGACATTATTGCTGGCCAGCCGGCAGGATAGGCTGGTGCACAGTGCTTGCTCCGCCCAGTTGGCCGCGCACTGGCACTTGCCGATCCGCTGGCATGAACAGGCGGGGCACGATCTGCCGCTTGAGGCACCGCAATGGCTGGCGGGGCAACTGCGGGACTGGTGGCAGCGCTGTGAGGCGGCCGCGCCATAGTCGGCCGGGGGATAACAGAGGGAAAAAAACGGGAGGCCAAGGCCTCCCGTCTGCGGTCATCTGACTCAGTCACCTGTGTTAGAACAGGGTATCGCTCAGCTTGAACATCTCTTCGTCGAACGGACGCTTCATGTTCTCGATGCAGTCGACGATGTCGTGGTGCACCAGCTGATTCTTCATGATACCGACGCAGCGGCCACCATGGCCTTCGATCAGCAGCTCGACGGCGTAGGCGCCCATGCGGCTGGCCAGGATGCGATCCCGGGCGGTGGGGCTGCCGCCACGCTGGATGTGGCCCAGTATGGTGGCGCGGGTTTCCAGACCGGTGTGGGCCTCGATCTCCTTGGCCAGGGCGTTCACATCGGTGACGTGCTCACAGATGGTGACCATGGCGTGGCGCTTGCCCTTGGCAATGCCGTTGTCGATCTGGGCGATGAGCTCGGCCTTGTTGAAGCCCTTCTCCGGTACCACCACAAACTCGGCACCGCCGGCGACGGCGGCGTGCATGGCCAGATCGCCGCAGTGGCGACCCATGACTTCCACGATGGAGATGCGCTTGTGGGAGGTGGAGGTGTCACGCAGACGGTCGATGGCTTCCATCACCACATTCAGGGCGGTGTCAAAGCCGATGGTGAAGGAGGTACCGGCGATGTCGTTATCAATGGTGCCCGGCAGGCCGATGCAGGGGTAGCCCATCTCGGTCAGCTTCTTGGCACCCATGTAGGAGCCGTCACCGCCGATCACCACCAGGGCATCAATGCCATGCTGCTTGAGGTTTTCGATGGCTTCGCGACGGACGGATTCTTCCTTGAAGGCGGGGAAGCGGGCTGAGCCCAGGAAGGTACCGCCGCGGTTGATCACGTCAGACACGCTGTGGCGCTCGAGCTTTTCGATGCGGTTTTGGTGCAGACCCAGGTAACCGTCCCGAACACCGTATACTTCGATGCCCTTGGACAGGGCAGCACGTACCACGGCGCGGATGGCTGCGTTCATGCCCGGTGAGTCACCACCGCTGGTCAGGACGCCAATTTTCTTGATCATAGTGTGCCTCTATAAGTCGTCAGAACGTTAAAAAAGTCGGCGCTTGGCCGTCGGTTCACGCTGGATATCGATCTGCAGTCTAGCCTGGCGTGGCAGAGCTGACGGCTTCTTATAGTTAATGCGCTGCCTGTTACGGCAGGATCCAGGGGCGACGGTTAGCGAGCTCAAAGGAGAGGGTGCCAGCAGGCACCCTCATTTGTTTCCATTACTGCTTGGCGCCAGCGATGATTTGAGCAAAATCATCCGGCTTCAAGGAGGCGCCGCCCACCAGACCGCCGTCGATGTCCGGCTGACCGAACAGGTTGGCTGCTGAGGCGCCGGTGACGGAGCCACCGTACAGGATCTGTACCTTGGCAGCCACGTCGGCATCAAAACCGGCCAGGTAGCCACGGATATGGGCGTGAACGGCTTGGGCGATTTCCGGGGTGGCGGTCTTGCCGGTACCGATGGCCCATACGGGTTCGTAGGCAACCACGGCCTTGGCGAAGGAGGCGATACCACAACGGTCGATCACGGCCTTCAGCTGCTCTTCGACTACTTGGTTGGTGGTACCGGCTTCGAATTGTTCCAGAGTTTCACCGATGCACAGGACCGGCACCAGATCGGCAGCCTGAATGGCTTCGTACTTGGCGGCGACCACGGCGTCGGTTTCGGCGTGCAGGGTGCGGCGCTCGGAGTGGCCCACCAGGGCGTACTTGCAGCCGAACTCCTTCAGCATGACCGGTGAGTTTTCACCGGTGAAAGCACCAGAGGTGTGAACGTCGGCGTTCTGGGCACCGTATTGGATACGGCTGCCTTCAGCCAGCTTCTCGACCAGGCCCAGGAAGATCACCGGCGGGCAAACGGCCACTTCGACGCCTTCTGCCTTGGCGGCCGGCTCGATCAGCGCCTTAACCAGGGCTTCAACAGAGGCTTTGGTGCCGTTCAACTTCCAGTTACCCATGACCAATGGTTGTCTCATTCTTTCATCCTCCAGATGGTATTAGCTGCGGGCCATTATAAGAGCGAAGTCTGGCCCCGGGTAGTCGAAGGCCTTTGGCGCTTCGTATTTTTTTTGGTTTTTTACTGATCTAAGTCAGTGTTTGCCCTGGCCAAAGCTCAATCTTTGGACTGGCCGCGCAGGCGGGTCCACAGCAGGCCGATCCACTCGTGCACCCCCAGGGTGCTGAGGTACAAAAAGCGGCTGCTCGGTAGCTGGGAGTAGAGGGGCAGGGGGGCGCTGGGCCAGCTTGGCCTTGAAGTCGGTGGGGGCGGCGGTGACGGTCATGCCGGCGCCGCGGGCCATGGCCATGGCCCTGGGCATGTGATAGGCGGAGGTCACCAGGGCGGCGGTCTTGCCGCCGTGCACCAGGCTGGCGTAATGCTGTATCTCGTCCTGGGTATCGAAGGCATCCTCAAACAGCACCATCTGACTGCGGGGGATGCCGGCCGCCTCGGCGCGCTGGGCGTAATAGCCGGCGCAGGAGAGGGGATCGTCCTGGGTGTTGCCGGAGAACACCAGGGTGGCCTCGGGGTGCAGGGCCTTGAGGCGGATGGCCTCGGCCACCCGGGCGTTGCTGTCTTCGGTGCCATAGCTCCAGGCGGGCACGGTCGGGTCGCTCACCTGGCCATGGCCCAGCACCAGTATGTAATCGAGCCGGCCCTGGCCGGCGTAGGCCGGGTACTGCTGCTCCAGGGGGCGCAGCAGTGCCAGGCTGACCGGCCGCAGGGAAAACAGGCACAGCAGCAGTACGCCCAGCGTGATGAGCGCCTTGCCCAGGCGTTGGCGGCGGGTCAGCCACAGCAACAGCAGACCCAGCAGCAGCAGGGTCAACACCATGGGCAATGGCATCAGCAGATTGCCCAGCACCTTTTTTAACCAGAACATGGCCATTGTCTCGACGTCTGTGGTGGGTGCCGTTTTCAGGCCCCAGGGGATGTGCCAGAATAGCCGCCCAGTCACCGGAGGGGAACCCAAGATTTTGCAGCAAGAGCAGAGCCAAGCGAATAATGCCCAAGCCGATCAGAGCTTTGATGGCCTGGCGCAGAAGTTCGCCCAGAACATCTATGGCACCGGCAAGGGGCGGATCCGTGCCGCCGTGGTGTGGCAGGATCTGCTGACCTGTCTGGCGCAGCTGCCTAAGCGCCCCTTGCGCATTCTGGATGCCGGCGGCGGCTTTGGCTTCTTCAGCCAGCAACTGGCGGCATTGGGCCACCAGGTGGTGCTGTGCGATCTCTCCGCCGACATGCTGGAGGAGGCCTCGCGCCAGTTGGCCGAGCAGGGGCTTAGCGATCGGGTGCGGCTCATCCATTGCGCCATCCAGGATCTGCCGGCCCAGCTGGAGGGTGAGTTTGATCTCATCTTGTGTCACGCCGTGCTGGAATGGCTCAGTGCGCCGCGGGACACACTGTTATCCTTGCTGGGTTTTTTGGCGCCCGACGGGATCCTCTCCTTGATGTTTTACAACCGGCAGGCCCTGCTGTTTCAGAGCCTTGTGGTGGGCAACTTCGACTACATCCGGGCTGGCCTGGTCAAGCGGCGCAAGCAGAAGCTGACCCCCAGCAATCCTCAGGAGCCTGAGGCCGTCTATGGCTGGCTGACCGACGCCGGCATGGCGCTCTTGGGCAAGACGGGGGTGCGGGTCATCCATGACTACATGCGTCACAAGAGCGATCAGGTGAGCAAGTTCGACGATCTGCTGGCCATGGAGCAGCGTTACTGCCGTCAGGAACCCTTCATCTCCCTGGGGCGCTATGTCCATGTGATGGCCCGGCGTCCGACGGCCGCCGTCTGGCCGCCGTCAGCGGCCACACCGCACAACACAGATAACCAATCGAGTACCAAGCGAGCATGACAGAGCAATCCCGCACCCTGCCCGAGCTGGTGGGCTGGGTCAGGCAGGAAGGGCTGGCGCTGAGCCTGCCCAACGACCGTCTGGCCTTTCTCATCGCCATCTCGGCCCTCTCCAAGGGGGATCTGAGCCAGGAGCTGACCGAGGCGGCCCTGCACGATGCCTTCGGCTATGTCAGCCAGGTGTTTGGCCAGGTGGACGAAACGGTCACCAGCCGGGCCAACAACGCCATCAATGAACTGGTGCGCCAGAAGCTGCTGTCGCGCTTCAACGCCGATCCTACCGCCGGCGAAAGCCTCTACCGACTGACCCGGCTGGCGGTGTCCATCGTCGACTTCTTCGCCGAACAGCGGGAGGTGAGCACCATCAAGCTCTCCTTGCTGCTGGAGCAGGTGGCCGGCGAGCTGGAGAAGAGCTATCGCTCGGCCCTGGCGGCGGACGACATCCAGCAGTGGAACCAGCAGGTCTACCCGCGGCTCAAGTTCTCCGTGGAGGAGATACTGGGGCGCATCGATCTCACCCAGCGGGCCATGGACGAGCAGCAAAACCACGTCAAGGCCCAGATCGCCGAGCTCTTGAACCTCAACTGGACCCAGGCCATCCACAGCTGTGAGCAGCTGCTGCACGAGACCGGCCAGACCCTCAAGGAGTTGCAGGACACCTTGGATGCGGCGGGCCATCAGTTGCAAGAAGGGCTGCTCAACATTCAGGAGGCCTGCCAGGGCCGCGACGAGCTGTTCCATGTGGCGGATCTGACCCACAGCCTGCAGGGACGGATCGACGCCATCATCAGCTGGGGCCAGCAGTGCATCGAGCTATGGGCCCGCTACGACCGCCACGTGCACAAGTTTATCCGCACCGCCATCGACATGGACAAGCACCGGGCCTTCAGCCAGCGGCTGCGGGACTCCATCCGCGACTTTGACCAGCATAACTGGCTGCTGCGGGTGGCCCAGGAGCATCGGCTGCTGGAGCTGCGGGACGAGACCCTGGCGCTGCATGGCGACGAGGTCACCGGCGAGGTGCCCGAGGAGCTGGAGTACCAGCAGATGCAGGATCTGGGCAACGCCCTGACCGAGCGGATCCAGGCCCATCTGGCCGCCTATCGGGATGAAGGCAAGCCCTTGGATTTGGCGGAGGTGCTGCGGGAGTACCTGCAGGCCTATCCTCAGTTCCAGCATTTTGATGTCACCCGCATGCTGGTGGACGAGGCGGTGCGCCTGGGCCATGCCGAGGCGGAGCTGGCGGGCTTCAAGCAGCCCAAGTGGAAACCCATCAACGAAACCGGTGCTAAGGTACAGGCCCATGTCATTGACCAATACTGAATTCCCCATGGGGCTGCGACTGGCCCAGGCCATTGCCAACCCCCTGTTCCCCAAGCTGGACACCGCCCTGCGTAGCGGCCGGCACATCAGTGCCGACGATCTGGACAACCACTCCTACCTGCTGGAGTTCCACAGCGAGCTGGATGCCTTCTATGCCCGCTATGCCGCTGAGCTTATCAAGGCGCCGGAAGGCTTCTTCTACCTGCGGCCGCGGCCCAGCTCCGACATCGCCACCTCGGTGCTCTCCGAGCTCGACATGCTGGTGGGCAAGGTGCTGTGCTACCTCTACCTGAGTCCGGATCGGCTGGCCAACGAGGGCATCTTCAACCTGGCGGATCTGCAGGAGGAGATATTGACCCTGGCGGACGAGCAGCAGCTATTGCGCATGGTGCACCAGCGCAGTGGCGGCTCGGATCTGGACAAGCGCCGGCTGCTGGAGCGGCTGCGCACCACCCTGCGGCGCCTGAAGCGCCTGGGCATGGTCACCGCCCTGGGCACCGGCGATCGCTTTCGCATCAACGAGTCGGTGTTCCGCTTTGGCGCCGATGTGCGGGGTGACGAGGATCCCCGAGCGGTGCAGCTGCGGATGATCCGCGAAGGGGAGGCCATCCTGCACGACGATGAGCTGCCCACCAGCGAGCACCTGCTGGATGAAACCGATGACGAGATGGAAGAAGAACAACTGGGGCTGGATGTATGAGCATGCGCGGTAAGATCAAATCCTTCACCATGGTGAACTGGAACGGCTTCTTTGCCCGGACCTTCGAGATGGACGCCCTGGTGACCACCCTCTCCGGCGGCAACGGCGCGGGCAAGTCCACCTCCATGGCGGCCCTCATCACGGCGCTCATCCCCGACCAGTCCCTGCTGCATTTTCGCAACACCACCGAAGCCGGCAGCTCCAGCGCCAGCCGCGACAAGGGGCTGTACGGCAAGCTCAAGCGCGGCCACTGCTATGCCCTGCTGGACGTGGTGAACTCCCGGGAGCAGCGGATCTGGGTCGGCGTCCACCTGGAGCAGGTGGCCAACCGGGACAACAAGGTCAACATCACCCCCTTCGCCCTGCTGGAGGTGCCGGACGAGGTGGCCCCCACCGATCTGCTGCTGGAGCGGCTGGATGACGGCAAGGCCAAGGTGCGGGCCTTCGCCGATCTGCGCAAGGCCGCCGCCGAGCTGGGGGCCCTCAAGGTGGCCAAGTTCAATTCGGTGACCGACTATCACAACTTCATGTTCGAGTACGGCATCACCCCCAAGAAGCTGCGGGATCAGAAGGACAGAGCGCGCTTCTACCGGCTGATCGAGGCCTCCTTGTACGGCGGCATCTCCTCGTCCATCAGCCGCTCCCTGCGGGAATACCTGCTGCCGGAGAATTCCGGGGTGCGCAAGGCCTTCCAGGACATGGAAGCGGCCATCTACGAAAACCGCCGCACCCTGGACGCCATCCGCGAGACCCAGGGCCAGCGGGATCTGTTCCGCAACCTCATCACCGAAACCACACACTATGTGGCGGCGGATTACGTGCGCAACAGCGCCGAAAAGAGCCGGCTCTCCGAGGGCGCCCTGCACTGGCGCCGTCAGCTGCAGGACAAGCACCGCCTGGTGCGGGAAGAGAAGCAGCGCGCCATCTATCTGGCGGATGAGGTGGAGCAGATGAGTGCCCGGGAGACCCAGCTCACCGACGAGCTGGAGGTGGCCTCCGAGCACCTGGCCAAGGTGATCAACGCCGTGGCGCTCAACGGCAAGATCGCCCAGTACGCCGAGGACGTGGCGGACTTGAGCCAGCGTTTGGAAGAACAGCTGGCCATCAGCGAGGAGATCGCCGAGCAGAAGGCGGAGCTCGAAGGCCGCAAGGGCCAGGCCGACGCCGAGGTGGACAGCCTCAAGAGCCAGCTGGCCGACTACCAGCAGGCCCTGGATGTGCAGCAGACCCGCGCCATTCAGTACCGTCAGGCTCGCCAGGCCCTGCAGGCCGCCCGCGAGCTGTGCGCTCTGCCGCAGCTGGAGCCCGAGAGTCTGGGCCACTTCCAGCAGCAGGCCAAGCAGCAGGAGCAGGCCCAGACCGAGGCGCTGCTGGCATTGCAGCAGCGCTTCAACCTGGCCCGCGCCGCCGCCGATCAGTATGAGTCGGCCCTGGCGCTGCTCACCGGCATAGCGGGGCCTGTGGCCCGCAGCGAGGCCTGGCGCCAGAGTCAGGCCCTGCTCAAGCAAGCCGATGAGGCCCGTCAGCTGCAGGCCCGTGGTCAGGCCATAGTGCGCGCCCTGCAAGAGGCCGAGCGCAACCAGCAGCAACGCCGCCGGTTGCAGGCCGAGGTGAGCGAGCTGTCCCAGGCTCTGGGCCAGCCACTGGCCAGCGAGGCGGATCTGGCCCTGGCCATAGCGCTGACCCAGGCGGCCCAGGAGGAGGTGCAGGGCCGGTTGCGGGAGGCCGCCGAGTCACGCATCGGTGTCCAGCAGCGGCTGCAGCCTACCCAGGAGCGTATCGAGACCCTGCGCAAGCTGGCGCCGGCCTACCTCATCGCCCAGGAGAAGCTCGACAAGCTGCGTGAGCTGTGCGGCGAGGCCCTGGAAAATCCCCAGGCGGTGAGCCAGGCCATGCACAAGACCCTGGAGGCCGAACGGGCCACCGAGGCCAGCAAGAACAAGCTGCATGAGCGCAAGCTCTCCCTGGAGAGTCAGATCCGCCGGCTGCAGAACGTGGGGGGCGCCGCCGACGAAGGCTTGCTGCGCATCGCCGAGCAGCTGCACGGCACCCTGCTGAGCGACGTCTACGACGACATCAGCCTGGAAGACGCGCCCTATTACTCCGCCCTCTACGGCCCGGCGCGTAACGCCATCGTCGTGGCGGACTTGGACGCCGCCGTCACCACCCTGGGTGGCCTGGAGGATCTGCCGGAGGACATCTACCTCATCCAGGGCAACCCGGATGCCTTCGACGAGGATCTGCTGGAGGCCAGCGAGCGGGGGCAGGCCCTGGTGGTGCGCGCCAGCGACCGCCAGCTGCGTTATTCGCGCTTCCCGCACCAGCCGCAGTTTGGTCGGGCGGCCCGGGAGATGCGCATCGCGGCGCTGGAGAGCGAGCGGGAGGCCCTCATCGAGGAGCATGCCAAGCTGGCCTTCGAGCAGCAGAAGTGCTCCCGCACCTATCACCACTTCAGCCAGTTTGTTGCCGAGCACCAGAACCTGGCCTTCCTGCCTGACCCGGAAGAGGAGCTGGCCATCAAGCAGGCCCAGCTGCGGGAGTGGCAGGCTGAGCTGGAGCAGGCCCAGCAGCAACAGGGCCAGCTGCAAGCCGCCCTGCAGCAGCAGGGGCAATGGCTCACCCGGCTGCAAAGACTCGAGCCCCAATGGCACCTGCTGGAGCTGGAGGATCTGGATGAGCAGCTGACGCAGCTGCGCGCCCAGCAGGCCCAGCTGGAGGCGGCCCAGCAGTGGCTGGCCCGCCACGGCGCTGCCCTGCTCCAACTGGCCGAGCAGCAGCACCTGCTCAAGGAAGATCCCCAGGGGATAGAAGCGCTGCAGGCGCAACTGCAGCAGGCCGAGCAACAGCTGAGCCTGCTGCGTCGGCAAAGCTTCGCCCTAGACGAACTGCAGGGGCGGCTGCCCCACCTGGCCTATGCCGATGCCGAGTCCATGCTGGGGCAGACCTCCCAGATCAGCGAGCGCCTCAAGGAGAAGCTGGCCCAGGCCGAGCTGACCCGCCGGCAGACCGCCGAGCAACATCAGCAGATCCAGGGCCGCTTCACCGAGGCCATGCAGGTGAAGACCGCCCTGCAATCGAGCTTCGAGGCCAAGCGCCAGACCCTGGAGGAGTTCCGCCAGGAGCTCGCCGCCATGGGGCTGCAGGTGGCTGCCGACATGGAGCAGAAGGCCCGGGAGCACAAGCGTCAGGTGGAGGAGCAGCTGGTGCGCACCCGTACCCGCCGCACCCAGGCCGAGGCCCAGTTCCAGGTCTGCCGCCGGGACATCGACAGCCTGAGCCAGCGCCTGCTGCTGGAAGGCAAGGACTACAGAACTGCCCGCAAGGCCCTGATCCAGCACAAGGTGAACTGGAACGAGGTGGTGCGGCTGGCCCGGGACAACGATGTGGAGAAGCGCCTCAACCGCCGCGAGCTGGCCTATCTGGACGGCGACGAGCTGCGCTCCATCTCCGACAAGGCCCTGGGGGCCCTGCGTCTGGCGGTGGCTCAGGATGAGGAGCTGCGCGATGCCCTGCGGCTGTCCGAGGGCAACCGCAACACGGCCCAGAAGGTGGCCTTCTATGTGACCGTCTACCGCTATCTCAAGGAGCGGATCCGTCATGACATCATCCGCTCGGACGATCCGGTGGAAGCCATCGAAGAGATGGAGATCGAGCTGTCGCGGCTGGCCGAAGAGCTGAAACAGCGTGAGACTCACCTGTCGCTCTCTTCCACCGAGGTGGCGGCCAAGATCAACAACATCATCCGCCGGGAGCAGAACCGCATCCGGGTGCTCAACCAGGGGTTGCAGAACATCACCTTCGGTCAGGTGCGCGGCGTCCGGCTCAACGTCAACGTGCGGGAGGCCTATGGCCGACTGCTCAGCGCCCTGGGGGAGCAGGCCACCCTGCACCAGGACCTGTTTGCCGACAATCAGATGAGCTTCTCCGAGGCCATGGCCAAGCTGTTTGGCCGCCTCAACCCCCACATCGATCAGGGCGAGCGCTCCTATCAGGTGCTGGGGGAGGCGCTCTTGGACTACCGCAACTACCTGGAGCTGGAGATTGAGGTACAGCGGGGCGTGGACGGCTGGCTGCGGGCCGAGAGCGGCGCCCTGTCCACCGGCGAGGCCATCGGCACCGGCCAGGCCATCTTGCTGATGGTGCTGCAAAGCTGGGAGGAGGATTCCAAGCGGCTGCGGGCCAAGGAGATGCAGCCTTGCCGCCTGCTGTTCCTCGATGAGGCGGCGCGGCTGGATGCCAAGTCCATCGCCACCCTGTTCGAGCTGTGCGAACGGCAGGATATGCAGCTGCTCATCGCCGCGCCGGAGAACATCAGCCCGGAGAAGGGCACCACCTACAAGCTGATCCGCAAGGTGCACGGCCAGCATGAACACGTGCACGTGGTGGGCCTGCGTGGCTTCGGCTACACCAGCGGCGACGAGGTGCGTCTGAACGCCTGATGGAGGGGGCCCGAGTGCCCCTTTTTTTATTGGTAATGGGTCTGCAGCAGGGCAGGGAAGGCATGCACGAGGCACTGGAACACGATGGCACCCGTTTGCTGGTGGCGGCCCTGTTAGGGGATGAGCCGGTACGGGTGCGCAAACGCTGGGCCCTGCTGCAACTGGCCCTGTGGCAGGAGCAGGGGCTGGCGGAGGATCTGGGAGAGGGGTGCTATCGCCTCACCCCTCTGGGCCGCCAGCGGCTGGGCCAGCTGCAGACCGAGCAGCAGATCCTGGCCGCCGGCAGCGCCGAGGCACGACTGCAGGCCCTGGGGCTGGAGTTGCCGGCCCGCTGCCACCGCCAGGTGCTGGGGGCCTTGCTGCACGGCGATCGCCAGCATGCCTGGCCGGAGGTGGAGCTGACGGCATTGCGGGAGTCGGGGATTGAGCCCAGTCAGGATGGCCTGCTGCGGCTGCGATCCGCGGTGCCCTTCAGCCTGTTCTTCAGCGAGGGCGACATGCTGGATGCGGCCCCCATTCTGGCCACCTTGGGCGAGCTGGCCCTGCCGGAGCCGGCCCTGGCGCGGCTCACCAAGCTGTTGTGGGCCCAGGCGCCGGCCCAACGGGTGCTGACCGTGAGTCGGCGCAGCGGCTATGTCAGTCTGCCGCTTGAGAGCGGCCAGCTGCTGCTGCTCTCGCCGCCTGAGTGTCCGGCGCTGGCGACCCGCTTTATGCAGGCCATGACGCCGGGGGTGGCCTGGGGGCAGGTAGGGGATCTGCATCCCCAGGCCCTGGCCCAGGCCCAGGCGTTGGCCGAGGCACTGGGTCGCCCGTTGCGGCTGGCCCTGCCGGTGCGCTGGCCCGAGTTCGTTCGCCACTATGCCCAGCCCCTGCCAGAAGGGCAGCGCTGGTCGGCCACGACCCTGGGCAGTGGCCTGGCGGCCTTGCTGGCGCCCCTGGTGGACAGTGGTAGCTGGTTGCCGTTGGAGGCCTATTGCCTGGGCCAGCAGTGGCAGCTGCTGGGTTGACCGCCCGGCAGGCAGACGTGATGAAAAGCATTTTTTGCCACCCGCTCGGGTGGTATAACAGACGGGCCGTACCGAGTATCTCGGCTTGTGCCCGCAAGACGAGCCCATTCTCACCTACAGGACAGGGAATAACATGTTTGAGAAGGTAACCGCCGCGCCCGCGGATCCCATTCTGGGATTGACCGAAGAGTTTCGTAACGACAGCCGCACCGACAAGATCAACCTGGGGGTCGGCATCTACAAGAACGAAGCTGGCGAGACGCCGATCCTGCGTTGCGTCAAGCAGGCCGAGCAGATCCTGCTGGAAACGGAAAAGACCAAGAACTACCTCTCCATCGAAGGCACCGCCGAGTACGGCCAGCAGGTTCAGATCCTGCTGTTTGGTGCCGATCACGAGATCCTGGCCAGCCAGCGGGCCCGTACCGCTCAGGCGCCGGGGGGCACAGGTGCCCTGCGCATCGGCGCCGAGTTCCTGGCTCGCCAGCAGATCGCCCGCAAGGTGTGGATCTCCAACCCCACCTGGGTCAACCACTTCCAGGTGTTCGGCGCCGCCGGCATGGAGACCGCCGAATACCGCTACTACAGCCCGGTGACCCGCGGCCTGGACTTTGACGGCATGCTGGCGGATCTGAGCCAGGCCGCCCCCGGCGATGTGGTGCTGCTGCACGGCTGCTGCCATAACCCCACCGGTATCGACCCGACCCTGGAGCAGTGGGAAACCCTGGCCAAGCTCTGTGCCGACAAGCAGCTGCTGCCCTTCTTCGACTTCGCCTATCAGGGCTTTGCCCAGGGGGTGGATGAAGACGCCGCCGGCCTGCGGCTGTTCACCCGTCATCATCGCGAGATGCTGGTGGCCAGCTCCTTCTCCAAGAACTTCGGTCTGTATAACGAGCGGGTGGGCGCCTTCACCCTGGTAACCGACAGCGCCCAGGTGGCCCAGGTGGCCTTCAGCCAGGTGAAGACCACCATTCGTGCCAACTACTCCAACCCGCCGGCCCACGGCGCCGCCGTGGTGACCACTGTGCTCCAGGATCCGGTCCTCAAGGCCCAGTGGATCGACGAGGTGAAGGAGATGCGGGATCGGATCTGGAAGATGCGCGAGCTGTTTGTCGCCACCCTGAAGGCCGAAGGCGTGAGCCAGGACTTCAGCTTCATGACCGAGCAAAACGGCATGTTCTCCTTCTCCGGCCTGTCCAAGGAGCAGGTGGCGCGGCTGAAAAACGAGTTCGGCGTCTACATCGTCGGCTCAGGCCGCATCAGCGTGGCGGGGATCACCCAGGCCAACATAGGCCCCCTGTGCCAGGCCATCGCCAAGGTGCTTTAAGCCCGACCGTTATGGAAGAACCCCGCCTGGCGCGGGGTTTTTTATGGCAATTCCCTGCACTGTGCGGGTTGATCCTGCCGGCCAATGGCGCAGGATAGGAGCCTCGTTAGTCTGGGCAAACCGACAAGGAGTCCCTATGAAGCTACCCTGCCTGGTGATTGGCAACTGCAACTATTCCAGCTGGTCCCTGCGTCCCTTCATGGCCCTGCGCCATGCCGGCATCGAGTTTGAACTCAAAAAACTCTGGCTGGATACTCCTGAGTTTCACCCTCAGGTGGCAGCCCTGGGGGGCGGCCGCACCGTGCCTTTGCTGGTGCTACCCCAGCAGACCCTCTGGGAGTCGCTGGCCATCTGTGAATATGCCGCCGACGTCAATCCGGCCCTGTGGCCGGCCGATCCCCTGGTGCGGGCCCAGGCCAGGAGCCTGGCCTGTGAGATGCACGCCGGCTTCACGGCATTGCGCTCTGAGCTGCCCATGAATATCCGCGCCCGGCGCCGGGTCAGCCTGTCGGCGGCGGCCCAGGCAGATCTGGCGCGTCTGTTCACCCTGTGGCAGTCCTGCCGTGAGGCCCATGGCAGTGCGGGCCCCTGGCTGTTTGGCTCCTACAGCGTGGCCGATGCCATGTTCATGCCGGTGGCCTCGCGCCTGGCCACCTACGGCATCGACTGTCCACCGGTGGCCGCCGCCTACCGCGACACACTGCTGGGTGATCCGCATTTTGCCGACTGGCAGGCCATGGCCCTGGCGGAAACCCAGGTGGTGGCGATGGACGAGGCCGGCGAGCCGGTATAAAAAGCCACCTGCAATGCAGGTGGCTTTGATTGGCCCCCTAGAACGGGGGCTGTCTCACGCAGGCGTAGCTTTATCAGACCTGAGGCATAAATCCACTTCGGTTGTTTGATGCGGATTTTTGTCCGTGCCTCCTTTTGCCACCATCGCGCTCTTTCTACCCCCGGTTTGGCGGTGGCGGGCCAAGGGGGACCTTGCTGTCCCCCTTGGCAATCCCCAGCAATCCCTACCCGCTGGCCCTGCGGGTTCCCTCGTCTATCGGGCCGGCTTCTCGGTCGTTATCGACGTGTTCCCAACACGGCGATAACTCGCTCGGCATCCTTGCCTCGCGCCCGGCCAGCCCGCTCGTCTCGGCCAGCGGCAAGGGATAGAACCTCCTTAGCCTGTTGCTGGGTGAGCAGCCCGGTGAGCTGCTGCCGGGTGCTCTCCAGCGCCCGGTTGATGGTGACGAACTCATCCTTGCCCTGGGCGCGGATGCGCTGGCTCAGATCCCGTCGGGCGATGGCCTGCAGGCCCGCCAGCGTCACCCTGACCTGACCGGCCAGGCTGCGGGAGAAGAGGGTGATGAGGGCGGCCAGGGCCAGCAATACCCCCAACAAGGTGAGGGCACTGTGCTTGAGAAAGCTGGCAAAGGCGGTATCGGCGGCATCCAGATAGACGCCGGCGGTCAACACCAGCTGGCCCACCGGGTAGAGGTAGGCGGCCTTGGGCAGCGACTCGCCGCTGCCGGGCTTGTGGTAGTGGTAATAGACCAGCTCAGGCCGGCCGCTGCGGGCGACCCGAACCAGGGCCTGATCCAGGTTTTCCGCCGCCCCGTCCAGCATGACGGCATTGAGGTGGCTGCCGAGGCGGCCATGATCCGGCGGATAGACCCGCAGGGCCCCGTGCCGATCGGTCACAAAGAAGTAGCCGGCGCCCTGATCCCAACGGGCATGCTCCAGTATTGGGGTGATGCGGGCGAGGAGCTGCTCCTCGGTCTCCTGGGGCAGGCTGGCCAGATAGTGGGCCATGGTTTCCACCTGGGCCTGTAGATCCTGCAGTATCTGATCACGGAGCTGCTGGCGGGCATTGCCGGCTGTGATGGCATTACCGGCCAGGCTCAATACCATCACCAGTATCAGCAACAGGCGCATCTTGCCGCTAAAGCTCAGGTGGGTGATCAGGCGGGTAAACAGCGGGCAGTCAGGCTCGGTGGCGTGAACCCCGACTCGGTCGGCCAGGGCGGCCTCCGAATAACTATGCATATCAATACCTCATTAACTTGATAAGAATGGCGCATTTTGTGTTGTCTATCCCGCCAGGCAGCATGACTGGTTAACATAGCCGGTCTTGTCAGTATGCCGGCTTTGGCTGTCGAGCTATTAGAGTTAATCCTCTACGACTGCGCAATAGGCCGCCAGTCTGTTTGGCAAATCGCCGGAAATTTCCTGTCCGGTGGCCAAATCCGGGTTTCTATTGGAACATTATTCTGCAGCAGGCGGAGCTGATGGGGTCTGGGAGGTGTCTGGTGGGATCGTCGGCAACGAATGGGGCTGTTAATGATTTGTTGGGTTTTGATGCGGACGCGGCCGGTGGCGGCGCTGGGGTGAGGTGTTGGTTAGTTGCATAAAAATGCAGGATCGGCCCGGCCGACCCTGCATGAGGTTTAGCGGGACAACTGGTAGCTCATCACCTTCTGCTCCATGCCTTCGGCGGCCTGGCGCAGGCTCTGGCTGGTCTGGCCCAGCTCCTTAGCCACATGCTCCGTCTCTTCCACCGCATCGCGGATCACCACCAGGGCATCGGTCACCTGGTTGGCGACCAGGGTCTGCTCCTCGGCGGCGGAGGCGATCATTTCGCTGTGTTCGGACAATTCGCCGGTCTGCTGGGCGATGGCCATGAAGCGGGCCGAGGCGTCGCCGGCTTGCCCTTGGCCTGCTGGGCCGTCAGCACGCTGGTCTGCATCAGTGCTACCGCCTGCTTGGTTTGCTCCTGCAAGGCGGTGATCATGTCGGCAATCTCCCGGGTGGCCTGCTGTGTGCGCTTGGCCAGCTGGCGCACCTCGTCGGCCACCACCGCAAAGCCGCGGCCCTGCTCGCCGGCGCGGGCGGCCTCGATGGCGGCGTTGAGGGCCAGCAGGTTGGTCTGATCCGAGATGCCGTTGATGGTATCCACCACTGAGCTGATGAGGCTGACCTTCTGCTCCACCTCGTTGACCGAGTGGGCGCTGGAGTCCAGGTTTTTGGCCAGCAACTCAATGGCGTTGATGGTGCTGCCGATCTTGTCGACCCCGCCGCCGGCCAGTTGGTCGGTCTCCTGGGCATTGACCGCAGAGTGCTGGGCGTTTTGCGCCACCTCGCGGATGGTGGTGACCATCTCCTCCATGGCGGCGGCCAGATTATCCAGCCGTTGCCGCTGCTCTATGATGGCACCGCCTACCTCCTGCATGCCGTCGTTGAGTTGGCTGGAGGCGGCTGACAGGGCCAGGGCGTTGTCCTGCTGCTGGTACAAGAGGCCGGCGAGCTGCTGGCGTGTGTTCTCCAGCGCCTGATTGATGGTGGCAAATTCATCCCGGCCGATGGCCCGGATTGGCTGACTCAGATCCTTGTGGGCGATGGCCTGCAGCCCCGCCAGTGCCAGCTTGACCTGAGCACAGAGGGTGCGGGCAAACAGGCCCACCAGCAGCGCCAGGGCCAGCAGTATGGTCAGCAGTATGCCGGCACTGTGTTTGAGATAATTGGTGAAGGCGTCATCGGCGGCATCCAGGTAGACGCCCGATACCAGCAGGTAATCCCCCAAGGGGTAGACGTAAGCCGCCTTCAAGGTTTTATAGCTGCTGCCGGGTTTCATATAGGGGTAGCGAATGAGCTCGCTGTGACCGGCTTGGGCGATGCGCACTAAGGCCTGGTTGACGTTCTCGTCGCTGTCTTCTAGCAAGACGGGATCCAGATACTTGCCCAGGCGAGCCGGATCCGGCGGGTAGATCAGCAGTTGCCCCTGCCGGTTGGTGAGAAACAGATAGCCGCTGCTGCCCTCACCCCAACGGGCGGCCTCCAGCAGGGGCTTGGCCTGGGTGATAAAATCGGCACCCTCTTGCGCAAGCAGGGGGCTTAGCAGCTGGCCGTAGCTCTCCACCTGATCGACGAGTCCCGCCTCGATCACACCGCGGATCTCCTCTCGGGTGAGGCTGGCGGAGATGAGGTTGCCCAACATGGTTAACAAGATGACGGCGCCCAACAAGATGCGCATCTTGCCATTGAAGCTAAAGTGGCTGATCCAGCGATGCAATCGGCCACATTGAGCCTGACTGGGTTTCGAATGGACAAGTGACGAGGCGACAATCGGTTGGGCGAAGGTATTCACATTGGCTCCTTGTGGCAGGTCTAGTCATGAACAGGTCGGCACGGCCCGCCGCGGCCTGTTGGTTTATTCTCAAGCATTGCGAAAATAATCACTTAAACGACGGTGGATTGTCGTGTAACCGGATCGAGAAAAATTCAAAAAAAAACGTGTATTAACACCTAATTGCGCGCTGACTCACAGCCACAGCGTCCTGCATTGATGCCTCACCCCCTCCCACCTGAGCGCGCCGGCTCAACCGCATGGTCATGCTAAGTCACTGGTCTAACCTGCTCCACATTGGATGGGTGTTGCACGGATCCTTGTTGGCCTTGAGTGTGACCCTGTCAGCAGCTTTGCTGGTCAGTACATGACGGGGAGCCCTGGCACTGCAATGCTCTTTAAGTGTCACAGGCCGGCATCGACTGGGCCATGGCCTCATTGGGGTTTGCCCTGCGCCGCTTCATAAGTCAAGGCCGCTGCGTTAGCGGTGATGGGAGACGTAAAACGCGATGTTAGCCGTTCTTTTTTCGGGATTACTGATCCTGATCAGCCTTGTTGTGCTCTTGCTGATAGTGTGGCGTCACAACCGTCGATTAGAGCAGGGCCAACGCCATATGCAGGCGTTGATGGACAGCATTCCGGATCTCGCCTGGGTCAAAGACACCCAGGGGCGTTTTCAATTCGTCAATGCCCATTTTGGTAAGGCGTTTGGACAGCAGCCCCAGGGCCTGATCGGCCAGACAGATTATGACCTTTCCAGTGCGGCTCAGGCTGAGTCCTATGTTCAGGACGATCAATGGGTCATGCAAAGCGGTGCCTTGTTGCGGCGTGAGGAGACCATCACTGGCGAGGGGGGCAAGATCAGCTGGGCTGAGACCATCAAGGTGCCGGTGCGGGACACCCAGGGCCGGGTGGTGGGGACAGCGGGGACGGCCCGGGACATCACGGAGCGCAAGGCGGCCGAGGATCTGGTGCGCCATCTGGCCATGCATGATTATCTCACCGATCTGCTCAATCGCCCTGGGCTCGAGCACAGCTGCCAGGCCATCTTGCAACGGGCCCAGGCGTCCGGGCAGGGGGTGGTGCTCTTCTTTATCGACCTGGATAACTTCAAAAACATCAACGATACCCTGGGCCACGGTGTGGGGGACAAGGTGTTGCAGCGGGTGGCCGAGCGGTTGCGCTCCGGCCTGGGGCCGGACGATGCGGTGGGCCGGCTGGGTGGCGATGAGTTTGTGGTGATCCTGGGGGGCATCGCCAACCGGCTGGCGGCCATCAAGCAGGGCAACCTGCTGCGGCGCCAGCTGGAGCAACCCCTGGAGGTGGACGGCATGGGCTATGAACTGACCTGCAGCATGGGCATGAGCACCTATCCGGATGACGGTCAGGACTATCATGCCCTGGTGCGGGGGGCGGACATCGCCATGTATCACGCCAAAAATCATGGCAAGGGCCATCTGGCGGAGTTCAATGCCCAGTTGGGGGCCGACTCCCTACGGCGTATGACCATGGAGCGCAAGCTCAAGGAGGCGATCCGGCGCGATGAGTTCTTCTTGAACTTCCAGCCGCAATACGATCTGGTCAGTCGCCACATCGTCGGTGTCGAGGTGCTGCTGCGTTGGCAAAATGAGGAGCTGGGGTTGGTGCCGCCAGGCTTGTTTATTCCGGTGGCGGAACAGTCGCGCATCATTCTGGACATAGGCCACTGGGTGCTGGAGCAGGCCATGGTGCAGAACCTGGCCTGGGGACGGGCCGGTTTGCCCATGCTGCCCATGGCGGTGAACCTCTCGGCCCTGCAGGTGCACCAGCATGACTTTGATGAACAGATAGCCCACCTGCTGCGCCAGCATGGCTATCCGGCGGATCGACTGGAGCTGGAGCTCACCGAGGGTGTCATCATGGACAATGCCATCCCAGTGCGCCGGCAACTCGAGCAACTGCGCAGCAGCGGGGTGCGCATCAGCATTGATGACTTCGGCACCGGCTACTCCAACCTGGGCTACCTGAGCCGTTTCCCGCTGGATGTGCTCAAGATAGATCGCTCCTTCATCACCGACATCCATCAGCAACCCCAGCAGCAGCAGATAGTGCAGGCCATAGTCCAGCTGGCGCGTGCCTTCGGGCTACAGCTGGTGGCCGAAGGGGTGGAGCAGGAGGCGGAGCTGGCCTTCCTCGCCGAACTGGGGGTGGAGCGGGTGCAGGGCTATCTGTTGGCGCGCCCCTTGAGTGCCACTCAGATGGCCGAGTTGCTGGGGGGGCAGAAGGGGGGCGCATGAAGTGGGGATTCTTTGACGCTGCCCTGCCTGAAGCCAGCCTGGCACAGGTGCTGGAACTGGCCCAGTCACTGGGCGTCAGTCAGTTGGAACTGGGCTGTGGTGGATATCCAGGTGAGATCCATTGTCCCCGACTGGCACTACTGCGTCAGCCGGCACGGCGGCAGGCCTGGTTGCAGCAGATCGCCGCAGCCGACTGTCAGGTCGGCGCCCTGGCCTGTCACGTCAACCCTCTGCATCCTGATCCGGCGCTGGCCCGCCTGCACCGTCAGCAGCTTAGTCAGGCCCTCGAGCTGGCGGCCGCGTTGGAGGTGCCGACCCTGGTGACCTTCTCCGGGGTCGGTGGCCAGGGCGGTGTGCCCAACTGGCCCGTGGTGGGCTGGCCCTATGAGTTTGCCGATTATGCCCAGCAGATCTGGCAGCAGGCGCTGATCCCCTTCTGGCAAGGCATGAGCCGGCGGGCCCAGGTGCTGGGCGTGAGGTTGGCGCTGGAGCTGCATGGCGGCTTTCTGGTGCATTCGCCGGGCACCTTGCTGGCGCTGCGTGAGGCCTGTGGCCCGGCGCTGGGCGCCAACCTGGATCCGTCCCACCTGTGGTGGCAGGGCATAGATCCCTTGCTGGCCATCGAGCTGCTGGGCGAGGCGCTGTTTCATGTGCACCTCAAGGACTGGCAGGCCGATCCGCAGTTGCAGGCGCGCTGGGGCCTGCTGGATGGTCGGGATGAGCGTCAAGGTCCCCGCAGCTGGCGCTACTGCCTGCCGGGTGAGGGCCACGGTGCCGAATTCTGGCGGGCCTTTGTGCAGCGGCTCGACGCCCAGGGCTACAGCGGCATGCTCAGCCTGGAACATGAGGCCGGCGATGTGGCCGGCCCTGCCGGGATCAGCCAGAGTCTGCGTTGGCTAATGGGGCTCTAAAGAGTCTTTTTTCTGTCGCCATTTCTATACTGATACTAATGATACGTCTTTGCCTGGTAGCCGGTGTAGGCCGGTTGCCAGCGGCCATAGCCAAGCCTGTGACCCAGCTCAAAGATTACTTTTTCTAATTCGAAGGCAGAGAAATGGTCAATTGTGGGGTCTGAGGGGCGGGACTATAGTTAGCCCAACACCAAGAGGAGACACATCATGGCCACGCAAACCGCTTCTGACCTGGCAACGGCATCCCACACCAGTCTGCGCACCCTGTTGATGACCTGGTACGAGCGGGCCCGCAGTCGGCGTGAGCTGGCCGAACTGCCCCCCTATCTGTTGCGGGATATCGGTCTCACCGAAGGGGATCGCTACAGTGAGACCCATAAGCCCTTCTGGCGCGAATAAGGCGGGTCGACAGGCGAGTATCCGGTGTCTGTTGACTGAACACTGAGCCTTCCCTGTGGTGAGATGTTCCCCTGTCCACCCTGCCTTGAAAGAACCCCGCTGCGGCGGGGTTCTTTCATATCTGGGCCAGCTGGCTATCGAGCCACTGCAGCAAGACGCTCTTGGGCAGGGCGCCTTGCATCTGGCCCAGCAGCTTGCCCTGGCGGAACAGCATCAGGGTGGGGATGGAGCGGATGGCGAAGCGCGCCGCCAGCTGAGGCTGGGCCTCGGTGTCGAGTTTGACGCAACGCAGACGGGGCTCCTGCTCCCGGGCCAGCGCCTCAAACACAGGTGCAAACTGCCGGCAGGGGCCGCACCAGCTGGCCCAAAAATCCACCAGCACCGGCAGATCCGAGCTAATCAGACGATCGAAGTTGGCATCACTGGCGGCCAGGGGGACAAGGGCGAACAGGGGCTGCTGGCAGTGACCGCAGCGCGGGGCCTGCTCCAGGCGCTCGCCGGGCAGACGGTTGAGGCGGCCGCAGTGGCCGCAGAAGGTGGTGATGGTGGTCATACCGTACTCCTATGGGCTTGCAGTTGCTGTTGCAGACGGCACAGATGGGCGTAGTGCCCCTCCTGGGCCAGCAGGCTGGCATGGTTGCCCTGCTCCAGAATGCGGCCTTGGCTGAGCACCAGGATCTGGTCGGCCTCCACCACGGTGGCGAGGCGGTGGGCAATGACGATCAGGGTGTGTTGGCCGCGCAAGCGCTTAAGGGCCTGCTGGAGCAGCTGTTCCGTGTGGGTATCCACGCTGGCGGTGGCCTCGTCCAGGATCAGCAGCCTGGGCTGACCGGCCAGGGCGCGGGCCAGGGAGAGCAGCTGGCGCTGCCCGGCGGAGAGATTGCGGCCGCCCTCCTGCAGGGGCAGTTGCAGGCAGGACTCCACCGGCAGTTGCAGCAGCTCGGGCAGCTGGACCCAGGTCAGCACCTGCCGCAGGGTGGCCTCCGCCAGCGGCCGTCCCAGACAGATGTTGTCCGCCAGGGTGCCGGCAAAGAGGAAGGGATCCTGCTGCACCAGGCCGATCTGCTGGCGTACCTGGCCCAGATCCAGCGTCTCCAGTGGCGCCTCATCCAGCCAGATCCGCCCCTGCTGCGGACTGTACAGGCCCAGCAGCAGGCTGATCAGGCTGCTCTTGCCACTGCCAGTGTGGCCGACCAGCGCCAGCATCTGGCCGGGGGCCAGGTTGAAGTGAATGTCGTTGAGCACAGGTTTGCCTTGCGCCTGATAGGCAAAGCTCACCGCCTCAAAGCGCACCGCACCTTGCAGCTGGCAGTCACGACCGGTTTGCCGCTCCTGGGGCGCATCCAGCAGGGCAAAGACCCGCTCGCCGGCCACCAGCGCCTGCTGCAGCTGGCTCACCTGATTGGCCAGCTCATTGAGCGGCTCTATCATGCGACCCAGATAGCTCAAGAAGGCGTAGATGAGCCCCACTTGCAAGGGCGACTCCGTCGGGCTGGCAAACACCGCCAGCAGCCCCACTATCACCAGCAGTTTGAGCAGTTCGATGAGGGGCCGCAGCAGCAGGCCGTTTAAGCGCAGCTCCTGCATGCGTGCCTGGCGTTGCCGCTCGTTGAGCCCGTCCAGGCTGGCCAGGCATTGCCGGCCCCGATTAAAGGCCCGCACCACCGCCATGCCCTGCAGGGACTCATTGAGCTGGCCGTTGATCTCCGCCAGCAGTCGGCGACTGGTACGCACCAGCGGCAGACTCGCTCTTTGGTAGACGACCATGATGATCAGGGTGCCCAGCAGCAGGCCGCCGGCCAGCAGCGCCAGGCGCAGATCCAGCCAGGCCATGGCCGCCAGTATCCCCAGTAACAGCACCAGCTTTTGCAAGGTGCGGCCTATGACCTGCAGGTAGAGGGTCTTTAAGGCCTCGGTGTCGTTGGTGAGGGTGGAGATGAGTTGGCCGGTGCGACTGTGATCCAGCCAGCTGCTGGGCAGGCGCAAGGTGGCGGCAAACAGGGATTGCCGTACCTGGGCCACCAGGCGTTGCGCCACCTGATTAAAGTGCAAGGCCTGATGATAGCCGGCCCAGGCACACAGCAGTTGCAGCGCTATATAGAGGGCGGCCAGTTGCAGGGCCGGCACCAGCAGCAGGGGCGGCTTGAGCAGGTAATCATCGACAAAATACTGGATGAGCAGGGGGCCTGCCACCTCCGCCAGGGTCGCCAGTAACAGCAGGGCGAAGGCGCGCAGCAGGGGGCGCCAGTGGGGCAGGGCATAGGCCAGCAGACGACGCAGTGTGTGCCTCATAGGCCAACCTCCTCCACCAGGCCCAGATCGGCCTGCAAGGATTGATACTCCCACAGCTGCCGGTACCAGGGCTGAGTGGCCAGCAGCTCGGCATGGCGGCCGCGGGCGCGGATCCGCCCTTGCTCCAGCACCAGTATCTCATCGGCTTGCTGCACGGCGCACAGGCGGTGGCTGGTGATCACCAGCAGGCGGTCGGTACAGGCCTGCCGCAGCTGGCTCAAGATGGCCTGTTCGGTCTGGGCATCCACGGCGCTGAGGGCATCGTCCAGCACCAGTATGGGGGCCTGTCGCAGCAAGGCTCGCGCCAGGCACAGACGCTGCTTCTGGCCGCCGGAGAGGGTGATGCCGCGCTCACCTACCAAGGTGGCGTAACCCTCAGGGAAGGCCATGATCTCGTCATGAATGCAGGCCTGGCGGGCGACCGCCTCCAGCGCCGTCTGACTGGCATCCGGTCGGCCCAGCGCCAGGTTCTCGGCGATGCTGGTGGAGAACAAGAAGGGCTCCTGGGGCACGTAGGCAACGAGGTCGCGCCATTGGGTTTCGTCCAACCGGCTGACCGCTACCCCATCTAGGGTCAGTTGGCCGACGCTGGGATCTTCAAAGCGCAGCAACAGGCGCAGCAGTGTGCTCTTGCCGGAGCCCGAGCGGCCCACCAGGCCCAGCATGCGGCCAGGGCACAGTTCTGCCTGTATCTGGCTGAGCCAGGGGTGGTCAGCCGGCCCGTGGCGGCTTATGTCCAGCCGCAGGGTGCGCCCCGGGGGCAGGGGGAGGGGATCTGCTGCGGCCGGCAAGGCCGGCGACAGGGCCAGCAAGGCCTCGATGCGCCCGTAGGCGGCGCTGCCCTTTTGAATGATGTTCATCAACCAGGCCAGGGCGAACATGGGCCAGATGAGCTGCCCCAGGTACAAGGAGAAGCTGGTGAGCTGGCCGACACTCAGGCTGCCCTGGGCCACCATGACACCGCCGCCGCCGATGGCCAGCAGGTAGGCACCACCGATACACAGGTAGATCACGGGTTCAAAGCGCGCCTCTATCTGGGCCACCGCCAGATTGGCATCCACCGCCTGACGGTTGTGGCGGGCGAAGCGGCGTTCGGTCAAGGGCTCCACGGCGTAGGACTTGACCACCCGGATACCGGTCAGGGCCTCCTGGCATTGATTGTTCAGCTGGCCGAAGGCGGCCTGGGCCAGGCCAAAGCGGCCATGCAGCCGGCGGCCTAATCGGCTGAGCAGCCAGGCCATCAGGGGCAGGGGGGCCAGGGCCAGCAGGATGAGCCAGGCGGGGTATTGCAGGAACAGCACCAGCAGCACCAGGCAGCCCATCAGCAGGCCGTCCACCAGGGTAAGCACGCCGTCGCCGGCAGTCTGCTCCACCGCCTGCACGTCATTGGTGGCCCGTGCCATCAGATCGCCGGTGCCATCGGCTCCCAGTCGGCTTAACGGCAGGCGCAAGAAATGGGCAAACAGCTGCTGGCGCAGTTGGCAGGTCAGGTGATAGGCGGCGCCATACAGTTGCAGGCGCCAGCCGATCCGCAGCAGATAGATGAGCAGGCCGATGGCCAACAGGGCGGCCAACAGCGGCCATTGGGCCGACAGACTGCCGGGCTCGGCCAGGGTGCGATCGATGAGGGTGCCCACCAGACGCGGGGGCAGCAGTTGCAGCAGGGCCACCAACAGCAGCAGGGCGATGGCGGTGAGGTAACGACGCCATTGGGCGCGGAAGAACCAGGCTAAGCGGGCAAAAACAGACACAATTCGGCCCCAATCGCAAAACGACAGTCGTCAGTGTACCAGTGCCGGCGGCCAAGTGCAGGTCTGTCAGCCACTGTGTGGTCGGCCTGGCTCAGGGGGTCAGCAGGGCCCGACACTGGGCCGGCTGGGCGGCGGGCGCCTTGACAGTCTGGCTCCCCGTGGCGGGCTTGGGTGGGGCAAACCAGGAGAGCAGCTCGTCGCCACAGCCGTCACCGACCGGCACCGGTGCCTGAGGCTGACAATCGTTACCGGCGGGGCAGCGCAGGCG
>JAJOIN010000087.1 GCA_021209335.1 Aeromonadaceae bacterium
CTTCGTGCAGGCGGCCCGGGAGATGGGTGTGGTGGTGGCCGGTGCGGAAGCCTTTGCCGCCGGTCATTTTGCGGTGCCCCAGGGGGTGCGGCTGTCCATCAGCCAGCCCCTGGACAATCCCAGTCTGGAGCGCGGCCTGACCCTGTTGCGCCAATTACTGGACACCAGCCCCGGCAACCCCGCACTGCTGTAACTCAAGGAGCCCCCATGCTGATCCCCTGGCAGAGCCTGAGTGAAGAGACACTCACCAACCTCATCGAATACTTTGTCCTGCGCGAGGGCACCGACTATGGTGAGCAGGAGGTGAGCCTGGCGGACAAAGTGGCCCAGGTACGTCGGCAGCTAGAAGCCGGCGAGGTGGTGATCCAGTACAGTGAGCTGCATGAGAGCGTCACCCTGCTGAGTCGGGAGCAGTGGCGTCAGCAGTCTCTTTGGGCAGAAGATGACAGCCACTGAGCAGCACCTGACTGCCACTGCGCAGCATCCCTTCCTCGCCCTTGATCCAGAAGCTGAGGCGCCCGTTGTCGTAGCGCACCCCTGAGGCGGTCTTCACCTTGGGCAGGATGGAATGCTCGCCAGCGTGAGTCAGCTCCAGCCAATCGAAATGGCCATCCAACCGCACCGGCAACAGGGTATCGCCGCACTGGTAGACGCGGGCATAAGGATCCGGCTGTGGCTCGGAGGCACAGGCCACTAACACAATCGACAGTCCAGCGATACCGGCCAAGCGTCCGCAAAAATTGAGATAACCCACAGATTCCTCCTGTTATTTTGATGGTTCCGACACGCATTTTTTGTCGCTGCCGGTTTCAGCGCAGCAACCCTTGCCATAGGCAACAGGGCCCCTTATGCTACCCCCGTTATTATAAAGACAAAGACCGCACACAGGCTGAACCTGCTGAGCGGCAGCTCTATACGAGGACTAACAATGGTTATTGGCAAGCCGCAAAGCGATCCGACGCTCGAATGGTTCCTGTCTCACTGCCACATTCACAAATATCCGGCCAAGAGTACCTTGATCCATGCCGGAGAAAAGGCGGAGACCCTCTACTTCATCGTCAAAGGCTCGGTCGCCGTGCTGATCAAGGATGAAGAAGGCAAGGAGATGATCCTCTCCTACCTGAACCAAGGGGATTTCATCGGTGAGTTGGGTCTGTTCGACGATGCAGAAAGTCCCACCCGCTCCGCCTGGGTTCGCGCCAAAAGCCCCTGCGAAGTGGCCGAGATCTCCTACAAGAAATTCCGGCAGCTGATCCAGGTCAATCCGGATATTCTGATGCGCCTGTCTGGCCAGATGGCTCGCCGTCTGCAGACCACCAGCCAGAAGGTGGGTAACCTGGCCTTCCTGGACGTGACCGGTCGCATCGCTCAGACCCTGCTGAACCTGGCCCACCAGCCGGACGCCATGACGCACCCGGACGGCATGCAGATCAAGATCACCCGGCAGGAAATCGGCCAGATCGTGGGCTGCTCCCGGGAAACCGTGGGCCGCATCCTCAAGATGCTCGAAGATCAGGAGCTGATCTCTGCTCACGGCAAGACCATAGTGGTGTTCGGCACCCGCTAAACGCCGCCACCGACGACAACGCCACCTTTTTGGGTGGCGTTTTTTATGGCGCCAGCTGCGCTGCCAAGGCGGTGAGCGAGCCGAGTTCCTCCTGCGTCTGCGGCGTGCCACGGCGCCGCAACCAGCGCGCGTGCAGGCCACACGCCTTGGCGCCGACATAATCCGCCACCCGGGAATCCCCCACCATCAGCACCGCCTCCGCCGGCAGGGCCAGTTGCTCGCAAACCAGCCGATACAGCTCAGGATGGGGCTTGGGATACCCCAGCTCGCACGACCAGCACCACAGCGCCAGCTGATCCTGGAGCAGTCGGCGTACCGGCTCGGCATAGGGCAAGGCCAGATTGGCCACCACCCCGAGACGATAGCCCTGCGCCCGCAGCTGGGCCAGCACGGCCGGCACCTCTGCATAGAGACGCACACCGGCCAGCTCATCGGCCAGATCCTGCGCCAGAGGCGCCAGATCCACGGGCGTCAGACTCAGCCCCCCTCGGTGGGCCGCCTCGATCAAGCCCAGGGGCTGGGTCATCACCGCCTTGGTAAAACCGATGGGATCCGCGACCTGACGGGCCAGCTGACGATAGGGCCGCCGCCTTACCGTCATATGACACAGGGTGCCATAGGCATCAAACATGATGGCCTTGATCTCACCTCGGCTCATAGCGCCTCCTGCCTGTTTGTTCAGAAAACGAGGATATGCCTGAGGACTCGCCGGGGCAATCCTGTTCCGCCCGGCTTGTGAGCACCCCAAATGAAACAGGCTCCCCGCAGGGAGCCTGTCATGTGACACCACAAGATGACTCGGCCGGGCCTTTAACCCTGGCAGACCTGGGCCACCGCCTCGGCAAAGCGAGCCATGCCCACCTCAAACTCCTTGCGAGTCAGGTTGAGCGCCGGCGCAAAGCGCACCACGTTGCCACCGGCCACCAGCACCAGCACCCCGGCCTGAATACCCGCATCCACGAAGGCCTTGGCCTTGCCTTGGTAATCGGCGGTCAGTACGGCGCCAATCAAGAGGCCGGCCCCCCGCACCTGCTCGAAGCAGTGATACTGGGCATTGATCCCGGCCAGGGCCTCACGGAACCAGGTTTCGCGCTCCAGCACCCCCTTGAGCAGGGCCGGTTGATTGATGAGATCAAAGGCGGTCTCGGCCACCGCGCAGGCCAGGGGATTGCCGCCAAAGGTGGTGCCGTGCACCCCGGGCTTGAATACGGCGGCGATGGCCTCCCGAGTGAGCATGGCGCCGATGGGGAAACCGCTGCCCAGGGCCTTGGCGCTGGTAAGGATATCCGGCTCCACCCCCAGCCCCATGTAGCCAAACAGATGACCGGTACGGCCCATGCCGGTCTGTACCTCGTCCATGATCAGCAGGGCATCATGGGCATCACACAGCTCACGGACGGCCCTGGCAAAGGCCGGATCTGCCGGCAGTACACCGCCCTCCCCCTGCATGGGCTCCATCACCACGGCACAGGTGCGGCCCGAGATGGCGGCCTTCAGGGCCTCGATGTCGTTATAGGGCACATGGGTGATCTGGCCCGGCTTGGGACCAAAGCCATCGGAGTAGGCGGCCTGGCCCCCCACGCTGACGGTGAAGAAGGTACGGCCATGGAAGCCGTGGCTGAAGGCAATGATCTGATCCTTTTGCGGGCCATGGGTCTCGTGGGCATAACGACGAGCCAGCTTGAGGGCCGCCTCGTTGGCTTCGGCGCCGGAATTACAAAAAAAGGCCCGGTCGGCAAAGGTGGCGTCCACCAGCTTGCGCGCCAGCCGCAGCACAGGCTCATTGGTCATCCAGTTGCTGACGTGCCACAACTTCTGCCCCTGACTCACCAGGGTATGCACCAGCGCCGGGTGGCAGTGGCCCAAGGCATTGACCGCGATACCACCGGCCAGGTCGATGTACTCGCGGCCTTGCTGATCCCACAGGCGGGAGCCCAGCCCCCGCACCGGCACAAACTCTGCCGGCGCATAGGTCGGCACCATCACTTCGTCAAACCACGCCCGGGTCACCTGCTGCATGCTTGTATCCTCACGCCATCAAAATGAAATAATAATCACAAGGCGTGCATAATATATCAACAAGACCCCAGCCATCCATGGGTTTTTGCATAAATGCCGTCACGAGTGCCAGAAGTTGCCCAGCAGGGCCACCCCCTGCTGACTGAGGATGCTCTCGGGATGAAACTGCACCCCTTCGATGGGCAGGCTGCGATG
>JAJOIN010000007.1 GCA_021209335.1 Aeromonadaceae bacterium
GGCGGTGCTGGACGAGGTAGGCGCGGCCCTGATGCCGACGCCGCCGGCCAAGGTGCGTGGCGACGAGCCACTGCGGCTGATTGGGTCGCTGGAGCGCATTCCCGTAGGCCTTAAGACCCAGGTGGCGGAACTGGTGCTGGCCCGCCTGTGCCGGCAACCGGCGGCGGCCGACGCCTGGGCCCTGGCCCGCCTCGCGGCCCGTCACCTGGCCTATGCCGAGGCCGACTATCGCCTGCCGGCCGCGACCATACGCCCCTGGCTGGAGGCGCTATTGGCGCTGGACTGGCAGGCGGTACCCGAGCTGGCCTTTGCCGCCGTGGCCATGAGTGGCCAGGGGGCTGATGGACTGGCGGAGCCCCTGCGCCAGGCGGTGCTGGCCCGGCTGGACAGCCGGCAGCGGGAACGCTGGCAGGGCTGGCTGGAGGGGACCGTGGCTCCGGATGCAGATCTGCTCAGCCAGCTGTGGGGGGAGAGCCTGCCCCTGGGGTTGAGCCTGGCGTGGGCGACCTGAGTCGGCCAGGCCCGGCTAGTCGTGTTCCTGTTTGGGCGGGGCAAACAGCGCGTCACCCAGCTGATCGATCAGGCGCTTGGCCTTGTCCACCATCAGCTCCTGGGCCTGTTCGGCGGAGGGCAGCAGATCGGCGCGGATAAAGGTATGACTCAGGATCTCGTCCTCCCGCTGCCGGGTGATGCGGCCGGCCAGGCGGAACTGGCTGCCTTCGGCCTTGGGCTCGGGGTAGATGAGATAGCCCTGATAGGCCACGGGTTCGACGGTGGGGCCGCCGGGGCGGTGCCGAGGCGCCAAACAGGCGGCCAAACAGATTCTTCAACATGACGCTGACTCCTTATGTGAGGCCGCCAGTGTCGCCTGATCCCCGGCTGCCGCCGCAAGCCTGCCGGCGGGGGCACTCGATGATCCGCTGGTTGTGGCTGCCGCGCCAGCGCAGGGCCGGATCCGCCAGGGCCTGTTCGAAGCGGCCGTCTACCAGCACATCCAGCTGCTCCACCAGTTGCCACTGGGCGTCGCTCAGTTCCTCCAGCCGGTAACCGGTCCAGCACCAGATGTCCTTACCCGGGCACTCGGCCCGCACCCGCGCCACCAGGGCCGTCACCGCCGCCAGGTTGGCCGGGTGCAGGGGGTCGCCGCCGGAGAGCGATAGGCCACGGCGCTTGATCCGATTGTCATTGAGATCGGCGATGATGCGATCGGCCATCGCCAGGTCGAAGGGATGACCCGAGTCCAGCCGCCAGGTGCTCTGGTTGTAGCAGCCCCGGCACTGGTGCTCGCAGCCGGAGACAAACAGGGTGGCCCGGGTGCCGGGCCCGTTGACCACGTCGATGGGGTAGTACTGGTGATAGTGCATCTGGGGCTCCGATGGCATTGAAGGGCGGCTGGCGTCGGGGCGGGAATGGGGCCCCGACGGCCGGAGCAAAAGGGCGCCTCGCTGCGCCCTGGCATGCCTTACAGGTGTTTGACCCGCCGCTTGACCTCTTCTTGCTTGCCGGAGTTGAAGGGTCTGGCATCCGGGCTGCCCAGGTAGCCGCACACCCGGCGGGTCACCGAGACCCGGGTGGAGTCATGATTGCCGCAGCGGGGGCAGGTGAAGCCCTTGCTGGTACACTCGAACTCGCCGGTGAAGCCGCAGTCATAGCACTCGTCGATGGGGGTGTTGGTGCCGTAGTAGGGCACCTTGTCGTAGCTGTAGTCCCACACATCTTCCAGCGCTTCTAAGTTGTGCTGGATGTTGGGGTACTCGCCGTAACAGATGAAGCCGCCACTGGCCAGGGGCGGGTAGCCCATCTCGAAGTCCAGCTTGGCGTAAGGGTCCACCTTCTTCTCCACGTCCAGGTGGAAGCTGTTGGTGTAGTAGCCCTTGTCGGTGACGCCCTCCACCACGCCAAATTCCTTGGCGTCCAGCTTGCAAAACCGGGTGCAGAGGTTTTCGCTGGGGGTGCTGTAGAGGCTGAAGCCATAGCCGGTCTCGGCCTTCCACTGGTCCACCGCATGACGCAGGGTCTGCACGATTTTCAGGGCCTTGTCCCGCAACACTGGGCTGTCGAACAGGTGGCCTTGGTCGCGGTACAGAGCGTTGACCGTCTCATGGATGCCGATGTAGCCCAGGGAGATGGAGGCGCGACCGTGCTTGAAGATCTCACTGACATTGTCGTCGGCCTTGAGGCGCACACCGCAGGCCCCTTCCATGTAGAGGATGGGGGCAACCCGGGCCTTGACGTCCTTGAGCCGCTCGATGCGGGCCAGCAGCGCCTTCTTGGCCAGGCGCAGGCGGCCATCCAGCAGATCGTAGAAGTGGGCTTCGTCCCGCGCCTCCAGGGCGATGCGCGGCAGGTTGAGGCTGACCACCCCCAGGTTGTTGCGGCCTTCGTGCACCAGCTCGCCGTTCTCCTCGTAGGTACCGAGGAAGGAGCGGCAGCCCATGGGGGTCTTGAAGGAGCCCGTCACCTTGACCACCTGGTCATAGTTGAGGATGTCCGGGTACATGCGCTTGGCGGCGCACTCCAGGGCCAGCCGCTTGATGTCGTAGTTGGGCTCGCCCGGCTTGTGGTTGAGGCCGGCCCGGATGGCAAATACCAGCTTGGGGAAGACGGCGGTCTTGTTGTTCTTGCCCAGCCCGGCGATGCGGTTCTTCAGGATGGACTGCTGGATCAGCCGGGATTGCCAGCTGGTGCCCAGGCCAAAGCCGAAGGTGACAAACGGCGTCTGGCCATTGGCGGTGTGCAGGGTGTTGACCTCGTACTCCAGGGACTGGAAGGCGTCGTAACACTCCTTCTCGGTACGGGCGTGGGCATAGCCCTCGGCGTCCTGAATGCCCCATTCGCGGGCCACCTCCAGGTGCTTGTCGTAGCTCTTGGTGACGTAAGGCGCCAGCACCTCGTCGATCCGGTTGATGGTGGTGCCGCCGTAAATATGGCTGGCCACCTGGGCGATGATCTGGGCGGTGACGGCGGTGGCGGTGCTGATGGACTTGGGGGTGTCGATCTCCGCATTGCCCATCTTGAAGCCGTGGGTCAGCATGCCCTGCAGGTCGATCAGCATGCAGTTGAACATGGGGAAGAAGGGGGAATAGTCCAGATCGTGGAAGTGCAGCTCACCGCGCTCGTGGGCCTGCACCACGTCCCGCGGCAGCAGGTACTGCTTGGCGTAGTGTTTGGCGACGATGCCGGCCAGCAGATCCCGCTGGGTGGGGATCACCTTGGCATCCTTGTTGGCGTTTTCGTTCAGCAGATCCGAGTTGCTCTGCTGCACCAACCCCTGGATCTCCTGATTGAGGCGCCCTTGCTTCTCCCGGGCCAGATCCCGGTCGTGGCGGTATTCGATGTAGGCGCGGGCCATCTCCTTGTGGGGGCCGGCCATCAGCTGGTTTTCCACCAGCAGCTGGATGTCGCCGATGGCCACCTCGTCGCGTTCGCTCAGGTGCTGCGCCACCTGCTCCGCCACTTGGGCACAATAGGCCAGATCCTTAACGCCCACTGCTTCGGCGGCCTTGGCGACTGCCTCTATGATGCGCATGCCGCTAAAGGGCACACGACAGCCATCCCGTTTGATGACAACTGGTTTCACGCGCTTGACTCCTGTGAGAGTGGCAAAGTGGGCGCCGCGAACGGGCGCCGCCGAGGCGGGCTGACCAAATGCTGACCCTGTTTACACAACATATTGGGTCTTGATCTTGCTCATTGCCTATATGTGGTGGCTATTAAGCACAATCGTGACTCAGAATTTATTGATCCAGCGCAGGCTTTTCGAGGGATGGGTTAAGCGTTAGCCGAAAGATGGGATCTGATCCATGGTTCCATTCGGCCGCTATTTTGCCCGCCGCCCTGGTGTCGATACGGCGACTTTGCCAGGGAGTGTGGCCTGCGTGTAAGCTAGCGCCTGCCCTGAGCGCAGTCTGTGAGGAGGTTCGCCTTGTTGCCTGGTTTTCGCCCCCTGATGTGGGCTTGTTGCACGCTTCTATGCTTGTCATCGACTGCCGGCTTGGCAGAGGAGGCGGCCAAACGGCTGCCCGCCAAGCGCCCCCCATCCCGCACCGATGATCCGGCTTGCCGCCTCATCAGCGATAGGGTGAACCGCACCGTCTGTGAGCGTACCGTCTTGGTGGCCATGGACAAACAGCTAAAGAGCAAGATGCAGGATCTTGCCCAGCAGGGGGGGGCTGAGCTTGAGCACAGCCATGAGCGCTGGTTTCAGCGGCGCAATGCCTGTGGCCAGCGCCGGGACATCCGTCGTTGTCTGGAGCAAGTCTATGGTGAGCGGCTGATCGAGCTGGATTGGCACTATCACAAGGAGCGCATCGCCGCCCAGGGGCCCATCCCCTATCTGTGCCCCCAGGCTGAGCTGGCGGTGACGTTTTTGGCCACAGAGCCGCCGGCCGTGGTAGTGCAGCAGGGCGAGGTGAGCGAGTTGGCCTTTTTGCACCCGGATGGCATGGGCGTCCATTACCGGGGCGTGGCCACCGATTTTGATGAGCAAAAGGGCGCGGCCCGTATCCAGTGGCAGGGCCAGTGGCAGCAGTGTCAGCAGCAATAAGCTAGCGCCATAAAACAAGAAACCCCGCCTGATGGCGGGGTTTCTTGTTTTATGGCCAACCACTAGAGCCAGCCGCGTCGCTTAAAGAAGTAATAGGTGGCGAAGGCTGACACCAGCATGAGGCCGATGGAGAAGGGGTAACCGAAGGCCCAGGAGAGCTCGGGCATTTTGTCAAAGTTCATGCCGTAGATGCTGGCGATCCAGGTGGGCGGCAGGAACACCACGGCCGCTACCGAGAAGATCTTGATCACCTTGTTTTGCTGCAGGTTGGTAAAGCCCATGGCCGCCTCCAGCTGGAAGTTGATCTTGTCAAACAGGAACTGGGTGTGGGGCAGCAGGGATTCGATGTCGTGCAGCACCTCGTCAATGGCCTTCTTCTGCTTGTTGGTCAGCTGTTGCCGCACGGTGCGGCGCACGAAACGCAGCGCCCGCCGGGTATCGTGCAGGGCCAGACGGATTTGACTGTTGGTCTCTTCCTGCTCCATCAGCTCCTTCAACATGTCGTAGATTTCGTCATCGTTGAGCACCTGCTCCGAGGTTTCCTCCAGGGTGGTGTAACCGTCCTCAATCAGATCGGAGAGGTACTCCACCTTGAGATCCTGCAGCTCCAGCAGCACGTCCATGGCGTCGGTGATCTCCACCCTGTCGTGGCGCAGATAGTGGCGCAGCAGACGCACTACACCGATGTCCTCCTCACGGAAGCTGATCAGCAGGTTGTTGCGCAGGGTGAAAGACATGTTGACGCCGCGGGTTTCGCCGCCGATGCGCTGGGGAAACAGGGAGAGAATGTGCAGACCGTCGGTGTCCCAGTAGAAACGGGCCGAGGCCTCGATCTCGTCCAGCTCCTCTTCTTCGGGCACATCTTCCAGGAACAGGCCGCTGAGCCACTCCCGCTCGTCATCATCGGGCTTGTAGGCGTCCAGCCAGATGGTGTTGGGGGGCAGAACGTCGTTGGTGGTGAGGGGCACCACTTCCAGCACCTGATTATGCAGCATGTAGGCGGTAATCATTTCGTCCCCTTTTCCAACAGGTTATGGCTCTAGTGTAAACGCCCGCACTATACTCGCCCAAGGTGACAAAGTCAGGTCTGCACTGGCGCGACCGGCTAATTATTGGTCGCGACCACCGAGGGCGCATGCCGGGTAGTTTAAGGGAGATCACAGAATCTCTTGCTCTTATGAGTCTTGCCTATGTTATGTTAGCCCCGGTCAATAGTGTACGAAATACAATGGTTTCGGTGAATGCGTCAGAGGATGTGTAAGGATGATGCCATGACGGCACGGGGCTGTGTATCACGGATCCGCCCCTTGGCTCTGCTCCTGGGGGGCCTGATTGCGTGCGGGACCGCCCAGGCGGCCGATCGCTATGACAACGTCAAGATCGAGCCCAAGACCAGCGTGAACTTCCGTTTCTATGATCTGGATGCGGCCACACCGGCACAGCTGTCCAGCAGCCTATTGCGGCAGGCGCCGCTTGGTCAGGCCGGACGCCGGGCGGTGGGGCGGGCCATCTACAAGGTGGACTGGCAGCTGGATACCAGCCAGCGCAAGGGGGCCTGTTACCTCTATGGGGTCAAGGTAAAGACCCAGGTGGATGTATTGGTGCCCAACTGGTTGCAACTCTCCAAGCTCAACGCCGAGGCCCAGGAGCGCTGGAACGGCTTCTTGGGCAGCATGCTGGAATACGAGGCCTGGCATAAGGATCTGGTGCTTTCCACCAGTGAACGCATCGGTCAGGGCATCGCAGATCTGCCGAAGGCGGAGTCCTGCCAGCTGCTGCGCCAGCAGGCGGACGCCCTGGGGCGCCAGGAGCTGGAGGATGCCCGCCAGCAGGTGCGGCGCTACCAAAAAGAGACCGCCAACGGCAAGCACTTGGGCATGAGCCTGCCCACCGGCCTGTAGAACGGCAAGTTAATTAATAAGAGAAGGGGCGCAACGCGCCCCTTTTTGCTGCCTGCCGGTTGCTGCCTGCCGGTCTAGCCGGCGGTAGCAAAGCGCTGGCTGTCGATGGCAGCCAGCAGATCGGCCGCCAGAGGAAGGGGTTCATCCAGCAGTTGGGCCGCCAGTACCTCGGCCAGCAAGGGGGCCGAACACAGGCCGCGGGCCCCCAGGCCGCTGAGCAGCCACAGTCGATCCCCCGCCGGCGGCCAGCGGCCGACCAGGGGCAGGTGATCCCGCACCGTGGCCCGCACGCTCACCCTGGCTTCTTCGCCCAGCTGTAGTTGCTGCGGCCAGGGCGCATCAGGCAATGCCTGCTGCAGCTTGGCGAGATTGGCGGTCTGCTCGTTGGGGCTGTAGTCCAGCTGGTCAAACGCCCGCTCGAAGCTGGCGCCAAGGCAGTGGCCCAAGGGGCCTAGGGGGGTGAGATAGCCGCCATAACAGAGCACGGCGCTGAGGGAGGCCAAGGGGGCCTGGGGCGCCAGATGCGTGACCTGACCGCGTACTGCGTTGATCGGTACGTCCGCCAGCCCTGGCAGGTGTGGCGTCTCATGGCCGGCGGCCACCACCAAGATGGGGGCCGACCAGTGGCGGCCATGCTGGTCCGGTGAGCTGCCACCCCTGTTCTATGGTTCACCACGGTGGATTTGGCAGTCGGTGACGAGCTCCAGCCGGCCACTGGCCCGAGCGCGGTCGAGCAACGCCTGGGTCAGCTGGGCTGGGCAGATCCAGCCGCCTAGGGGATAGTGCACCGCCGTGCCGGCCAGGGGCAGGCCGGCCAGGTTATCCCGCTGTGCCGGGCTCAAGGCCTCGACCAGCTGCGCCGGGTAACCGGCCTCGGTGAGGGCCTCTAGCTTGCGCTGGGCCTTGGCATCCTGGGCAAACTGAATGACGCCACACCAGCTGTGAGCCACCTGGTCGGCGAGCCCATCATACAGGCGGCGGGCCAGGGTGAAGGCGGTGGCGTAGAAGCGGCTCAGCTCAGGGGCGTTGGGGTTGAGCAGCGGGTAGAGGGCGCCTTGGCGGTTACCCGAGGCGCCTTGTGCTGGTGCTGGATCGGCGCAGAGCAGCCGTACCGGCTGACCCCGCCGGGTGAGGGCATCGGCCAGACAGGCGGAGGCGATGCCGCCACCTATCAGGGTAATAGTAGGCAGGGTAATAGTGGGCAGGGCGGGCGTTGGTGCGGCCAGGCCCGGTTTGTGGCCCGCCAGCATCTCCCGTTTGCTGCCGTGACCCGGCACCTTGGCCATGGTGAAGCCAGCGGCCTGCAGGCCACGGCGCACAAAGCCGGCGCAGGTGAAGGTGGCCAGAGTGGCGCCGGGACGGGCCAGCCGATAGAGTTGTTCAAACAGGTCTTGCTGCCACATCTGGGGATTTTTGCTGGGGGCAAAGCCGTCCAGAAACCAGGCATCCACCCAGCCTGCGGTGGTTGCCGCCCATTGCGGCAGGCTGTCGTTCACATCGCCAAACCACAGATCCAGGGTCACGCGGCCGTCATCCAGGATCAAGCGGTGACAGCCGGGCAGCGGCAGAGGATACTGGGCCAGCAGTGGCTCGGTCAGCGCTGCCAGCGAAGGCCAGGCTGCCAGGGCGCGCGTCAGATCCGCCTGGCTCAGCGGGTACTTTTCGGTACTGATAAAATGCAGCCGCTGCACTGGGCCATCGGGGTGCTGCCGTCGATAGTGGCGAAAGCTCTCCCACAGGGCCAGAAAGTTGAGGCCGGTGCCAAAGCCGGTTTCCCCCACCACGAACAAGGGCCTGTCGTGCCGGGTCCAACGGTCGGGCAAGCCATTGTGCTGCAAGAAGACGTGGCGGGTCTCCTCCAGGCCGTTATCGTTGGAGAAGTAGACGTCATCAAAGGCGTCGGCCACGGGGGTACCTTGTTCATTCCAGCGCACACAGGCCTGGGTCAGGACGGGCGTAGACATGCTTACCTCGGCTCGGCTCACAAAAAGCGCTGGGATTCTACGTGAAAGCAGACCAGTTGTTGAGGTCAAAAACGGTAAACTTAGCTAGGGTTTGTCCATATCTATCAACAGAGACCACATTCAATGAGAAGAGCTGTTATTACCGGCATCGGTATCATCTCCAGCCTGGGTAACAACGTCGCCGAAGTCCTCGCCGCCCTGAAGGCGGGCAAGTCCGGCATCACCTACTCCGAGCAGTTCGAGCAGATGAACCTGCGTTCCCGGGTATGGGGCAACATCAAACTGGATCCCAGCACCCTCATCGATCGCAAGATGCTGCGCTTCATGGGCGATGCGGCAGCCTATGCCTATCTCTCCATGCAGCAAGCCATTGCCGACTCCGGCCTGACCGAAGCCCAGGTATCCAACGAGCGCACCGGCCTGGTGACCGGCTCCGGTGGCGCCTCGGCCAAGAACCAGCTGGAGGCTTGTGACACCCTGCGGGAAAAAGGCGTGCGCCGCGTCGGCCCCTATATGGTGCCGCGCACCATGTCCTCCACCACCTCCGCCTGTTTGGCCACCCCCTTCAAGATCAAGGGCATCAACTACTCCATCAGCTCCGCCTGCGCCACCTCTTCCCACTGCATCGGCCACGCGGTCGAGCAGATCCAGCTGGGCAAGCAGGATGTGGTGTTCGCCGGTGGTGGGGAAGAGCTGGACTGGACCATGGCCTGTCTGTTTGACGCCATGGGCGCCCTGTCCACCAAGTACAACGAGAACCCTGAGCTGGCCTCCCGCACCTATGACGCCAACCGTGATGGCTTCGTCATCGCCGGGGGTGGCGGCATTCTGGTGATTGAGGAGTTGGAGCATGCGCTGGCCCGTGGCGCCAAGATTTATGCCGAGATCACCGGCTATGGTGCCACCTCCGACGGTTATGACATGGTGGCGCCCTCCGGTGAAGGCGCTGTGCGCTGCATGCGCCAGGCCATGGCCACAGCCCCTGGCCCCATCGATTACCTGAACACCCACGGCACCTCTACGCCGGTGGGCGATGTGCAGGAACTCAAGGCGATCCGCGAAGTATTTGGTGACAAGGCGCCCAAGCTGTCCGCCACCAAGGCCATGAGCGGTCACTCTTTGGGGGCGGCCGGTGTGCATGAGGCCATCTACTCCCTGCTGATGATGGAGCACGGTTTCATCGCCCCCAGCATCAACATCGACGAGCTGGATGCCGAAGCGGCTGGCTTGCCCATCGTCACCGCCTACGAAGAGGCCGAGCTCAACACCGTCATGTCCAACAGCTTCGGCTTTGGCGGTACCAATGCCACTCTGGTGATGAGCAAGTACAAGGGCTAGTGGTTGACGCCGCAGGCGATCTGTGATGCCTTGCGGATGCGCAATGAAATGAAAAAGGGGCCATACGGCCCCTTTTTTTGCGTGTTAGGACCTGGGCGGCCTGCGCTGGTTATTTCCCCGATGCCAGACTCAGTCTGGCCAGGCTTGCCGTCAACCTCAGTCGTGCTGGCTCATCTCATCCAGAGTCAGGGAGAAGCTGGCCATGAAGGTGTCGAGGAAGTAGCGCACCGCCGGGGTCATGCGATCAGCGAGCATGGCTTCCAGCCGGCGTTTGGCCACGGTGAACTCGTGGTTGCCGGCGGCCAGCTCCTCCAGACATTTGCTGTAGGCACACAGGGTATCGGCGGCCTTCACCACGGCGGCGTGGGCTGCATCCTGGCTGCGCGAGTCCAGCAGGGGGCGAAAGTCGTCGACAAATTCGGCGGGCAGCATGGCCAGCAGCCGCTGCTCGGCCAGCTTCTCGATCTTCTTGTATTCGGTGGCCAGGGCCTGATTCTGATACTTCACCGGGGTGGGCAGATCGCCGGTGAGGATCTCGCTGGCATCATGGTAGAGGGCCATCAGGGCGGCCCGCTCCGGGTTCAGCTGGCCGGCAAACAGGCGATTCTCAATCAGCGCCAGCATGTGGGCCACCATGGCCACCTGCAGGCTATGCTCGCTGACGTTCTCGCTTTGCACGTTGCGCATCAAGGGCCAGCGGTTGATGAGCTTCATCCGGGAGAGTTGGGCGAAGAAATGACTGCTCATGTTCCGGCTCACTCCACCTGACGCCAGCCATCATCGGCCTTGGCCACCTTGATCTGGCGGGTCTGCCGCTTGTCGCCCATCAGGGGCAGGCGGCTTTGGATGTCCACGGTGCACTGCCAGGCTCCGCCGGTTTCGGCACAACCCAGCTTCTTGAGCGACAGGATTTCAATCTTGCCGCTGTCGCCCATCACCGAGGTGGTGACCGCATTGGCCTCCTGGAGATCGCGCTCCAGGGCGGCCTTGAGATCGGCTTCCGAGGGTTCGCCGCAGCCGGTCAGCAGCAGGGGCAGCAGGGCGAGGCAGGCTTTGATGTTCTGATCCATGAGGTCTCCTTAGGGGGCTGTGGCACGCGGCCTGAGGCGCACCATAGCATTGGCCGCGACGGCAAGGCAAAACGAAAGGGGCCCGGCTGGGCCCCTCTGTCGGCAAGACTATTGGTGATAGCTCTTGAGGAAGCGGCCCAGGCGGCCGATGGCGTCTTCCAAGATCTCTTCTTGTGGCAGGAATACCAGGCGGAAGTGATCGGGCGCCGGCCAGTTGAAGCCGGTGCCTTGCACCACCAGCAGCTTCTCCTGTTGCAGCAGATCGAACACCATCTTCTGGTCGTCCTTGATGGGGTAGACCTTGGGATCCAGCCGCGGGAACATGTACAGGGCACCCTTAGGCTTGACGCAGGAGACACCGGGGATCTGGTTGATCAGCTCCCAGGCCAGATCTCGCTGTTTGCGCAGCCGGCCACCGGGCCGGATCAGCTCGCTGATGCTTTGGTAGCCGCCCAATGCGGTCTGGATGGCAAACTGCATGGGCACGTTGGCGCACAGACGCATGGAGGCCAGGATCTCCAGGCCGTCGATGTAATCCCGGGCAAACTGCTTGGGCCCGCTGACCATCATCCAGCCCTGGCGGAAGCCGCAGGCGCGGTAGGCCTTGGACAGACCGTTGAAGGTCACCACCAGCACATCGTCACACAGGGAGCAGACGCTGTGGTGGGCGATGTCGTCGTAGAGAACCTTGTCGTAAATCTCGTCGGCGAAGATGATGAGCTTGTGCTGGCGGGCCAGCTCGATCACCTCCATCAGGAATTCGCTGCTGTAGACGGCGCCCGTGGGGTTGTTGGGGTTGATGAGCACGATTCCCCGGGTGCGCGGGGTGATTTTCTTGCGCATGTCATCCAGATCCGGGTACCAGTCGGCCTGCTCGTCACAGATGTAATGCACCGGGTTGCCGCCGGACAGGGAGACGGCGGCGGTCCACAGCGGATAATCGGGCGCCGGCACCAGCATCTCGTCGCCGTTGTTGAGCAGGGCCTGCATGGCCATGACGATGAGTTCGGAGGCCCCGTTGCCGATGTAGATGTCGTTGACATCGGCGTTGCGCAACCCTTTTTGCTGGTAGTAATGGGCGATGGCCTTGCGGGGGGCGAACAGCCCCTTGGAGTCGCAATAGCCCTGGCCCTGGGACATGTTGACGATGACGTCCTTGATCACCTCTTCGGGCGCATCAAAGCCGAACGAGGCCAGGTTGCCGATGTTGAGCTTGAGGATGCGATGACCTTCGTCTTCCAGGCGGCGGGCTTCCTTGTGCACCGGGCCGCGAATGTCGTAACAGACATTGTCCAGCTTGTGGGATTTCTCAATTGAATACATCTGTGGGGGCGCCTTCTGCAATACCGCAGGCCGGCGGGGGCCGGCCAAGGCCCCCTATTCTTCCCCTTCTTGGTGCGTAACACAACGGCTGACGCGGGCTTTTTCTTTGCCGTTGGCTAGGGTTTTACAACGGATTTTTAGTGTTAGCTTCTGTCTTTTGTTTTGCTTGTGAAGCAAAAAACCACACCTGTAGCTTGGTGTGGTTTTTTATGTGAACAACCCGCTGGGCGGTTGGCGGGAGCTGCTGCTAGTCGGTGATCTGCACCGGTTGCTCCTTGTAGATCTGCTCCAGCACGGCGCGCTCAAAGGGGTAGTGGGGCGAGCTGATGCGTCGGGCCTTCAGGGCCTGGCGCACCTGGGGCGGGAAGGTGAGGCCGTTGACCATCAGCACGAAGGCTTTGCGCTTGCCGCTGGCGGTGGTGAGGTAGCCTGCCAGGTTGGAGACATTCTGCAGGGTGCCCGTCTTGGCGGTGACGTTTTTGAGCAGTGGCGGTCGCTGCACACTACCGCGGGAGCCCAGGGTGCCGCTCATGCCGGCCACCGGCAGCAGGTCAATGAGACCCAGCTCCGCATCGTGCAGGGCCATGTAGTCGAGCACCTGCAGCATCTGATTGGCGGTGATGAGATTGTGGGCCGACAGGCCGGAGCCATCGGCCAGCAGGGCGGAGCCCAGATCGATGCCGGCCTTGTGCTTGAGGATGAGGCGGATCGCCTCAGCACCGGTGGCATAGCTGGCCGGCCGGTTCAGATAGCGGTGACCCAGGGCGCGGGCGATGGCATCGGCATACAGGTTGTCGGATTTTTTCAGCATCCGGTCCATCAGCTTGGACAGGGGCGCTGAGGGCAGGTGGGCTATCTCCTCCAGGTTGGCCGGGGCATGGCGCACGGCGGTCACCTGGCCGGTCAGGGTGAGCCCCGCCTTCGCCAGGGCCCAGGCAGAGAGTGACTCGCCCCAGGCGGTGGGATCCTGAATGGCAAAGGAGAGGGGCCAGGGTTTGCCCTGCTGCTCTGGAGGAATGCAGCCGGTGAGGTGATAGTTGTTGCCGGTGTTCATGTCCACCCGCAGTTCGCAGCCGGCGTAGTACTCCTTGAGGGCCACCACCTTGGCCTCACTCGTCACCTGGATGGGCTGGCCAGCCGGCACCTTGGGTTGGGCAGTTGCCCCTATCTGCTTGGCTTCGAGCTGGGCATAGACGCAGTTGCGATCCACGATCACCGCCGAGGCGGGTGCGGTGAAGCAGATGGAGAGATCGTTCCAGGACCAGCCGTTGCCACGGTCGTAGCCGGCGTAGTTACCGGTATCCAGCAGCAGGTTCCCCTGGATCTGGTTGACCCCTTGCTGCTTGAGGTAGGCCAGCAGGTTGACCAGCGCCTGGCGGGTCAGATCCGGCGCGCCATTGAATTCCAGCACCAGATCCCCTTGCAGTACGCCGGTCTGCTTGGCCTGGGCCAGGGCGCCGGCAGGAGCCAGCAGCCGGGTCTTGAAGCGCCACTCCTTGCCCAGATACAAGGTGGCGGCCAGGGCGGTCAGCACCTTCTGGGTGGAGGCGGGGATCATGAAGGCATCGGCGTGTACCCCCTGGCTGCCGGTCTGGCCGGGTTCGTTGTAGGCCAGGGCGACGCGGGCGCCGGCGGGCGCCTGGATGGAGGCGTGGGCCAGCAGGGGGAGGGCACACAGGCCCACAAGTACTTTTTTCAGCATGACATTACCTTAATGCGGCCTTCTCACAGGGCATTGGCCAGACGAATACGGCCCTGATAATCAAAAATTTTCTCGACGATCCGCCACACAGGCCCCTGCTTGCGGGCCACCACGAAATCCGGGTGGCGCAGGCAAGCGGGCTGGGCCAGCAGCGCTTCCACCGACAGGGTCGGTGCCACCAGACCCGGCAGGTGCCAGTGGCGCTGTACCAGCTGCTGTTGCAGCCGGGCCAGGCCGGCCGGCGAGCCGATATCGAACGACTCGCTCAAGCTGGCGCCATCCTCGTCGTGGTAGGTTACCCGCAAACGTGGCTGCCCCTTGACGCTGACCCGCGCCAGGCTGAGGCCCGCGCAGCGGATCACCTTGGCATCCTTGAGGGCCAGGGCGGCCTTGAGCTTGTCATCCGGATCCGCCAGGGTGGCCTGACAGCCGTGGCAGAGGCGCGCGGCTATGTCGTTGGCCTCACCGCAGTGCGGGCAGGACTTGGCGCGGAAACGATAATCGCAAAATTGCCGTTGTCCATCTTCTTCTTCAAAAAATCCCTGGCAGCGCCGGCCAAAGTGCTCCAGCAAGGCGCCTTGGGCATCCAGCCGGCCCCAGAACTGGTTGGCAAAACCGCAGGCCGGACAGAGCACCTGCACCGGCACCGTATCGGCGGCGGGCCTGGGATCGGCGGGCTCGGGAGCGTAGAGATCGTGCCGGTTGCCGGCGTAATCGACGATGAGGCAGTCATGCTTGCCCGGGAACAGCCGCAGGCCGCGGCCCACCATCTGCTGGTAGAGGGCCAGGGAGTCGGTGGGGCGCAGGATGGCGATGAGATCCACATGGGGAGCATCGAAACCGGTGGTGAGTACCGCCACGTTCACCACAAATTTGAGTCGGCGGGCGAGAAAATCCGCCAGCCGCGCATCCCGCTCGGCCTGGGGGGTGTCGCCTGTGATGAGGGCCGTCTGCTCGGCGGGCAGCAGGCTGGCCACCTCCTGGGCGTGGCGCACTGTGGCGGCGAAGATCAGCACCCCCTGGCGCTCCTGGGCATACTCCTGCACCTGGCGGACGATGGCCGGGGTCACCCTGGCCTGGCGTTTGAGCTCGGCATTGAGGGCTGCCTCGTCAAACAGGCCGTTTTGCCGGGGGGGCAGGCGGCTGAAGTCGTAGTGCACCACGGGGGCATCGATGAGCCGCGGCGGCGTCAGGTAGCCCTGGCGAATGAGCTGGCGCAGGGGCAGCTCGTAGACACAGGTGTGGAACAGCCGCGGCTCGCGACTTTGCACCATGCCCCTGTGGTGCAGCTGGTAGATGAAGCCTTCCCCCAGCCGGTAGGGGGTGGCGGTCAGCCCCAGCACCTTGAGGGCCGGGTTGATGCGCTGCAGGTGGCCGATGACCTGGCGGTACTGGCTCTCCTCGTCGGGCCCGATGCGGTGGCACTCGTCGATGATGAGCAAGGAGATGGCAAAGTCGAAGCGCGCCAGGTTGCGGGCCACCGACTGCACCGAGCCGAAGATCACCGGCTCCCCGGTCTGCTTGAGCCCCAGCCCGGCGGCAAAACGCGCCCCCGGCTGCCCCAGGGCGGCGAACTTGGCATGGTTCTGCGCCACCAGCTCCTTGACGTGGGCCAGCACCAGCACCCGGCCCCGGGCCAGCCGCGCCAGCTCGGCGATCACCAGACTCTTGCCGGCGCCGGTGGGCAGCACCACCAAGGCGGGCTCAGGGTGGCGGCGAAAATGACGCAGCACCGCCTCAACGGCGGCGTGCTGATAGGGGCGCAGACTGAGGGCGGTCATGACACTGTGAGCATGCTAGAAGGCGACTGATTACACTTAAACGGACCTATTTTACAGACGGTGGCGGCAATGACCATCAGCAAGTCTCCATTTTACGGTCTGCTCTGGGGGGTGAGTTCGCTGGTTGGCGGTACGCCTCCGATAGCGCCGTCGATTGAAGTGCCTGTGCTGGACGAGGCACCGTTTTATTTCACGGTCAACGGGACGGCCGAGGGCTGCGATCCCGCCTTCTATCAGCAGTTGGCCGGCAAAGGGCTGTATTTCGACTTGCGGCCTTATCCTATCAACCGTCTGTTGGCTCAGTTCGAGCGTGGTGATGCCCAAATGATGTTGATCCCTAGCCCTCAGGGCGGCATACCCCAACAGCCCGGCTACGACTACCTGGGTCCGGTGCTAACCATGCACGATTATCTGGTGGCCGCGCAGGGGACGCAGGAACCCGATCTGCATTTTGTCAGCGGGCTCCGTGTCGGCCAGGCGCGCTCTGTGTGCTGGGGCTTGTGCCGCCAACTGGCCGCCATGGCCAGCCAGACCAGGCCGGTGCGCAGCATTCGTCAGGGGCTGAGGCTGCTCGAATCGGATCGTTTGGATCTGTTGCTGGCGCCGGATCTGATCTTCGAGAGTGCCCTGCGCCAGGAAAACCTGCCTCGCGAACGCTTTGTGGTGCGGTATCGGGATCCGGTCAGCATCCCCTTCTACCTGGCTCTGTCTACCGCATTGCCCGAGGGGGTGCGCCAGCAGATCCGCACCGGCTTGGCTAGCCTGGGGCCTGACGCTTATCGTCGCCTCTGCCTGCAGAGCCTGGGTCCCCTGTCGGCAGGTAAAACTGCGGACTGATCCGACAACCCTTGGCCGGCAAATCGTGTATGATCCCGCGCGTTTACCCATTTTGATTAGAGAAGCGACCATGATCATTACCCCCAAGGTACGTGGCTTTATCTGCACCACCACTCACCCGGCCGGCTGCGAGGCCAACGTCCGTCAACAGATCGCCTACGTCAAGCGCAAGGGCCCCCTGGCGAACGGTCCTAAGAAGGTGCTGGTGATCGGTGCCTCCACGGGTTACGGCCTCTCCTCCCGCATCGAGGCCGCCTTCGGCTCAGGTGCCGCCACCCTCGGCGTCTTCTTCGAAAAGCCCGGCAGCGAGAAGAAGCCTGGCAGCGCTGGCTGGTACAATGCTGCTGCCTTCGACAAGGCGGCCAAGGAAGCCGGTCTGTATGCCAAGAGCATCAACGGCGATGCCTTCTCCAACGCCTGCCGCGAGCAGGTCATTGAGCTGATCAAGCAGGACCTGGGGCAGATCGATCTGGTGGTCTACTCCCTGGCTTCCCCGGTGCGCAAGCTGCCGGATACTGGAGAGGTGGTGCGCTCTGCCCTCAAGCCCATCGGCGAGGTGTACAAGACCACCGCCATCGACACCAACAAGGACATCATCATCGAAGCCGAGGTGGAGCCGGCCAACGAGGAAGAGATCGCCAACACCATCAAGGTGATGGGCGGTGAAGACTGGGAGCTGTGGATGCAGGCCCTGGCCGACGCCGGCGTGCTGGCCGATGGCGCCAAGACCGTGGCCTACAGCTACATAGGCACGGATCTGACCTGGCCCATCTACTGGCACGGCACCCTGGGGCGCGCCAAGGAAGATCTGGATCGTGCGCCCGCGCCATCGGCAGCCAGCTGGCCGCCAAGGGCGGGCAAGCCTATGTGGCGGTGCTCAAGTCCGTGGTGACCCAGGCCTCCGCCGCCATCCCGGTCATGCCGCTGTACATCTCCATGTCCTTCAAGATCATGAAGCAGATGGGCCTGCACGAGGGCTGCCTGGAGCAGATCCAGCGGCTGTTCGCCACCCGGCTGTACAGCGGCGCGGCGACCCCCACCGACGAGCAGGGCCGCATCCGCATGGACGACTGGGAGCTCAAGGACGAAGTGCAGCAGGCCTGCCGGGATCTGTGGCCGCAGATCAACGACGGCAACCTGTACCAGCTCACCGACTACCAGGGCTACAAGGATGAGTTCTTGAAGCTGTTCGGTTTTGGTTGGGACGGCGTGGACTACGATGCCGACGTCAACCCGGACGTGCAGTTCGAGGTGATCAACCTCTAATCGGCACCCGGATCAAACAAGGCCCGCTTTTGCGGGCCTTTGTTTTTGCTGGGGCTTAGGTGGTGGGGTGGGATCAGGCGCCCTGACGGGCATAGGCCGCCGCCTCGGCAAACAGCTCATGGCTGGGGCGTACCCCGGTGTACAGCACAAACTGCTCCACCGCCTGAAGGGCAAACACCTCGGCGCCGGTCACCACCGTCTTGCCCTGGGCGCGTGCTTCTTTCAGCAACGGGGTCTGGGCCGGTAGGGCCACCACCTCGAAGATCACCTGGGCCTGGGCAATCTCCTCCTGGCTGAAGGCCAGGGCCTCGGCCTCGGCACCGCCTTGCATGCCCACCGGGGTGGCGTTGATCAGCAGGTCGGCCGCTATGCCTGTCATATCCGCCTGGTAGTGATAGCCGTAGAGATCCGCCAGGGTCTGGCCGGTGGCGGCATTGCGGGAAATGATATGGCCCTGGGTGAAGCCGGCCTGCTGCAGGGCACAGGCCACGGCCTTGGCCATGCCGCCACTGCCCTTGAGGGCAAAGGTCAGACTGTTGGGGATCCCGTGCTCCCGTAGCAACTGGGCGATGGCCAGATAATCGGTGTTGTAGGCTTTGAGATGGCCGTTGCTATTGACTATGGTATTGACCGAATGGATGAGCCTGGCTGACTCATCCAGTTCGTCCACCAGGGGGATGACGGCTTCCTTGAACGGCATGGAGATGGCGCAGCCGCGAATACCCAGGGCGCGGACCCCAGTGATGGCGCCTGTGATGTCCTGGGTGGTGAAGGCCTTATACAGATAGTCCAGATCCAGGGCATCGTAGAGGTAGTTGTGAAAGCGAGTGCCGTAGTTGCTGGGGCGGGCGGCCAGCGACATGCAGACCTGAGTATCCTTGTTTAACTGCCGGGTCATCAGAACTCCTTACGGTGAGGGCGGCCAGCATTGGCCAACGATCTCTACCATGCCCCAAGCGCCATCGCACGAAAAGGGCTGGCTTGCCCACAGTGAGGTTTCCTCTTTTGCCAATCCAGGAGCGATATGGAGATCACAGAGCGACAGTCTGAACAGCTCCCTGCCCTGCAGGCCCTCTACCTGGCCTCGCGCCGCGCCGCCTTTCCCTGGCTGGATACCCGGGACTATGCCCTGAGCGATTTTGAGCGGGATACCCGTGGCGAGCGGGTGCTGGTGGCTCAAGAGGGAAGCCGGGTGGTGGGGTTTATCGGCATCTACGAGCCGGATCAGTTTATTCATCATCTTTATGTCGACCCTGACAGGTTACATCAAGGCATAGGTCGTCGCCTGTTATTGGCGGCCCGGCAAACCTATCCCACCATGCACCTTAAGTGCCTGACCAGAAATCGTCGGGCCTTGCTGTTTTATCGCGCCATGGGCTTTACCTGCCAAGGGCGGGGTAGGGGAGCGCATGGTGATTACTATTGGCTTCAACTGGCATCGCACGATTGAGCCACATCAGGAGCGAGTCATGTACCAGATCATCAATGTGCATCAGTATCCCGGCGGCTTGGATGAGGCGGCGCGTTATCTGCATAACAAGTGGGGGGATGATGGTAATTACCCCTTTTATTGCGATGTGGTGCAGCACTCAGCGGCCAGTGGAACTGGCTTGCCGCAATTCTTCCTGTTGATGGACGAAGACGAGATCGTGGGCTGTTACGGCCTCATCGTGAATGACTTCATCAGCCGGCACGATCTCTGGCCCTGGTTGTGCTGTCTGTACGTGGCTCCGGAACACAGAGGACAGCGTCTGAGCGGCCGGTTGTTGGAACATGCCCGGCAATGGCTGGTGGCCTCGCCTTATGCCAGCTTGTACCTGACCACGGATCATGACGGCTTCTATGAGCAGTTTGGCTGGCGCCGCCTGGCGGATGGCTATGATCCCAGTGGCCAACCCCGCCGTATCTATGGCCTGGCGCGTGAGGATGACTAGGCGACTATCGTTCAATTTTCTGCAATAGGGTTGGCCTGGGAGGCGGTGACAGGGGCAAAAAATGTGATTGGGTTAAAAGAGGTATGCAAAAGTTAACTTAGCGCTATGATATTACGCAAAGACTCTAACTTCGACTGGGTGACGCCGGTCGGAACAGCATAATTAGACTCATCACAAGGAAGAACGCATGCCGACTCCCTACCAGCGGCTGTCTCGCCGGATCTCGCGTCTGGCCGGCCTGTGTCTGTTTACCGTTACCACCTTGCCGGCCTGGGCTGGCAGCGGTCTTTCCAGTCAGGAACTGCTTGAGCAGTTCAATCTGATGGTGTTGGGGAATACCACCTCCTATCAGGAGGTGGCGGGGCGGGCCTATGTGGGTGGCAGCGCCAGCGGCGGCACCTATGCCGCCTGGGGCCAGACCCTCGGCAGCTCCAGTTATGCCGGCCTCACGGTACAGGGCAGTGCCAGCGGCGTGACGGTGCAAAATGGTGGTGCCGTGGTGGCCGGTGCCATCAGCAACAGCACCATCAACAATGGCAGCTCAGCCATACTGGGCAGCAGTAGCAACACCAGCTACAACGGCAGCGGCACCACCTATGTGGCGGGCAGCGTGGCGGGCGCAATCTCAACCAGCCGCTCATCAGTGATCTGAACCAGAACAGTGCGCTCAGCGACAAGGTGCAGGCAGCTCAGGGAACCAGTACCTCGGCTTACCAGAGCCAGCTCGTCGACCTGTCGCAGCAGCTGTCTACCCTGACGGCGACGGGCAGCACCAGCGTTTCTGGCAACAAGGTCACCTTTACCGCCACCGCCGGCAGCGATGGGGTGGCGGTCATCGATCTTACCGGCAGTGCCAGCAGCCTGCTCACCGCTTATGGCGAGTTCCAGTTTGATGTGGGCAGTGACGTCAATACCCTGATCTTTAATGTGACGGGTGACAGCCTGAGCCTGTATGCCAACTTCCTGGCGGGCAGTGCGCAGAAGCTGGCCAGCAACACAGTGTGGAACTTTATCGACACCAGCTCCCTGACCCTGGCCAGCCAGTTTGGTGGCACCATACTGGCGCCTTATGCCAACCTGACCAACAGCAACGAGATCTGGGGTGGGGTGTTCGTCAATAACCTGACCCAGTATGGCGCCATTCGGGATGCCGGCTTTACCGGCTCACTGCCCGCCGTCACCTCGGCGGTGCCCGAGCCTTCCATTGCGCTGCTGCTGGGCCTGGGTGGCATGGGGCTTTGGCTACGCCGGCGTCGTGCCTGATGCGGTCTGGCTGGATGGGTAAAGAGCGCCTTGGGGCGCTCTTTTTCATGCATCGATAATGGCAGTCGGTGGATTCTTGTGCGGATGGAGCCGGGGGCTTGCTAAGTTTGATGCGCGGCGCAGTTGCGCTGTGCCCGCCATGCTAGCGTGAAGGGGAACTGACAGGTCTTTTAGGAGTAGCCCATGCAAGCCAACCCCCTCATCAGTGCCGATTTTGTCGATGCCATCAAGCTGTTGTCCTGCTTTGAGCCGGATAACCTGCAACAGGGCATCAAGTTGCATCACGAGTGCGATCCTGCCCTGCGTCAGGCCGCCGATCGCCTGCATCAAAAAGGGATATTGACCGCCGCTGACGGCGGCTATCTTACCCCCTTTGGCATGACGCTGCGGGAGCAACTGCAACCCCTGATCAACGCCTTGGGCGAGCCGAGCCGTTAATCCGGCGTACTGAGTTCCTGCGGCCCTTGCAGCTGGTAGAGTTCCAGCTTGGCCAGCTGCCAGTCGGGGGTGACGTGCGTCGCCTCCGCTGGTTTCTCTTCTCTTTCCATCACACAGGCAAAGCCCACCGGCGGCTGGCTCTGTCTGGCTTCGCCTTCCACCAATAACCGGTCGCCCGGCAGGGCCTGGCGCTGGGTCACATGCAAATCCATCAGACGTCCCAGGCGGATGGCCACCAGCTTGACGCACAGATCGACCCCTGCCTGGCTGTCGGCCAGCAGGGGCAGTGGTGCCGTGGGGGCCATGGCTTGACTGGCCGAACTCAGCACGGGAACCAACAGCAGGCTGATCAGCCGCCGACGCCAGGCCATCAGCCACGGTTCTCATTGAGCAGACGGATGGAGGCGGGGTTGCGCCAGCGGATCCGCGGCGCCAGCACCTGGGCATTCTGTGCCGGAGTCTGCTCGGCGATGAGCTGCTGGATCAGGCTGAAGGCATGGAAGGCCAGTGCCGGGCAGTCCTGGGCGATGGAGTCGATTCGCAGGGGCAGACAGTCCAGCAGATCGTGATCGTCGAAGCTGCCCAGATAGATATTGGCTTCCATCAGCTGATGTTGCTGCAGGTAGCGCAGCACCCCTTCGAGCAGGGTGAAGGAGCCGGTAAACAGCGCCTTGGGTGGGCGGCCCAACTGGTTGCACAGCTCGGCCATCATGTCGTAGCCGGAGCGGGGCTGGAAATCCTTGTGCTGGATCCAGTGATCCGGTGGCGTGATGCCGGCGCGCTTGAGCCCCAGCTCATAACCGGCCAGCCGGTGCCGACTGGGGGAGAGCTTGAGTTGTCCGCCGAAGTAGTAGATCTCGTCCGGGCTGTGGCGGGCCAGCATCTGTGTCACCTGGGCGGTGGCCTGGCAGGCATCGGAGATCACCATGGGCAGGGTGGATTCGCCAATGTGCCGGTCCAGCTGCACCACCGGCAGGCTCTGGTTGATCTTCTGATAGAGCTGATCGCTTAAGGCACTGGAAGCTACCAGCAGGCCGTCCACCTGCCGCTGGATCAAGGCGTCCACCACCATCTGCTCCTGGGCCGAGTTGTCGTCGGTACAGGCGATGAGCAGCTGCAGACCCGCCTCGCGACAGAGGGTCTCCAGCTCCCGGGCCGTGTAGGCAAAACCGAAGTTCATCAGATCCGGGATCACCAGCCCCAGGGTGTAGCTGCGGCCCGAGCTCAAGGCGCGGGCGTGGATGCTGGGCTGGTAGTGTTGCTCCCGGGCGATGGCCAGCACCCGCTCGCGGGTTTCTTCGGCGACACGGTATTCATCGCTGCGGCCATTGAGCACCAGGCTGGCGGTGGCCTTGGAGACCCCCGCCAGCTCGGCGATGCGACTGATGGTGACACGTTTTTGATTTTTCACTGGATTCTTCAGCTCATGGGCGTGGCCCATTCTAGCATGCACGGCGATAGCGGCCAGTACTCCAGGTCCAGCTGGCCGCTACCGGACCAGCCTAGGGCAACCGATTCACCCGGGAAGTAACGTGCCGACATCACCGCCTCGCCACCATTGATGAAGAGTTCAATGCTGGAGGCGTCCAGCAGCAGGCGCAGATCCATAAGCTCGCCGTGCCAATGGCGGGTCTCCCATTCGCCGGTGCGCCAGTTGCGGCGGCACAGGGTCAGGGTGTGGTTCACATAGGCCAGCCAGGCGGACTCACCCAGGGTCAGCTGCCAATGGCCCTGGGGCTGCAAAAACAGCTCGGCACTGCGGCCATCCAGCAGGGGGGCGGCCTCGGCGGGGCCTTGCCAGCGGGTGCTGGGGCCACGCAGGGCCGTCAATTCACGGGCCGGTTGCTGATAGAGGCGACCATCCATCAGGCGCAGCTCACGCAGGCAGGTCATCTGGTGCTGCCAGCCATAGTCACGAGTCGGTTGACTGGCCTCATTCTCATCCGGCAGCCCCATCCAGCCGACGATCAACCGCCGGCCATCCCGGGTCTGGGTGGTTTGCGGCGCGTAGAACTCAAAGCCCAGATCCAGTTCGGTAAACTCGCCATGGGTCAGGCGACCGCAGGCGTAGTCCATCTGGCCGACAAAGTAGCCGGACTGGAACAGGTTCTGGTAGCGATCCCCTTGGTGGCTCAGCCCCTGGGGACAGCAGATCAGCACGTCGCTGCCATCCAGCGCGAACAGATCCGGGCATTCCCACATGTAGCCGAACTCGCCCAGGCCGTTGTGCCCTGAACCCGTCAGCTCGCCCAGCCGTTGCCAGTGCTGCAGATCGTCGCCGCGGTAGCACAGCACCTGGCCCTTGAGCTGGACATCCTGGGCCCCCAGCACCAGGTACCAGTGGTCGCCATGGCGCCAGACTTTCGGGTCCCGCACATGGCCCGTGTAGCCGGCCGGCAGATCGATGACGGGGCCCAGCTTTTCAAATGTGCCGTCGTCACCCTGGCGGGCCAGACACTGGTAGGCGGTGCGGCTGCCGTCGGCGTATTTGACGTTGCCGGTGTAGAGCAGGTGGATCTTGCCCTGATGCACGACGGCACTGCCGGAGTAGCAGCCGTTACGCTCGTATTCCTCGCTGGGCAGCAGGGCCACCGGCTCATGCTGCCAGTGCACCAGATCCGCAGAGCGCCAGTGCCCCCAGAACTTGGCGCCGTGGGCGCAGGCCAGGGGGTTCCACTGGTAGAACAGGTGGTAGCCGTCATCGGCCTCCACGAACCCCACAGGATCGTTGAGCAGGCCCACCGGGGGTGCCAGATGCCAATGCGGCCGATGGGGATCGGCCGCGGCGCGGAGTTGCCCGGTCATCAGCGACCGGGCGAGCTTATGCAGTAATGTCAGTTCGGACATCATTCGCTATCCGTCTTGTAACGCAGTGTGTAGGAGACAACAAACGCCAGGCCAAACGCAATCACCATGCCGATGAGGTAGCTCAACACTGAGCTGGCCTGCACTATGGCAATCCCGGGGATGCCGGTCAGGCCAACGGCGGTCATACCCACATGGTTGGCCACCACCCAGGCACCCCCGGCGGCACCGCCGATGAGGGCGGCCAGGAAGGGTTTGACGAAGCGCAGGTTGATACCAAAGATGGCCGCTTCGGTGATCCCCAACAGGCAGGAGGCGGCGGAGGGCACGGCGATGGCCTTGATCTTCACATCCTGGGTCTTGAAATAGACCGCCAGACAGGCACCGCCCTGCGCCACGTTGGCCATGGCCCAGATGGGCAGCAGGAAGTTCACGCCGATATTCGGGTTGCCCAGCAGTCCGGCTTCGATGGCATGGAAGCTGTGATGGATGCCGGTGATGACGATCATGGAGTAGGTGCCGCCGAACACCAGACCCGCCAGCCAACCGGCATGGTCGATGAGGTTACTCAGCACAAAGGAGATGCCATCGCCCAGCATGCGACCGGCGGGGCCGATGAACAGCAGGGCCACGAAACCGGTGATGAAGACGGTGAGGAAGGGGGTCAGGATCAGATCCAGGGCGTTGGGGATCACCTTGCGCAGGCGCTTCTCCAGGTGACTCATGAACCAGACTGCCAGCAATACCGGGAAGACGGTGCCCTGGTAGCCGATCATGGCCACGTCAATGCCGAAGAAGTCCATGGTCTTGAAGCCGCCCGCCACGCCCCAGGCATTGGTCAGCGCCGGGTGGGTGAGGATCCCCCCCAGGGTGGCCCCCAGATAGGGGTTACCGCCAAACTCCCGGGCGGCGGTAAAGCCGATGAGGATGGGCAGTATGATGAAGGCGGCGGAGCTGAACATGTCCAGCATGACGAAGAGCGCAGAGTCGCCGCTCACCCAGCCATAGGTCTTGATCATGCCCAAGGCGCCCATCAGCAGACCCGAGGCGACGATGGCCGGAATGATGGGGACAAAGATGTTGGACAGGGTGCGGGCGATACGCTGGGCCACGTTGAGCTTCTGCGCCGCCATCTGGGTCACCTGCTCCTTGCTGGCTTCCGTCAGGCCGGTGAGGGCGGCGAACTCGGCATAGACCTTGTTGACCACACCGGTGCCGAAGATGATCTGGATTTGGCCCGCGTTGCTAAAGCAGCCCTTGACCCCGTCCAGTTTTTCGATGGCGGACTTGTCCACCTGCTTGTCATCCACCAATACCAGACGCAGCCGGGTGGCGCAGTGGGCGGCGCTGGCGATGTTCTCTTTGCCGCCTAACAGCGGCAGCATCTGTTTGACCGTTGCTTGATAGTTCATCTTGTTCCTCGTTTCTCGTCTTTATCCAGTGACCGTGACGGGGCGCCGTCATAGCGGCGCCCCGGGCGGGTTAGAACCAGGTTTCCATCTGCACGCCAAAGCTCCACTGGCCACCGCTGGTGAAGTCATTGCTGCCCAAGGTGTCGCTGTCAGCATAGCCGTCCAGCGCCTTGTCCCAATCCATGTAGGTAGCAAACAGACGCAGCTCGGGGCGCTCGAAGAAGCCGGCCGCCGTGTTGGCCTTGAAGGTGGGAGCAAAGGTCAGCTTATAGAAGTCACCCTTGGCCGCCTGATAGGCGTTGTGGCCTTGAGGATCCAGATCCATGTACTGGTAGCTGCCCTCATAGACCAGTTCGAAGTTCTCGGTCAGCTCCTGAGCCAGACGGGCGTTGAAGGTCAGCCACTTGTAGTCGTCGCCCTTGACATAGCGGTCGGTGCTGGATTGCGCCAGGATGGCCGGTGCCAGGCGCCAGTTGCCGGCGAATTGGGTCACGCCGTAGGTGGCCAGACGGAAGGTGTCGGCATCCTTGTTGAGGGCTCCGTCACTGCCGATGCCCTTGACCTCGGCACCCAGGCCGTGACCGTACAGGGCCGCCAGCTTGAAGAAGCCATCGGACAGACCGTAGAAGCTGTCACCGTGCCAGGCCAGCATGGTATGCCCCCCTGAGCTGGCGCCGTCTGCCACCCGGGCGTCGTTGTCTTTGGCCGTGAGGCCACTGAGCATCCACTGCAGCTTGCCGAAGTAGTTGTTGGCGGTGAGGGTGTAGCTTTCAATGTCGTCGTTGACGGTGCCCAGGGTATCCACAGAGCCATAGTCCCGACCATACAAGGAGAAGTTACTGCGGGCGCTGTCGCTCCACTTCACGTCATAGATGCCGGCGCCGGTACCCGCCAGGAAGACGATGTCGGAGTCGAGGAAGTGGATGTCGAAGTTATCCCGGTCAAAGCGCTTACCGGCCCACAGGGTGGCGTCCTTGAAGGTGGGGCTGCCGGTAAAGGAGCTCAGGCTGCCCAGCTCGGCAAACACTTGCCGGACGTTGAGCGAAGAGGTGCTGGCGGTCCAGTCGTTGCTGGACTCCTGGCTGTCGGCCAGCATCACCTTGAAGCGGGTGCTGGTGCCGTTATCCAGGCGGCTCTTGTGTTCCAGGTTCAGCTCTATGTAGGTATCGTCTTCATTACCCAGACGGCCCACGGCGCCACCGACACTGCCGGCCGGGGTCAGGTAGGGGCCGCCCTTGCTGCCACTGGCCTGGTCGTTGATGAGCAGGCCGGAGCGGGCGTAGCCGTGGAACTCCAGGCCGCTGAGCAGCTCGGTCTTCTTGCTCAGCTCGTCGGTCTTGGCGGCGGTGGCCTGAGTCTGGTCGGCGGCAGTTTTGGGCTTGACTGGTGGCGGCGGCGGCCTGGGCTTCTGCTGCGGCGGCACGAGCTTCCGTCTCGGCCAGGCGTTGCTCCAGGGCCGCCAGGCGGGTTTCCAGGTCGGCGGTACTGGCTGCCAGGGTCGGGGCGCTCAGGGTGGCCAGGGCGATGGCGGCAGCGAGGGTACTGGGTCTAAACATGATGTTGTTCCTTCAGGGTCAGTTAGCCTTGTTACTTTTGTTTTGCTAAACCGGTTTTGCAGTTTGGAGGTTAGGGGCTGGATGCGGGATTATAAAATGAAGTTGCTAACTGGTTTTAGCAATTGTGATCCCTCGTGCAAAATTGCGGCGATACGGCGGGAAAAGGGTTTCAGGTGGCTAGCTGATTCGTGTCAGCTAAGCTGTTTTGCAGGCTAAACAAAAAAAGCCGGGCGCGAGGCCCGGCAAGGAGTAGGACACACCTAGGAAAGGGTTAGCCCGCTGCCAGCTGGGCCGCCGTCGGCAGGGCCGTCATGGCCCCCTTGGCGCTGCAGGCCAAGGCGCCGCAGCGCTGGGCCTGCTGCAGTATGGGTTCGAGGCGCGACCAGTCAGGCTGCTCGCCCGCCTG
>JAJOIN010000081.1 GCA_021209335.1 Aeromonadaceae bacterium
CCATAGGGACATGACGAAACAAGGACATCCCGATAATGGCCCATAGCACCCGCTCCATGGGCATGCGCCGTCGGCGCAAGGAGACGGAGCCCGTCTCGGCCAAGCAAGCCTGCACCAGTTCAGGTGACAGCAGGTCAGACAGGGACTCAAACTTTCCGGGAGGACAGGCGTGAATGAAGTCGAGAGCTTGGTCGATACGCATAAAAAAATCCGAAACCCAACAAGGAGTTTCGGATTCTTACACAGCCTGAGGATCGGTCAATGGATCCTTAACTGATCGGCATTAGGCCCTTGGACCGCGCTTTTTGCATCTTGCTAACTGGCTGACCTTACTTGAGGTCGTCCACCAGGCCAACGGCGCGGCCGATATAGTTGGCTGGCGTCAGCCGCTTGAGTTCGGCCTTCACCTCGTCCGGCAGGGCCAGGGTGTCGATGAACTGACGCATGCCCTCGGCATCCACCCGGCGACCGCGGGTCAGCTCCTTCAACTTCTCATAAGGCTTTTCGATGCCGTAGCGACGCATCACTGTCTGGATAGGCTCGGCCAGGACTTCCCAGTTGCTGTTCAGATCGGCAACCATGTTGGCCTCGTTGGCCTCCAGCTTGGAGATGCCCTTCAAGGTGGCTTGGTAGGCGATCAGGGAGTAGCCAACGGCGACGCCCAGGTTACGCAGCACTGTGCTGTCGGTGAGATCCCGTTGCCAGCGGCTGATGGGCAGTTTGGCGGCCAGATGGTCGAACAGGGCGTTGGCCAGACCCAGGTTGCCTTCGGAGTTTTCGAAGTCGATGGGGTTGACCTTATGGGGCATGGTGGAGGAGCCGATTTCGCCCGCCACGGTGCGCTGCTTGAAGTGGCCCAGGCAGATGTAACCCCAGATGTCCCGATCGAAGTCGATGAGGATGGTGTTGAAACGGGCGATGGCGTCAAACAGCTCGGCGATGTAGTCGTGGGGTTCGATCTGGGTGGTATAGGGGTTCCAGGTCAGCCCCAGGCTGGTGACAAACTGCTCGGAGAAGGCATGCCAGTCCACGTTCGGGTAGGCGCTGAGGTGGGCGTTGTAGTTGCCCACGGCACCGTTGATCTTGCCGAGGATCTCCACGGCGGCGATCTGCTTGACCTGGCGCTCCAGTCGATAGGCCACGTTGGCCATCTCCTTGCCCAGGGTGGTGGGGGAGGCGGGTTGGCCATGGGTGCGGGAGAGCATGGGCATGTCACGATATTCGTGGGCCAAACGTTTTACTTCATCCACCAGTTTTTGGCACACCGGCAGGATCACCGCTTCCCGGGCGGTCTTGAGCATCAGGCCGTGGGAGTTGTTGTTGATGTCCTCGGAGGTACAGGCGAAGTGGATGAATTCACTGACTGCATTGAGCTCGGCATTGTCGGCCACCTTCTCTTTGAGGAAGTATTCCACCGCCTTGACGTCGTGATTGGTGGTGCGCTCAATGGCCTTGATGCGGGCGGCATCGGCTTCGCTAAAGTTGGCGACGATGGCATCCAGCTGGGCATCGGCCGCCGCCGAGAAGGCCGGCACTTCGGGGATGCCGGCATGGCGGGCCAGGTGTTGCAGCCAGCGAACTTCTACCTCGACGCGAAAGCGCAGCAGGCCGAATTCGGAGAAAATGGGCCGCAGGGCGGTGCATTTGTCGCCGTAACGACCATCGATGGGCGAAACCGCAGTCAGGGCTGACAATTCCATGGATAGACTCCTGAAAGTAAGGGGTTAGTGTCGATTGAGCGCGTTGCGGGCGGTTTCCACCAGACCACGACGGGCAAAGAGGATATGGCGACGACGGCCGCCCAGTTGGCGCCACAGCACACAGGCACGGATGCCGGCCAGCAGCAGGGCGCGGACCTTGTGTTGTACCGCCGGCTGTTGCAGGAACAGCGGGGTACCGGCCACCTGGATCCGCGGGCCCAGGGGGCTGATGATTTCGCTGTAGATGCTGGCCAGGTTGGCCAGCACCGGCTCGTCCAGCAGGTCAAAGTGATGGCACTGGCGTTTAACCTGGGTGATCCGCTCGCCGAGCATGGAGAGCATCTCCTTGCGGGCGGCCAGCTTGCGCTCCAGGGCCACCAGACTCACCACGTAGCGGGTCAGTTCGGGATCCTTGCGCTCGCCATTGCCCAGCTGGGTGATCAGGGCCTGATAGCCGTCCCGCAGATCCGGGCGGTCACCAAACACCGCTTCGGGGTGATCCGGGTCGGTCACCAATATGCTGTTGAGGGCTTGACGCAGGGCGTCATCGTCACATTGGCCTTGGCGGGCCACCTGCTGGACGAGAAAGGCCGCCTGACAGATGCCGGCAAAGGCCATGGTGCGTTGGGTTTGGACGTTGCTCATCAGGACTCCTGCAACTTGAATCTGTGCTCTATGATGCCGCCGCCCAGGCAGACGTCGCCTTGGTAGAAGACGGCAGACTGGCCGGGGGTGACGGCCGCCTGAGGGCTGGCGAAGGTGACGCGGATGCGCTCCTCGTCCAGCGGCTCCACCCGGCAGGGGATATCCTGCTGGCGGTAGCGGGTCTTAACCGTGCATGTAAAGGGGGCTGTGATGGGCTGGCGGTCGACCCAGTGCAGCTGGCTGGCCACCAGGCCATCGGAGTACAGCCGCGGGTGGTCATGGCCCTGGGCGACGATCAGGGTGTTGCGCGCCATGTCCTTGTCCACCACGTACCAGGGGTTGTCATCGGAGTCTTTTCGACCGCCGATCCCCAGCCCCTTGCGTTGCCCCAGGGTATGGTACATGAGCCCTTGATGTTCGCCGATGATCTGGCCGTCCACCGTCTCGATGGGGCCAGGCTGTGCCGGCAGATAGCGGGCCAGAAAGTCACGGAACTTGCGTTCGCCGATAAAGCAGATCCCCGTGCTGTCCTTCTTCTTGGCCGTTACCAAGTCCAGCTGCTCGGCAATCTGGCGTACGACAGGCTTTTCCAGCTCGCCCACCGGGAACAGGCTTTGGCCCACCTGCTGGTGGCTGAGGGTGTAGAGGAAATAGCTCTGATCCTTGTTGCCATCCAGACCGCGTAGCAGGCGTGGCGTCCCTGTGCTGTCATCCCGCCGTACATAGTGCCCGGTGGCGATGTAGTGGGCACCCAGCTCCTCGGCGGCAAACTCCAGGAAGGCTTTGAATTTGATCTCCTTGTTGCACAGGATATCCGGGTTCGGGGTGCGGCCGGCCTGATACTCGGCCAGAAAGTGCTCGAACACCTGATCCCAGTATTCGGCGGCAAAGTTGATGGTGTGCAGGGGAATGCCCAGCTTGTCACACACCGCCTGGGCATCCGCCAGGTCAGCCGCCGCCGTGCAGTAATCCTCGCCGTCATCTTCCTCCCAGTTCTTCATGAACAGGCCTTCGACCTGGTAGCCCTGCTGTTGCAGCAGATAGGCGGAAACGGAGGAATCAACCCCGCCGGACATGCCGACGATGACCTTGATGTGGCTCTTGTCTGTCATAGGAAGTGTGCTGTGAAAAAAACTGTGCGCATTCTAGCAGAAACGGACGCTAAGACCCAGAACCCGCTCTGGGTCAAAAGCGCCGATCCTTAAGGCTGGCCAGCGGCAGGCGCACACCGCTCAAGTAATCCTCAAAACATTCCATCACCAGGGGGCTGCGCAGCCGGCGGCCCAGGGCCCGGATCTCAGCCATGGTCAGCCAGTGGCAGGCGAGGATGTCATTATCCGGATCCTGGGGGGCATGGTCACCCGGCGCCTGAGTCAGCTCGCAATAGAAGCAAAAGCGCAGGTAGGTGAGCTTGCGGTAGGGCGTGGAGAAGAGATAAGTACCCACCCAGCCATCCGGGGTCAGGGTGAGGCCAGTTTCTTCTTGCACCTCGCGCATCACCGCTTGGATCAGGTTCTCGCCGCGTTCCAGGTGACCCGCGGGCTGATTGAACACATGACGGCCGTTGCGCTCTTGCTCCTCAACCAGCAGGTAGCGATCCTGCCAGCGGATGATGGCCGCGACGGTTACATTGGGCCTAAATCTCATGTCTGTGGTTTCCAGTGGCCTGGTGCCAATCTGTCCAGGCAATAAGGGCTGATGCAAAATGGGGCCTTGAGCTTGATAGTCTGAGCCAGCCAGGGAGCTTATCACTCTGGTCAGGCCATCACACCCTTCCCGGTCACGATCTTGCCATCGGATGCGGCCCTGCCGCAGATAACGGCCGGTTGGGGCATCACAGGCGCACAGCCGGGGGCGGGCAGAGCAAAAGTGGGTCTTGATCCTGTGCCCCTTGTTAACAAACTGTCGCCAAATGAGATATGGTGAAGTAGGCTCGGGTTTGTGATTTTGCATCCGTCTGCCAATGGGCTAAGATGGCCCGCGATTTTAAGGGCTTGCCCGCCTCACGTCTGCAATCAGGTCGTTTATGCCGAGCTAGATACCCCATGGACGGCCTGGTGACACTCTGATAACAACCGGAAGTTAGGAGACACCGATGGAAACTAAAGTAGTCGTGCCCGCCACCGGCGAAAAGATTACGCTTGATGCTAACGGCAAGTTGGCCGTACCCGATCATCCCATCATTCCCTTTATCGAAGGGGATGGCATCGGTGTGGATGTGACCCCCGCCATGCTCAAGGTGGTGGATGCCGCCGTGGCCAAGGCCTATGCCGGCAAGCGTCAGATCGCCTGGATGGAAATCTACACGGGTGAAAAATCCACCAAGCTGTACGGTGATGATGTGTGGCTGCCCGCCGAAACCCTGGATTTCATCCGCGACTACCATGTGGCTATCAAGGGCCCCTTGACCACGCCGGTAGGTGGCGGCATCCGCTCCCTGAACGTGGCGTTGCGCCAGGAGCTGGATCTGTATGTGTGTCTGCGCCCTGTGCGCTATTACGAGGGCACGCCCAGCCCGGTGAAGCATCCTGAGCTGACCGACATGGTGATCTTCCGTGAAAACGCTGAAGACATCTATGCCGGTATCGAGTGGAAGGCCGATTCCGCTGAAGCCAAGAAGGTCATCGATTTCCTGCAAAACGAGATGGGGGTGAAGAAGATCCGCTTCCCCGACCATTGCGGTATCGGCATCAAGCCCATGTCCCAGGCCGGTACCCAGCGGCTGGTGCGTGCGGCCATGGAATACGCCATCGACAACGATCGTGACTCTGTGACCCTGGTGCACAAGGGTAACATCATGAAATTCACCGAAGGCTCCTTCAAGGATTGGGGCTACGAGCTGGCCCGCGAGGAGTTCGGTGCCGAGCTGATCGACGGTGGTCCTTGGTGCCAGTTCAAGAATCCCAAGACCGGCAAGCAGATCGTCGTCAAGGACGTGATTGCCGATGCCTTCTTGCAACAGATACTGCTGCGTCCGGCCGAATATGATGTGATCGCCTGTATGAACCTCAACGGTGACTACATCTCCGATGCCCTGGCGGCCCAGGTCGGGGGGATCGGCATAGCGCCAGGTGCCAACATTGGTGATGGTGTGGCGCTGTTTGAAGCGACTCATGGCACTGCGCCTAAGTACGCCGGCCAGGATAAGGTCAACCCCGGCTCGCTCATCCTCTCTGCCGAGATGATGCTGCGTCACCTGGGGTGGGTGGAAGCGGCAGATCTCATCGTCAAGGGCATGGAAGCGGCTATCCGCAACAAGACGGTGACCTATGACTTCGAGCGTCTGATGGACGGCGCCACCCTGCGCAAGTGTTCAGAATTTGCCGATGACATGATCGCCAACATGTAAGCGGAGTCGGTTTGCCGACCTCTTGATATGAGAAAAGCGGGCTAGGCCCGCTTTTCTTCATGCTGTCTTTAATTATCCCGTGCGCTCCTCTTAGGGGAGACTAAGATTCCTGCGCACCCGTAGGCACTATGCTTACCGCATGGTTGCCCTTGGGACCAGACTGCATTTCAAACATGACGGGCTGACCTGCTTTAAGGGTCTTATACCCCTGCATGTCGATGGTGGAGTAGTGAGCGAAGATGTCATCCCCCCCTCCGTCCGGACAGATAAACCCAAATCCCTTTGCGTTGTTGAACCACTTCACCGTTCCGGTAGCCATACTTCTACGTCCTTAGTCAAATTCCACTTAAAGCCGTTGAGTCGGTATCCATTGCCATTTATAACTGTCTCAATGGGTTAGACAGAGGGTGCCAATGGTCACCAGTTAACCAATCTAGTATAAATAATCACCGAGTCAAGGGCTTGATCTCCGCCTTGCGGCGTCAGCTCTCAGCGATGTTGACAAGTTAAACCGTGCAGGTAGTAATTAAAGACAAGGGGTAGGGAGCCATGAGCAAGATGCAGGCGTCATCGACCTATCAGCCGGCCAAGGCGCAGACTGATTTGGCGTTGCAGCCACCGGCCATGTACCAGGTGGTGCTCAACAACGATGACTACACCCCCATGGATTTCGTGATTGAGGTGTTGCAGAAGTTCTTTCGTATGGAGTTGGACAAGGCAACTCAGATCATGTTGACGGTTCACTATCATGGTAAGGGGATTTGCGGGGTCTTTACGGCCGAAATAGCGGAAACCAAGGTGGCGCAGGTCAATCAGTACGCCCGAGATAATGAGCATCCACTGCTCTGTACCATGGAAAAGGCTTAGTGCCCGGTCAGAGCCATATCTGTTTTTGGGGAGGTGCCCATGCTGAGCAAGGAACTGGAACAAACCCTCAATTTCGCCTTCAAAGAGGCGCGTGATGCCCACCATGAATTCATGACGGTTGAACATCTGCTGCTGGCGTTGCTGGACAACCAGTCTGCCAAAGAGGCTTTGTTGGCCTGTGGTGCGGACATAGAGCCGCTGCGCCAGGAGATCGTCAGTTTCATCAATCAAACCACCCCGCTGATCCCCCGTGAGGATCACGAGCGGGAGACCCAGCCCACCCTGGGCTTTCAACGGGTACTGCAGCGCGCCGTGTTCCACGTTCAGTCCTCCGGGCAGGCGGAGGTCTCTGGCGCCAATGTTTTGGTTGCCATCTTCGGTGAACAGGAGTCTCAGGCGGTCTATTTCCTGAAGAAAACCGATATCAGTCGCCTTGATGTGGTCAACTACCTTTCTCACGGCGTGCGTAAGGATGCCGGTGGCCATGAGGGGCATGCCGGCATGAGCAATAGCAGCGAATCCGAAAGTATGCCGGATGAGGCGGCAGGCTCTATCGAGAACTTTGTGGTCAATTTGAACCAGAAGGTGATCGAGGGACGCATCGATCCCCTGATTGGTCGAGATGCCGAACTCAACCGCACCATTCAGATCCTCTGTCGCCGGCGCAAGAACAATCCCTTGCTGGTGGGAGAGGCCGGAGTCGGTAAGACCGCCATCGCCGAAGGCTTGGCCTACCGCATAGTGCGGCAGGAGGTGCCTGAGGTGATGATGAACAACGTCATCTACTCGCTCGACATGGGCGCCTTGCTGGCGGGTACCAAGTATCGTGGCGACTTTGAGAAACGCTTCAAGGTGCTGCTCAAGCAACTGGAAAAGCAAGAAGGCGCGGTGCTGTTTATCGATGAGATCCACACCATCATAGGGGCCGGTGCCGCCTCGGGTGGCCAGTTGGATGCGGCCAACCTGATCAAGCCTATCCTCTCGTCCGGTCAGCTGCGCTGCATCGGCTCCACCACCTATCAGGAATACGCGCAGATTTTTGAAAAGGATCATGCGCTGGCGCGCCGCTTCCAGAAGGTGGATATCACAGAACCCTCGGTGGATGATACGGCCCGTATCCTGATGGGACTGAAGAGCCGCTACGAGGAGCATCACAGCGTTCGCTACACCAGCAAGGCTTTGCGTGCTGCGGCTGAGCTGGCGGCCAAATACATCAACGAGCGCCACCTGCCGGATAAGGCCATTGATGTGATCGACGAGGCGGGGGCCAGCCAGCGTATGCTGCCGGTCAGCAAGCGCAAGAAGGTCATCAATGTCAGCGAGATCGAGGCCATCGTGGCCAAGATTGCTCGGATCCCGGAAAAGTCTGTCTCCTCCTCTGACAAAGAAGTGCTCAAGAACCTGGAGCGTAATCTCAAGATGGTGGTTTTTGGCCAGGATAAGGCCATCAGCGTGCTGACCGACGCCATCCGCCTGAGCCGTTCCGGTCTGGGTAATGAACGCAAGCCGGTGGGTTCCTTCTTGTTTGCCGGCCCGACCGGGGTGGGTAAGACGGAAGTGACGCAGCAACTGGCTCGCCTGCTGGGGGTTGAGTTGCTGCGCTTTGATATGTCGGAATACATGGAGCGTCATACTGTTTCCCGACTGATTGGTGCCCCTCCCGGATATGTGGGTTACGAGCAGGGGGGATTGCTCACCGATGCCGTGCTTAAGCATCCGCACTCTGTGGTGTTGCTCGATGAGATAGAGAAGGCCCATTCTGACGTGTTCAACCTGCTGCTGCAGGTGATGGATAATGGCACCCTGACGGACAACAATGGCCGCAAGGCGGATTTTCGTAACGTCATACTGGTGATGACCACCAATGCTGGCGTGACCGAAACCCAGCGGCAGTCCATTGGTTTCAAGCAGCAGGATCACAGCTTTGATGCCATGTCAGAAATCAACCGTACCTTCAGCCCGGAATTCCGTAACCGGCTGGATCAGATCATCTGGTTCAACCAACTGGATATGCCGGTCATCCACCAGGTGGTGGACAAGTTCATCGTCGAGCTGCAGGCGCAGCTGGATGCCAAAGGCGTATCACTGGAGGTGACTGAGGGGGCTCGCCTCTGGTTGGCCGAGAAGGGCTATGATCCCAGCATGGGCGCACGCCCCATGGCCCGGGTCATTCAAGAGAAGCTCAAGAAACCCCTGGCCAATGAGCTGCTGTTTGGGGAGCTGGTTTCAGGGGGGACCGTGAAGGTGGAACTGCGCGGGGATGAATTGCACCTGGAGTGTACACCGCATCAGGCGGCCGTCTGTCACTGACGCGACCAATAGACAAAGCCCGGCGTAGGCCGGGCTTTGAATTTGGTGGGATCAGCGAGAACGGAAAACGATGCGGCCCTTGGAAAGATCGTAGGGGGTCAACTGAACGGTAACTTTGTCGCCGGTCAGGATACGAATGTAGTTTTTGCGCATCTTGCCTGAGATGTGGGCGGTCACCACATGGCCATTTTCCAGTTCGACTCGGAACATGGTGTTTGGCAGGGTTTCCAAAATGGTACCTTGCATCTCAATACTGTCTTCTTTCGCCATTTAATCCTCGAGATAGCCTCTATAAAAAACGTGCGGATCATGCCGGATTTAGTGGTGAGTGTAAAGTTCACTCAGCCACACAGGGTTTTTTTTTCCACTCCTGCTCAATGAGTTGTTCATGGGGCAGATATTGGGTTTTGTAATTCATCTTGCGACACGCCTCTATCTGGTACCCCAGATAGAGCCACTGTTTGCGCATGCGGCGCGCCAGGGCTATCTGGCTGAGAATGGCGTAGGTGCCCAATGAGCGGGACTCTTCTTCCGGCTCAAACAGCGTGTACATGGCGCTGAGGCTATTGGGCATGGCATCTGTGATGGCGACAGCAATGAGTCGATGGCCGGAGTGAAACTCCATGAACAGGGGAGATAGCCAGCTGCACAGCAAAAAACCATCATACTGTTTGCGGCTGGGGGGATACATGGTGCCATCTCTGTGTCGCAGGCTGATGTAGCGGCAGAAGAGATCGTAATATTCCGGCTTGTCCTGGTGGCTTAGGGTGAAGGAGAGATCCTGATTGCGGCGCAGGATACGTCGCTGCCGGCGATCCGGGTTGAACTCCTCCACCGGAATGCGTAACGAGCAGCAGGCCTGGCACGCTTGGCAATGGGGGCGATAGAGATCATCGCCACTGCGGCGAAATCCTGCCTTGAGCAGCTCTTCATAGCCGGTGGGTGACAGGCGGCTGGGATCGAGCAACACCATCAGGCGTTCCCGCTGCTGTGTCAAATAACTGCATTGCTGCTCCGGGGTTAACCCTACCTTTAGGGCCATTTCAGTCACACTACTACCTCTTGCAACCGCCAACAGGCGGCGTCTATGGTTTCATCCCGACAAAGAGCCAACTGCGCCATGAAGCGTGCTCTGGGCCACTCTACCACGCCAAGCGTCTCCAAATGACTATTTTGCATCTGGCAGTCAATCAGGCGACCGCCCCACGTCTGCCAGTGTTGGCATAAATAATAAAGCGCCAGTTTGGAGGCATTTGTCCGACGGGAGAACATGGATTCACCACAGAAGAGGCTGCCGATGGCCAGGCCGTACAGGCCGCCCACCAGTTGTTCGCCCTGCCAAATCTCAACCGAATGTGCCAGGCCTGCGTGGTGTAATTGCAGGTAGGCTGCTTGCATCTCGCGGCTGATCCAAGTCTCATCACAATCCCGCCGCGGAGCAGCACAGGCCTGGATCACCTGAGCAAAGTCCCGGTTGATCCAGCACCTGAGGTCATGGCGTTTGAGTTCTTTAAGCAGTGAACGGGAGCAATGCATGGCCTCTGGCACCAAGACGCCGCGCGGATCGGGTGACCACCACAGTATGGGTTGATGAGCGCCGAACCAGGGAAAAATGCCCTGCCGATAGGCCGATAAGATCCGCTGCGGGCTCAGATCGCCGCCGATGGCCAACAAGCCATTGGGCTGGCTCAGGGCCTGCTCCACGGGCGGAAACGCCAGTTCAGACTCGTCCAGCTGCACCAGCTCCATGCTGTACTCCGTCAAACACGACAGTTAGGCACACTAACCGAGACGTAAGATAAGGTAAACCACCAACAAAAAGGGTGTGATGTCCGGTCACACCCTTGGCCTGGCGAGGGGCTGGCTAGCCTTGCCCATCCAGGTAGCGCTCTGCGTCTAAGGCGGCCATACAGCCGGTACCGGCCGAGGTGATGGCTTGGCGATAGATATGGTCTGCCACATCCCCGGCGGCAAAGACGCCTGGGATGCTGGTCTGGGTGGCGAAGCCCTCGCTGCCGCCCTTGACCTTAAGGTAGCCGTGGTTCATCTCCAGCTGGCCCTCAAACAAGGCGGTATTGGGGCTATGGCCGATGGCGATAAACACCCCCATGACCTCCAGTTGCTCCAAGCTACCGTCCTGAGTGCTCTTAAGCTGCAAGGCGGTGACGCCCATCTCGTCACCTTGCACCTCTTCGAGAGTTCTGTGGACGTGCAGCTTGATAACCCCTTGTGCCACCTTGTCTTGTAGCCGTTTGAGCAGGATCTTTTCAGCACGGAAGCCATCGCGACGGTGGATCAGGTGCACCTCGGAGGCGATGTTGGCCAGGTAGAGGGCCTCTTCTACGGCCGTGTTGCCACCGCCCACTACCGCCACCTTCTGATTGCGGTAGAAGAAGCCATCACAGGTGGCGCAGGCCGAGACACCGCGGCCCATGAAGGCGGTCTCAGAGGGCAGCCCCAGATAGCGGGCGGAGGCGCCGGTGGCGATGATGAGGGCATCGCAGCTGTACTCGCCGCTGTCGCCCTTGAGGTAGAAGGGCTTCTGGTCCAGCCGCGCTTCGGTGATGTGGTCGAAGATGATTTCGGTGTCGAAGTGCTCGGCATGGGCCTTCATCTTGTCCATCAGGCCAGGGCCAGTCAGGCCTTCGGCATCACCCGGCCAGTTTTCGATCTCTGTGGTGGTGGTCAGCTGGCCGCCTTGCTGCATGCCGGTGATCAATACCGGATTGAGATTGGCGCGGGCGGCATAGACGGCGGCTGTGTATCCCGCAGGACCCGATCCCAGGATCAGCAGCTTGGCATGCTTGATGTGGCTCATGACGTATTCCTTTTCTACAAAGAGTCCCGATTGTAGGGAAATGGCTTTGAGGGGTAAAGAATGGAGAAGCGATAAAGGTAATAGAAATGTTATATGGCGGTGACATGCCGCTGAGGATGCGTTTTTTATGCATCCATATGCATCTTTTGGGCAGGCTGGCCAACGGCATTGCGCTTGGGGTAACCACAGGGTGTGCGGTTATCTTGACTTAAAGAGTGTAATCATTGGCTAAATGCACCGCTTGGTGGCTTGCTTACCATATATTTGTCGAGAAAATGACTGTTTTTCTATGGTCTCGGGCTGGGGGATCACGTAGACTGCTTGGCGCAATAGCTATGCGGGTATTGTGTATTTTTATCTAGATTGTCTTCGGCCACTCCGGCGACATGAGGTCGTTTTTGAATCTGGTCGGAGCACAATAATTTGATCTCTGTCGCTGGTTGACAGTTTGGGTGACTGAACTTATAACATTGCGGAGATAATCTCTAAAAGTAAGTCAAAGGATGGAATAATATGCTGGAAGAGAACAGTAGGCTGAGGGACCTGGACAGGATAGATCGCAACATACTCAACGAGCTGCAAAAGGATGGCCGCATCTCGAATGTTGAACTGTCGAAGCGGGTGGGACTCAGCCCCACACCCTGCCTGGAACGGGTGCGCCGCCTGGAACGCCAGGGGTTTATCGAAGGCTATACCGCCATTCTCAATCCCCATTATCTGGATGCCTCCTTGCTGGTGTTCGTTGAGATCACCTTGAATCGTGGCGCGCCGGATGTGTTCGAGCAGTTCAATAAGGCGGTACAAACCCTGGAGGAGATCCAGGAGTGCCATCTGGTATCGGGTGACTTCGATTATCTGCTCAAGACCCGGGTCTCGGACATGTCGGCTTATCGACGCCTGCTGGGGGAAACTCTGCTGCGCCTGCCCGGCGTGAACGACACCCGAACCTATGTGGTGATGGAAGAAGTCAAACAGACCAATCGGCTGGTGATTAACAATCGCTAAGTCGTGACGGTTGGTAGAGGGTCACGAGTGGGCGTTAATTGAGCGGCTTGGCCGCTCATTTCCTATTTGTATACTGCCAACTCCCTCCGGGTATAATAGCGCCCAATTTTGCAGGCTTGGCCTGCCGTTTTCGTTAGTCGTGCATCAAGGAGTCGGGTTTGACCGCGAGGAAGTTCACTCCCATTTCAGGTTTACAGCGCATATTTGAAACGGGACTCATAGTCCTCAGCCTGGGGGCACTGTTCCTGCTGCTGGCCCTGCTGACCTATCACCCGTCCGATCCTGGCTGGTCGCAAACCGCCTGGGGCGGCAAGATCCATAATTCCGCCGGTGCGGCCGGTGCCTGGACGGCCGATCTCTGTTTCTTCGTCTTCGGGGTCTTTGCCTACCTGTTGCCGGCCTTGCTGGTATTCATCGGCTGGAGCATCTTCTGGCGGCCCTATCGGCTGACCAGCGTCAACTACTTCACCCTGGGGCTGCGGCTGGTCGGCTTCCTGGTGCTCTATCTGGGCATGGCCGGCTTGGGCAGCATGCATTTCCCGGACATTCACAGCTTTAGCAGCGGCGGTCTGGTGGGGGACATGCTGGGTACCCAGCTGCATCCGCTGTTTGGCGATCTGGGCACCACCTTGGTGCTCTTATGTGCCACCGCAACCGGCATCACGCTGTTTACCGGTTGGTCCTGGTTGATGATCGCCGAATATCTGGGCCTGGCGGTGACCGGCAGTCTGCAGCTCTTCACTCAGCCCGGCGAGGTGTTCCGTCGGCTCACCCGTCGTCCTGCCCCGGCCGAGGGGCCGGCAGACTTCTTCGATGATGAAGACGACGAGGATGACGATCTGGCGCCGGCGGCCCGATTTGCGCCGCGCCCTGTGGCTCCTGCGGCCAAACCGGCGCCGCGTTTCACCCCGGTGAAGCGCTCTCCCATGCCGGCCTCATCGCTGGATCTGCCGGAGGATGAGGAGGATGACTGGGAGCCCGCCATCAATCTGGGGGCGCTGCAGGAGTCCCCGACGCCGATGCCGCGTTCGCCGGTTTCAACTCCCATGCCGCGTTCACCGGCCAAGGCCGAAGCTGACTTTATTCCTGTGATGGGGCTGTCGGTCAGTGATGATGAGGAGGATCTGAGCCTGCCCTGGGGTAGCGAGCAGGCCGAGCCGCTACCCGCTCAGCCGGTTACTGCGCCCAGCGAAGCTGCGCTCACCCAGCCGCTGGCGCCTGTGGTGCCCAAGCCCAGACCCAAACCCCTGGGCGAGCTGCCTTCCCTCAACCTGCTGGATACGCCGCCGGTGCGTCAGAGCATGATGAGCCCGGATGAACTGGAGCGGATCGCCCGTCTGGTGGAAGCCAAGCTGGCCGATTACAACGTGCAGGCCAAGGTGGTGGGTGTCTATCCGGGGCCTGTGATCACCCGCTTCGAGCTGGAACTGGCGCCTGGCATGAAGGCCAGCAAGATCACCGGCCTATCACGGGATTTGGCCCGTTCCCTGTCGGCGGTGAGCGTGCGGGTGGTGGAGGTGATCCCCGGCAAGCCCTATGTGGGGTTGGAGTTGCCCAACCGTCATCGGCAGACCGTCTACCTCAAGGAGGTGTTCGACTCCGAGCGCTTCCGGCAGTCGGACAACCCCCTGACCATGGTGCTGGGCCAGGACATCGCCGGCGAGTCGGTGGTGGTCAATCTGGCCAAGATGCCCCACGTGCTGGTGGCGGGCACTACGGGCTCAGGTAAGTCCGTCGGGGTGAACGTCATGATCCTCTCCATGCTCTACAAGGCCACGCCGGAGCAGGTGCGCTTCATCATGATCGACCCCAAGATGCTGGAGCTGTCAGTCTATGAGGGCATACCGCACCTGCTGACCGAGGTGGTCACCGACATGAAGGACGCCGCCAACGCCCTGCGCTGGTGTGTCGGTGAGATGGAGCGGCGCTACAAGCTGATGTCGGCCATGGGGGTGCGTAACCTCAAGGGCTTCAACGCCAAGGTGGCGGCGGCCCAGGCTAGCGGTAATCCCATCAAGGATCCCTTCTGGCGACCCGGCGACTCCTTTGACGAAGAGGCGCCGGATCTGGAAACCCTGCCCAGTATCGTGGTGATCATCGACGAATTTGCCGACATGATGATGATCGTCGGCAAGAAGGTGGAGGAGCTCATCGCCCGGATCGCCCAGAAGGCGCGGGCGGCGGGTATCCACCTGATCCTGGCGACCCAGCGGCCGTCGGTGGACGTGATCACCGGCCTCATCAAGGCCAACATCCCCACCCGGGTGTCGTTCCAGGTCTCCTCCAAGATTGACTCCCGCACCATACTCGATCAGCCGGGGGCTGAATCCCTGCTCGGTATGGGGGACATGCTCTACCTGCCGGCCGGCGACAGCACCCCGACCCGGGTACACGGCGCCTTCGTGGATGACCACGAGGTGCACAAGGTGGTGGCGGACTGGAAGCTCAGAGGCGAGCCCAATTACATCGATGAGATCTTAAACGGCGAGGTGACGGCAGAGAGCCTGTTGCCCGGTGAGCAGCCGGATCTCAACGGCGAAGAGCTGGATCCCCTGTTTGACGAGGCGGTGGCCTTCGTGGTCGAGTCCCGTCGCGGCTCCACCTCCAGCGTACAACGGCGTTTCAAGATAGGTTACAACCGTGCGGCCCGTCTGGTGGACCAGATGGAGGCCCAGGGAATCGTGAGTCCACCCGGCTCCAACGGTCAGCGGGAAGTGCTGGCCCCGGCCCCCATGAGAGATTAAGCATGAAGAAGACAGTTCGCTGGTTGACTGCGGCCCTGCTGGCCGGCCATCTGCTGCCGGCCTGGGCCGACGATGCCCAGGAGCTCAAAGCCCTGCTGGGCCAGGTGAAGCAGTTCTCCGCTCACTTTCAGCAGCAGGTGTTCGATGTGGAGGGCCAGCCGCTGCAGCAGGCCAGCGGCGAGCTGCTGGTGTCCCGGCCGGATCGCTTCCGTTGGGAGACCAAGCAACCCGACGAGAGTCTGATCCTCTCCGACGGCAAGTCGGTGTGGCTTTACGATCCCTTCGTCGAGCAGGTCTCCATCACCACCCTGGCCGATGCCGTGGTCAACACCCCTTTCCTGCTCATCTCCAGCACGGATCCCACCCTCTGGGCCCGCTATGATGTGCTCAAGGAGGAGCACGCCTTCACCGTCACCAGCAAGCAGAAGGGGCAGCGCATCGAGTCGCTGCGCCTCATCTTCGCGCCTGGCGGTCAATTGAGTCGCTTCGAGGTCAATGAGACACAAGGCCAGCGCAGCGAGTTTGAGCTGAGTCAATACAATGGCCAGCCGGCGGTAAAGGCTGACACCTTCCACTTTGCGGTGCCCAAGGGCGTCACGGTGGATGATCAACGCTGATGGGTAATCTCAGCCTGGACTTCGCTCCCGACTTTCGCCCCCTGGCGGCTCGGATGCGGCCCCAACGGCTGGAGCAATACATAGGTCAGTCCCACCTGCTGGGGCCGGACAAGCCACTGCGCCGCGCCTTGGAGGCCGGCCAGTGTCACTCCATGATCCTCTGGGGGCCGCCCGGTACTGGTAAGACCACGCTGGCTGAGCTGATGGCGCTGTGCTGTCAGGCTGAGGTGGAACGGCTCTCGGCGGTGACCTCCGGGGTCAAGGAGATCCGTGCCGCCATCGATCGGGCCAAGGACAATCAGTACCGAGGCCGGCGCACCCTGCTGTTTGTCGATGAGGTGCACCGCTTCAACAAGAGTCAGCAGGATGCCTTCCTGCCGCACATCGAGGATGGCACCATCATCTTCGTGGGCGCCACCACCGAAAATCCCTCCTTCGAACTCAATAACGCTCTGCTCTCCCGGGCGCGGGTCTATCTGCTCAAGCGCCTGAGCGACGAGGAGATTGCCGCCGTGATCCAGCAGGCGCTCACCGATGAGCGCGGCTTGGCGGGTCAGGGGCTGGAGTTTGTCCCCGGTGCCCTGGACGGACTGGTGCGACTGGTGGAGGGGGATGCCCGCCGGGCACTCAACTACCTGGAGCTGCTGGCGGATCTGGCGGTGGAGCAGGGGGGCCAGCGGCGCATCGACCAGCAACTGTTGGCGGCGGTGAGTGGCGAACGGGTGGCGCGCTTTGATAAGGGTGGCGATCTCTATTACGACCTGATCTCCGCCCTGCACAAGTCCATCCGCGGTTCGGATCCCCAGGCGGGGCTGTACTGGTATGCCCGCATCGTGGCGGCGGGCGGCGACCCTCTCTACGTGGCGCGCCGTCTATTGGCCATCGCCTCGGAGGATGTGGGCAATGCCGATCCCAAGGCCATGCAGGTGGCCCTGGCGGCCTGGGATTGCTTCGAACGGGTGGGGCCAGCCGAAGGGGAGCGGGCCATCGCCCAGGCGGTGGTGTATCTGGCCTGTGCCCCCAAGAGCAATGCGGTGTATCTGGCCTGGAAGGCGGCGCTCAAGGATGCCCGGGAGTTGGCCGATTTCGAGGTGCCGCCGCATCTGCGCAATGCCCCCACCAAGCTGCTGGCCGAGCTGGGTTACGGTGCCGAGTACCGTTATGCCCACGATGAGCCCGGCGCCTATGCCGCCGGTGAGTGCTATCTGCCGCCTGAGCTGGCCGAGCGTCGCTATTACCAGCCCTCCGAGCGAGGGCTGGAAAAGCAGATCCGCCAGAAGCTCGACTACCTGGCCGAGTTGGACGCCCAGAGCAATCGCCAGCGCTATCCCGGTGGTAAATAGCGGTTTTTCTCATTACAAGCCGGGGTGGCTTTGCTAGACTGAGCGCCATTTATGGGCGGCCATGCCGCTCGAGCCCGCTGGCTCACTCCATTGAAATTGAAGTCATTTATCTAAGACGAGCAGGTTACCATGCTAGATCCCAAATATTTGCGTGCCGATATCGACGAGGCCGCCCAACGACTGGCCCAGCGCGGCTACACCCTGGATGTGGCCAAGATCAACGCCCTGGAAGAGCAGCGCAAGGTGCTGCAGACCCGTACCCAGGAGCTGCAGGCCGAGCGCAACGCCCGTTCCAAGGCCATCGGTGACGCCAAGCGGCGTGGCGAGGATACCGCCCCCCTGATGGCCCAGGTGGGATCCCTGGGGGCTGAACTGGATAGCTGCAAGCAGCAACAGGATGCGGTGCTGGCCGAGCTTGAGGCGTTGGCGCTGACCCTGCCCAACCTGCCGCATGAGAGCGTGCCTGTGGGTCGGGATGAAAGCCAGAACCAGGAAGTGCGCCGCTGGGGTACCCCTCGCAGCTTTGACTTCGAGGTCAAGGACCATGTGGCCCTGGGCGAGGGGCTCAAGGGGCTGGATTTTGAGGCGGCCACCAAGCTCTCCGGCTCCCGCTTCGTGGTGATGCAGGGGCAAGTCGCCCGGCTGCATCGCGCCCTGGCGCAGTTCATGCTCGACCTGCACACCCAGCAGCACGGCTATACCGAATGCTACGTGCCCTACCTGGTGAACGCCGACAGCCTGCAAGGCACCGGCCAGTTGCCCAAGTTTGCCGACGATCTGTTCCATACCGCCATCAATGGGGAAGGGGACGACGAGGGCAAGGTGCGCCGCTTCTCCCTGATCCCCACCGCCGAGGTGCCGCTGACCAACCTGGGCCGCGATGTGATCTTCGATGAGAAGGCCTTGCCGGTGAAGCTCACCGCCCACAGCCCCTGCTTCCGCTCCGAAGCCGGCTCCTACGGGCGCGACACCCGCGGTCTCATCCGTATGCACCAGTTCGACAAAGTGGAGATGGTGCAGCTGGCGCATCCGGAGCAGAGCTGGGCGGCCCTGGAAGAGATGGTGGGGCACGCCGAGAAGGTGCTGCAGTTGCTGGAGCTGCCCTACCGGGTGATGGCGCTGTGTACCGGGGACATGGGCTTTAGCGCCGCCAAGACCTACGATCTCGAAGTCTGGCTGCCGGCGCAGAACACCTACCGGGAGATTTCTTCCTGCTCCAACTGCACTGACTTCCAGGCCCGCCGCATGCAGGCCCGGGTGCGCGGTGCCGATGGCAAACCCATGCTGCTGCACACCCTGAACGGCTCCGGCCTGGCGGTGGGCCGCACCCTGGTGGCCGTGCTGGAGAACCATCAGCAGGCGGATGGCCGTATCGCCGTGCCGGCCGTGCTGCAGCCCTATCTGGGTGGCCTGACCCACATCGGCTAAGGTCGTCATGCTCAGCAAAGGGGGCGGACACAAGCGTGTTCGCCCCCTTTTTACTGGCCGCTGGCCGGGCAACTTTTGCAAGCATTCGGCAATCGTTTTTGCTAGAATGCGCCGCACTTTTCCTACTCCAGCGGAGCGCTTGTGGTCTGGGTTGATTACGCCATCTTGGCAGTGATAGCTCTGTCTTCTCTCATCAGTCTGATCCGCGGGTTCGTCAAGGAAGCCCTGTCCTTGGCAACCTGGTTCGTGGCCTTCTTCATCGCCAGTCATTTCTATGCCGATCTGGCGGTTTACTTCACTTCCTTGCAAGAAGAGCTGCTGCGCAACGGTGTGGCCATCATAGCCCTGTTTGTGGCGACCCTGATCTTAGGTGGCATCGTCAACTACCTCATCTCCACCCTGGTGGACAAGACAGGGCTGTCCGGCACGGATCGCCTGCTGGGCATCTGCTTTGGTGCCATCCGCGGTGTACTGATCGTCAGTGCCCTGCTGTTTTTCATGGACACCTTTACCTCTGCCAGTCAGAGCCTCTGGTGGCAGCAGTCAACATTAATCCCGGAATTTGGCGTCGTGGTGAGCTGGTTTTTCGAGTTCATGAAGTCGTCGTCGAGTTTCATCAAGTAACGTTAGAGCCTAAAGGAACATCAAGACATGTGTGGTATCGTCGGTATTGTTGGCACCACTCCGGTCAACCAGGCGTTGTATGACGCCCTGACCGTGTTGCAGCACCGTGGCCAAGATGCGGCTGGCATCGTGACCATCGAAGATGGTACGTTCAAGCAGCGTAAGGCCAACGGGCTGGTCAAGGACGTGTTTGAAACCCGCCACATGCAGCGGCTCAAGGGCAACATCGGCATCGGCCATGTGCGCTATCCCACCGCTGGCAGCTCCAGTGCCGCCGAAGCCCAGCCCTTCTATGTCAATTCTCCGTTTGGCATTGCCTTGGCTCACAATGGCAACCTGACCAACGCCAAAGATCTGCGGGATCAGCAGTTCAAGGTCGCCCGCCGCCACATCAACACCACCTCTGATTCTGAGGTGTTGTTAAACGTTTTCGCTCACGAGCTGGATCTGCTGCTGCACGATCAGCCTCGTTTGCAGCCTTCTGACATCTTTACTGCCATCCAGCAGGTGCATAAGCAGATCCGTGGCGCCTATGCGGTGGTGTCGGTGATCATAGGTCACGGCCTGGTCGCCTTCCGCGATCCCAACGGCATCCGTCCGCTGGTGATCGGCCGTCGTCTGAGCGAGGAGGGGGGCATAGAGTACATGGTGGCCTCCGAGAGCGTGGCCCTGGATGTGTTGGGCTTCGATCTGATGCGGGACGTGGAACCCGGTGAAGCCGTCTACATCACAGAGGCTGGCCAGCTGTTTACCCAGCTGTGTGCCCAGGAGGCCAAGCTGTGCCCCTGCATCTTCGAATACGTCTACTTTGCGCGTCCTGATTCCTTCATCAACCAGGTTTCCGTGTATGCCGCCCGTGTACACATGGGCCAGAAGCTGGGGGAGAAGATCAAGCGTCAGTGGGAAGACTTGGACATCGATGTGGTGATCCCCATTCCCGAGACCTCCTGCGATATCGCCTTGGAGATCGCCCAGCGTCTGGGGCTGCCCTATCGTCAGGGCTTCGTGAAGAACCGCTACATCGGCCGTACCTTCATCATGCCGGGCCAGAAACAACGCAAGAAGTCGGTGCGCAGCAAGCTCAATGCCATCAGCTCCGAGTTCAAGGGCAAGAAGGTGCTGCTGGTAGATGACTCTATCGTGCGGGGAACCACCTCAGGCCAGATCATCGACATGGCCCGGGAAGCCGGGGCGGCCAAGGTCTACTTCGCCTCAGCGGCGCCGGAGATCCGCTTCCCCAATGTCTATGGCATCGACATGCCTACCGCCAATGAGCTGATCGCCCATGGCCGGGACGTGGAGGAGATCTGTAAGCTCATCGGGGCAGACGGCCTGATCTTCCAGGATCTCAAGGATCTGGAAGAGGCGGTGCGCGAGGGCAACCCGGCCATCAGCCAGTTTGAGACCTCGGTGTTTAACGGTCAGTACGTGACTCAGGACGTGGATCAGAACTACCTGGACTTCCTCAACAATCTGCGCAGTGACGATGCCAAGGCGGTGCGGGAGTGGAACGAAGGGGTGGCGGATCTGGAGCTGTATAACGGCGAGAACTGAGTTCGCCTGCCGTGTCCCGTCAAACAGGCTTGCCATCTGGCAAGCCTGTTTGGTTTCTGGCACAGGCGTGGGATAAAAAAAACCGAAGCCATGGCTTCGGTTTTTGATGAGCTTGTTACGGCTAAGTCGCTTACTTGGGGGCGCCGATGGGCAGCACGGTACGGCCGAATTTTTCATTCAGCACTTCGGCCATGGCCAGGTAGATGGCGGAGGCGCCACAGATGATGCCCTCAAAACCGGCCAGAGTACCCAGGGCGGCGTTGCCGGTGAAATCCTTGATGGCCAGCAGGAAGAACAGCACCACCAGGGAGCCGAACACGAACTGCAGCGCCTTGGGGCCCTTGAGGGTGCCAAAGAACATGAACAGGGTGAAGATACCCCACACCAGCAGGTAGAAGCCCATGGCGGTGGCATCCGCCGCCTCGGCCCAACCCAGCTTGGGCAGTACCAGCAGGGCTACCAGGCTCAGCCAGAAGAAGCCGTAGGAGGTGAAGGCGGTCAGGCCGAAGGTGTTGCCCTTCTTGAACTCCAGGATGCCGGCAATGACCTGGGCGGCACCGCCGTAGGCCAGACCCATGGCCAGTATCATGGCGCTCAGGCTGATGAAGCCGGCGTTATGGATGTTGAGCAGCACAGTGGTCATGCCGAAGCCCATCAGGCCCAGGGGAGCCGGGTTGGCCAGGTTTCCGTTCACGATATGTTCTCCATATACAAAGAAGACAGGCCTTGGCCTGTCGTGTTAGGGGTAATTTCGCGGCGATTCTAGAGAGGGGCGGCAAGGCGCGCAAGAGGGCACGGAGAAAAAGAGTGCCGTTGTGGGCCAAGGCAGGCAGCGCCTGCCTTGACCTAGGGTCACTGCACCTCGTTGCCGCTCATCTGCCCTTGGGCGAACAGCGCCAGGTTGTTGAGGGTGGTGCCGGCAATGGCCAAGAGTGCCTCCCGGGTCAGAAATGCCTGGTGGCCGGTGAACAGCACGTTGTGGCAGGCGGAGAGGCGGCGGAAGATATCGTCGGTGATCACCTCATTGGATTTGTCCGCAAAGAACAGCTCCTCCTCCTCTTCATAGACGTCCAACCCCATTGCGCCGATCTTACCTTGCTTGAGGGCATCAATTGCTGCCACTGAGTCCAGCAGGCCACCCCGGCTGGTGTTGATGATCATCACCCCTGGCTTCATCTTGGCGAACGCCTCGGCGTTGAGCAGGTGGTAATTGTCCTTGAACAGGGGGCAGTGCAGGCTGATGACATCGGATTGGCGCAGCAGGGTATCCACGTCCACATACTCAGCCCCCAGCTCGATGGCGGCGGGATTGACGTAGGGGTCGCTCACCAGCAGCTTCATGCCAAAGCCTTTGAGGATCCGCAGGGTGGCGATGCCGATCTTGCCGGTGCCTATGATGCCGGCTGTCTTGCCGTGCATGTTGAAACCCACCAGACCGTCCAGCGCAAAGTTCGCGTCGCGGGTGCGCTGATAGGCCTTATGGATCCGGCGGTTGAGGGTCATCATCAGGCCGACGGCATGCTCAGCCACGGCTTCCGGGGAGTAGGCCGGAACCCTCACCACCACAAGGCCAAGCCGTTGCGCCGCCTCCAGATCCACATTGTTGTAGCCGGCACAGCGCATGGCGATGATGCGGGTGCCATGGGCCGCCAGTGTTTCCAGCACCTGGGCATCCAGTTCATCGTTAACAAAGGCACAGACGGCGTCATACCCCTGGGCCAGACGAGCCGTCTTGGCCTCCAGCCGGACATCGAAGTAATCAATCTGGAAGTGCTGATCCCGGTTGGCTTGCTGGAAGTAGTCACGATCATAGGCTTTACAACTGAACAGAGCGATTTTCATAGGGCTGACCTCACTGATAACCTGTAATTAACTTACATCTAATCGTTAAAAAGTCCAGTGGATTGTGACGAGGCTGTGCTTTTTTGGCATCAGACAGGGGTTTTAGACCCAATGCCGAGCAATTAAATGTAACAAAGTTACACATCTGCCGTTCTGTGACGCCAGGCTCCGGTTGTATAAAAAATGATTGAATACTGTTTATGAATACAGTACTGTTGTTGTGTACAGTATCAGTCAAACCCATTCAGGATGAAACGGAGGTGGCCATGGGTGTCTTTGTCAACGGCATGTATGTGGGGCATGAGATCTATCCGGGTGTCTACGCTGAAGAGCGCACCGGCCCCAGTTGGATGATCCGAAAGGAAAACGAGCGCGGTTGGCCGTGTCGGGTTGGCGAAATCAAAGGCGCGGATTGGGGTGAATTCCTGGCTTGCAACTGCTTGGGTAAGGAGCGTGGCCGGGCCAGCAGCCTCAAAACGGCGGTGCGCTATCTGTTGACCTAACAGCAAGGGGCGCCGTAGCGCCCCTTGTGCATCGCCTTAAGGCGGTAATGCCTAAGGACTATACCCAGGAGACCTTGATGGGATTTTTGCCCCCTTCCCAGGTCACCCGTTTGGGCAACAGCAGGGTCAGGTACTGCGGCACTTCTTCAGCTGTGGCGTGGGATTTGTAGTCGCGGCTCATCCAGGAGACCTTGATCTGCGGCGCTGCGTTGCGCCACTCCACATGGCGGTGTGCCACGGGTTCTACCTGCTGCAGGGCGGCGAATTTTTGCCGAATGGCATCGGTGGCGGCTTTGGCCACCACCCAGGGGAAGTGCTGTATCGGCCGTAGCAGACGCCAGCTGACCTGACGTCCCTTCTTGAGGGCGGCTTCGTCCACCATGGCGGCTTCCATGGTGATCTGGCGCTTGGCGATACCGCTGAGCACCCACACCAGCTTGAATTGACCCTCGGTCTGTTCTGTATTGTGTTCTTGCATGACAACCCCCTATGACGACAACCCAGTGTAACGCTTTGTACTGCAGGTGCTTGCGTTGTAATTGTATTAACCCGTGCCGGTGAGCGGCGGAGCAAGATCCTGATTGGCTACTTGGTCGGGCAAGGCCTGACCCTGCTATCAGTATATGCCTGCCGGCCTGGATGCGAAGTGTCAGGCAATTGGATTTGCATTCATGTCGCAAAAAAGCCGATGATGTGCCTCCATTTTCATCAACCGGATCACATACATGGCGCTTAAGGCCACCATCTTTAAAGTCAATCTCAACGTGGCTGACACGGATCGCGGTGTCTATCTGCAGTGTCCCCTGACCCTGGCTCGTCACCCGTCAGAAACCGATGAGCGCATGATGGTGCGTCTGCTGGCCTGGGCGCTCAATGCCGATGAGCGGTTGGAGTTTACCAAGGGACTGTGCGCCGATGATGAACCCGAGTTGTGGTTGAAATCCTATGCCGGCGAAATAGAGCACTGGATTGAGGTGGGGCTGCCGGATGAACGGCGGCTGAAGAAGGCCTGTCACCGCGCCAAACAGGTGACCCTGTATGCCTATGGCGGCCGGGCGGTATCGGTGTGGTGGCAGCAAAACAGCCAGGCCCTGCAGCGTTATGACAATCTCACCATCATAGAGCTGGCCAGTGACTCCTCCCAGCAACTGGCGGCTGCGGCGCAGCGGGCCATGGAGTGTCAGGTGACCATCACGGATGGCGATGTCTGGTTTGCCTGTGGTGATACCGATCTGCAGTTGTGCTGGACGCGCCGCTATCCCGTCTGATGTTCTCTGTATGAAAAAGGCGTCGTAAGACGCCTTTTTTCGTTTTGAATTACTCTTCGTCGTCTTGCGTGGGGAAGTACCACCAGCCCCGGTTGACGAGGTTGGTCAGCCATTGGCACAGGGCCGGGTTCTGGCAGGCCGTGAGCAAGGCTGCCTGGCTAGGCGCCGGCTCATCGGCCAGCAGACGGGCCAGCGCCGCTCCCTCGGCAGGTACCTCAATGCGTTCTCCCAGGATAAACAGCTGTTGCGGTGTTTCTTGCAGATAGAGGCAGCGTACGCCGCCTTGGCGTCTTAGCCCCTGCTCGTTGAGACCTGTTAGCAATTCGTCCGGGCGGTAGGGGGGCTCCACCGGTTGTTCATCCAGTTCATGTCGCGCCTGACTCAAGAAGCTGGCCAGCCACGACGCAAATCCCGTCTCATCTTGCAGCTGTGCCAGCATCAGCTGGCGCAGTCCAGCCAGTTCGGCCGGTTGGATCTGGCCGGGATGGGCTCGGGCTTGCAGCTCCGGATCCTGGTAACGCTGGCCACCCAGCTCGTGATCGAGCAGATGATCGGCGAAGCTGCACAACAGCTCACGACCACTGGGTGCGCGAAAGCCTACTGAATAGTTCAGTGACGGCTCCAGCGCATGGCCATCATGGGGAAAGCCTGGCGGTATGTAGAGCATGTCGCCCGGATTGAGTTCCACATCGATGATGGGCTCGAAGGGATCAATCTGCAGCAGATCCGGATGGGGGGTGTGTTGGCGGTGCTGGCCTTTTTCCCCTACACGCCAGCGCCGTCGTCCCAGGCCTTGGATGATGAACACATCATACTGATCCAGATGGGGACCTACACCGCCACCGGGCAGGGAGTAGGAAATCATCAGATCGTCGAGCCGCCAGTTGGGCAACTCACGAAAGGGTGCTACCAGGGCATTGACGGGTTCGTACCAGTGATCCACGGCCTGCACCAGCAACGACCAGTCCTGCTCGCCCCAGTGATCATATGACTCGAAGGGGCCATGGGCGACAAGCCATGTATTACCTTGGCGCGCGACGATGCGGCTGTCGAGTTCCGGTTCCATGGCCAGCCCGGCCAGTGTGTCTGGGCTGATGGGGTCGACAAAGTTGGCAAAGGCGCCACGGATCACTGTGGGGCGTTTTTGCCAATACTGCGGCAAAAATGTCTGCCAGTTGAGGTTGAGCTGGTACATGGTGCCTCACTTAGGCCTGGGGTCGGAGCGTGCTGGATAAGCGGTGGAAGTGGCAGACAGCGTAGGCTGTCTGCCCAGCGATTAGAGCGGCTTGGCGCTTTGGATCACCGCCAGCAGGTCTTCGGGGGAACGTGGTGCGCCACGCAGCGCCTTGTCACCGACGAAGAAGGCGGGCGTGCCGGTCACGCCCAATTGCTGCGCCAGCTGATGGTTGGCTTGGATGGCCTTTTCCACCTCGGGACTTTGCATGGCCGTCTTGATGCTGCTCCAGTCCAGCTTGAGGGACTTGGCCACCTCCGCCAGTTGTTCCTCACTCTTGATGCTGCCCTGGTAGGCCATCAGGGCGTTGTGGAAGGCCAGATAGTGTTGGGGCGTCAGCTGATGCACCGCCAGCGCGGCCTTGGCGGCCAGCACTGACCCCTCGCTCAGTATGGGGAACTCCTTGTAGACGTGGCGCAGCTTGGGGTTCTCGTCAATGGCGGCCTTGAGGCTGGGCCAGGCGCGCTTACAGTAGCCGCAGTTGTAGTCGATAAATTCAACCAGGGTCAGGGTGGCATCCGCCGGGCCGCCGCTGGGATCGGCCGGATTGTGATACAGCGCCTTGGCATGCTGTTTGAGCAGGCGCAAATCCTCGGCATCCTGGGCGGCCTGCTGCTTGGCGCGCAGGGCGTCGGACATCTCGATGAGGATCTCCGGGTGGCTTACCAGGTATTGATGAACGATCTGCTCAATCTCGGCCTGATTGGCCGGGGCGGCGGTCAGGCTCAGGGGCAACAGGCCGGCCAGGGCGGTGGCAAGCAGGCGGGTCTTGATGGTCATAACAATGGGTTCCTTGATAAAAGCACCGTTATATAGTGGGAGGCAAGTCGGACAAGTCAAGCAAATCCGCTGCCTGACTCAGCGGTTGCGCTGAGCCGCACAAAAAAATGATTTGTCCATACATTCAGCGACATAGTGATTTACTTTCTGCGCTGGATTGGTAACATGCCGGTCATCGCGGAGGGGTGGCAGAGCGGCTTAATGCAACGGTCTTGAAAACCGTCGATGGGCGACCATCCGTGGGTTCAAATCCCACCCCCTCCGCCATCTCGCTAGCCCAACCCACTCAGTGGGTTGGGCTTTTTTGTCTGTGGAGCATGGCAACCAGAGGTATGGCTGTTATGGATGGCGGCTGGCGCGGACTTAATAATCACACAAGCGATCGGGTCTTGGTGCTTGGATCTCCGTTTAAAACGAGGCCAGCTGCAGCATGGCATATCAGTCAGTCCATCAATAACGGCAGATAACATCGCTGGCGCAACATAGCGCAACATCTTTAAGATTTTGCGCAATAAATTGCAGTCATCTTGGCTGTTCTGCGCAAGAAGTTGCGCGGCGGGGTGATGTGAGTTTTCAAGTCACTGATTAGTAACGATAAAAAAGATTGGCATGGCTCCTGCGTGTCTGGA
>JAJOIN010000073.1 GCA_021209335.1 Aeromonadaceae bacterium
CGGCGACTGTAAGGGCACCTTCATCAGCTTGAACAGCGAGTTGATGAAACCCTCCAAGGCACGCAGCGGTAGCTTGAATACTCCCTTGAGCATCAGCGCAGTCTCAATGGCGGTGTCGCTGTAATGGGATCCCCGCCCTCGGCGGCCATGATGGGTCTGACAATGCCATTGCTGGATGGCTTGTTCATCCATCCATACGGTCAACGAACCACGTTGCACCAAGGCTTGGTTGTACTGTTTCCAGTTGCTGATCTTGTGCTTGGACTTGCCCATCTGATGCTCTGTCTGGTTGCTCTAAGCGATCAGATCACGGCTGAGCCAGATAGTTCCCTGATTTGAGCAACAACGCCCACATGCGGTCATCAGTATCCAAGTATTGCTAAGTGAAGAAGCGACTCGGCATGTGTGTCTGGCGGTCTTTGATGTCGAGTAAACGATGTATCGGTAAGTACGCGAGTAAGTACGAATTCGCCAAAAAGCACAAAGGGTTAGCCTCATGAAGAAGCTAACCCTTTGTTTTATATGGTGCCGGTAATAGGAGTCGAACCTACGACCTTCGCATTACGAATGCGCTGCTCTACCAACTGAGCTATACCGGCGGCTGCTGTATTTTGCCCTGATTGTCTGACAGATCAATCCCCTGAGGTGGCCTTGTTTCACAATCTGCCGGTTTGGCAGTGCGATTGCTGGTTTATTATTCAGTTTAAGCACGCCGGGCAAGCGGCACAGGGGCCTGGAAGGCGGTCGGCTGAAGGTGACGATTCGGTATGGCATCAAGTGACCGCAAGGCAGTGGTGATGCGACATGGTTTTTGCGCTTAGGGATGGGATGATTTAATCGCCACTTGCTCACAAAACTTGTGATTTTTCAGCATTTTTTAAAGAGGAGAGTGCTATTGTATCGGCCTGTTGCTAAATAAGTGTTCATGGTAAGGAAGATAAAACACTCCGTTTGAGCCATTTAATAGGAGAAAGAGCATGTTGAACTTTGAATTTCAGAACCCGACCAAAATCCTGTTTGGTGAGGGCCAGATTGCGGCCATTGGGCGAGAAATTCCAGAGAATGCCCGTATTCTCATTACTTATGGTGGCGGCAGCGTGCTGCGAAACGGCGTGCTGGATGAGGTGAAGAGCGCCTTGTCTGGGCGTCAACTCTTTGAATTTGGTGGCATAGAGCCCAATCCTACCTACGAGACCCTGATGAAGGGGCTCGACATCATCAAGGCCCAGAGCATCAACTTCCTGCTGGCGGTGGGTGGTGGCTCGGTCATTGACGGCACCAAGTTTTTGGCCGCCGCCGCTTGCTGGGAGTTGGGTGACCCTTGGGACATTCTGCTGCACGCCGGCAAGGGCATTCATCGCGCCTTGCCGTTGGGAACCGTGCTGACCTTGCCGGCCACGGGCTCGGAGATGAACTGTGGTGCCGTGATCAGCCGGGCCAATCGTCAGATCAACCTGCCTGCCGGAGGCGGAGCCGTCAATGCCGGAGTGCATGCGGTGATCACCCAAAGCTACAACGAGAAGCTGTTCTTCACCAATCCTCTGGTCTATCCGCGCTTCTCCGTACTGGATCCCAGCAAGAGTTATACGCTGCCTGCCCGTCAAATCGGTAACGGCATCATCGACAGCTTCGTGCATGTCACCGAGCAATACCTGACCTATGTCACCGGCGCCAAGGTGCAGGATCGGTTGGCCGAAGGCCTGTTGTTGACCCTGATCGAGGAGGGGCCACGGGCCCTGGCGGAGCCGGAGAATTACGCGGTGCGGGCCAACCTGATGTGGACGGCGACCCTGGCCCTCAATGGCTTGATTGGTGCCGGCGTGCCTCAGGACTGGACTACCCACATGATTGGCCACGAGCTGACGGCCCTGTTCGGCATGGATCATGCGCAGACCCTGGCGGTGGTGCTGCCGGCCCTGCTGACCCTGCAGCTGGATGAAAAGCAGGACAAGCTGGTGCAGTATGGCGAGCGGATCTGGGGTATCACGGAAGGGGCGCCCAAGGCGCGTGCCGAGGCCGCCATTGCGCAAACCCGCGCCTTCTTTGAATCCGTGGGGGTGGCAACTCGTTTGTCGGATTATGGGGTGCAGGAGGAGAACCTGGGCGAGGTGCTGGAGCGCCTCAATCAACATGGCTTTGTGATCCTGGGCGAGCATCAATCCATTACCTTGGAGCGGGTGCGTCAGATCCTGCTGGCCGCCCTCTGAGGGCGCCGCCGCTTAACTACACTCAAGGGAGCCAGTATGGTTCCCTTTTTCCTTCAAGGAGCCGTTATGGCTCCTTTGTTTTTGGCCCAACACAGGAGAGTGCACATGCGATGGCAATGTGAGGTATGCGGCTTTATCTACGATGACGCCCACGGGTTTCCGGAAGACGGCATCCCTCCGGGCACCCCGCTGGACACCCTGCCGGAGGATTGGGAGTGTCCCGAATGCGGGGCGGCGGTGGAGGTGTTTATTCCGCTCGAGGCGTAGGGGCACGGCGCACCGCCGGCAGCTGCCAGTCGGCGATGGTGCCCATGATCTCCCGCCAGGCGGCTTCGCTGGCGTCGCCATGATGGGCAAACACTCGGGCCATCAGTTCCCGTTGGCTGCCAGAGAGGCGTTGCTCCAACTGATGGCCTGACGGGGTCAGTTGCAGGCGTTTGATGCGCCTGTCCTGCCCATCTTGACTGGCCTGGATCAGATTCAGCTCCAGCAGACGACGCAGGGGGGCATTGAGCGCCTGTTTGCTCACCGAGAGGATGCCCAGCAGATCGTTGATGCTCAGATCCGGATAGCGACCGACGAAATAGAGGATCCGATGATGGACCCGCTGTAGCCCCTGTTCGGCCAGCAGGGCATCCGGTCCCAGGGTGAAGGCGCGAAAGGCGAAGTGAAACAGTTCGAGGGCCTGATTGAGGGCGGCCTGCTCCTGCGAGTCAATCATATTGACTTAATCCTTGCTGCTGGCAATATACGTCAACCGAGTTGACCTATTTACCGGCTTAGCCCGGCAAATGCAACCCGTCTACAGGGACCTTTTTGCCACGGAGCCTCTTATGTTTGCCCAGCGGATCAGCACGCTTTCTTCTTCCATCATTCGGGAAATACTGGCAGCGGCCCAGCAGCCCGGCGTTATCTCCTTTGCCGGTGGCCTGCCGGCGGCCGACAGCTTCCCCGAGCCGGACTGGTCTGCCTTGCCGCGGCAGGTCAAACAATATGGCATGAGTGAAGGGGAGCCTGAGCTGCGCGAAGCCATCGCCGCCGCAGCCCGGGAGAAGGGGCTGCAATGTGAGGCCAGTCAGGTGTTGGTGCTCTCTGGCTCGCAGCAAGGGCTGGATCTGGTGGCCAAGCTGTTTGTGGATCCAGCCAGTCCGGTGCTGGTGGAGTCGCCGACTTATCTGGCGGCGCTGCAGTGTTTCCGCTTGTTCCAGGCCCGTTGTGTTGGCGTGCCGCTGGGCGAAGCCGGTCCCGAACTGGCCCAGATGGAAGAGGCCATTAAAACTCAGCAACCCAGGTTCAGCTATCTCATTCCCAGTTTCCAGAATCCGTCCGGGCTTTGCTATTCGGTGGAGGCGCGTCAGGCGGTAGCGGCCTTGCTGGATCGCCATCAGCTGCCGCTGCTCGAAGATGAACCCTACTGCGAACTGGATTACGACGGTGTGGCCAAGCCACCCATCAGTTCCTTGCTCAAGTCCGCCCCCTGGATCTATCAGGGCAGCTTTTCCAAGATACTGATGCCGGGTCTGCGGGTGGGGTATCTGATTGCCCATCCCAGCCTGATGCCGCACCTGGTGCGCCTCAAACAGGCTGCCGATCTACACACTAACCGCCCGGGTCAATGGCTGGCGCTGGAATATATGCGCTCGGCGGACAAGCAAGCCCGATTGGCCAAGCTGCAGGATTTCTACCGTCTGCGCCGTGATGCGTTCGCCAAGGCGCTGGTCGAGCAGTTTGCCGATCTGGCTGACTGGCAGGTGCCCTCAGGCGGTCTTTTCTTCTGGCTCAAGCTCAAACGCCCAATGGACACCCGTCCGTTACTTAAGCAAGCGCTGGCTAACCAAGTGGCCTTCATGCCGGGCGAGGCTTTCTTTGCTGATGATGCGCCGCCAGTGGGCTACTTGCGTCTGAACTTCAGCCACACGCCGCCTGAGTTGATTGAAGAGGGCTTGCGCCGGCTGCGGCAGGTGTTTGAAACGGCTTATGCCGACCAAGCTGTGCCGGCGTAAGCCAGCGATGCCGTCAAAAAAGGCGCCTGATGGCGCCTTTCTGTTTTGGAACTTATTCGGCCGGCGGGTAGCCCAGCTCTTCAAGCTTGCGGGCGATGACGGAGCGGGCCAGCTGGCTGCTCACCTCCAGCTTGTGGCTGGGCAGTTCGAAACGCAGGGCCACGGTGGGATCCGCCTGAGTGAGGGTCTGGGTGATGGTGTTGACGCAGTGTTGACAGCCCATGTCGGGCAGGGTGAATTCGTACATCCCGTTCTCCTTATTGTTGATGCCATCTGCTTGGAGCATAACAGGGTCAGCGCCTGAGTGCCCAAGCCTTGGGGACAGACGGCACACGGCCTGCTGGTCTGATCAGATGTTGCCTGTGCGGATCTGCTCGGATTCGATGATCTCTACGCCTGGGGCATCCAGCAGGATCGCCGACAGCAGGGTAGCCGCCACGGCGGCGGGTGTCACCGGACGGTAGCGAGCCGGCAGCAGATGACTCAGATGTCGGCTCAGCCACAGACCCAGCGTCTCCATGGTGCGTGACTCCGGCCTATTCGGAGCATCCAGCAGGGCCGGGCGAATGAGCACCAACTGCTCGAAATCCAGCTGATGGACGGCCAGTTCCAGTTCGCCCTTGATTTGAGGATAGGGAACCCAGGACTTGGCATTGGCACCCAGGCTGGAGACCAGGCCGTAGCGCAGGGTGCCCTTATGACGGGCGGCTTGGGCGCAGGCCAGGTTGATGGCCAGATCCACGGCGCGAAAGGCGGCCAAGGAGCCAGCCTGCCGGCGGGTGGTGCCCAGGGCACTGAGCAGGGCATCCGCCTGCCACCACTCTGCCTCCGTGGGCAGCTGGGCAAAATCGATGACCGGGTTGCACAACTTGTCATGGAGGGGCAAGGGTTGGCGGGTGGGGGCCGTGATCTGTGTAATGGCAGGCTCAGCCAGGGCCTGTTGCAACAGTGCTTGACCTACCTGACCCGTGGCGCCTAATAAAATGATCTTCATGTTTCTGCTTCGCTCACGCTGCACAACCTTGTCTCAGACGTGTGCCCTGGCATGGTCTTAGGGCCGATACGGACAGGCGGTCAGCGGGAACCAGGGAACGGATGATTCGTCATCTTAGCGGTGGACATATGGCTAAGAACTTGATGTCCATCTAAAATCGTTGTCCATAGCGCTGGTTTTCATCTTTTTGAAAAATAGATCCTTTTTGCTCATGGATTGGTCTGTTTGCTGCATTATTGGGCCCTGAATTGAGGCTGAGTTACTCGACTGTGATGCCGTTACAAAAATCCCGGAATTCTTGAAAATAAGTCGATTGACATGCCTAGGGCATTGGTTACAATGCAAACAGCTTGTAGCGGTCGTTAGCAAAAGTTTGCTGCCTCTCAAGCTGGTACTGCCTGAACAAGGCATCTAGTTATTTTGATATTTAGGAAATTGATTATGTCTGACGTCCGCACTGGCAAGGTTAAGTGGTTCAATGAGACCAAAGGTTTCGGCTTCATCGAGCAAGACCAAGGCCCGGATGTATTTGTACACTTCAGAGCGATCAACGCTCCCGGTTTCAAGACTCTGACTGAAGGTCAACGCGTGCAGTTCAGCGTGACCCAAGGCCAAAAGGGTCCTCAAGCTGAGAACGTCACCATCGTTCAATAATGGTGATGAGGTGCCCGGAAAGGGTGCCGTCAGAGTCGATTAAAGCGCCCTAAGGGGCGCTTTTTGTTTTGCTGTCTCATGGTGTGACATAGGAGAAGCCAGATGAAGGCAAGCTGGATACTGTTGGGCGGCCTCTATGGTCTGCCTGGACTGGCGGTGAGCGCTCAGTCTTTGGGGGTGTTGGTGGAGCCGGGAGCACTCAATCAGCGGGTCTGCTGGTTTCAGGGGCAGCAATATTCGGTAGGGGCTCGCCTGCTCATGGCAGATCAATGGTTTATCTGCGCGGCGGAACAACCTCAGGAGCTTAATGGCGCCGTGAGCTGGCAGACGGCCGAGGAGATGGCCCTCAAGCGTCAAGGGCTGTCCAAGGTGCAGATCCAGCTCAAATAAGCTTGAGGTGCAGGGGCTGGCGGCTGTGGGCGCAGCAGGTCAGCACCTCGTTCTCGGCATGCCAGGCCAGTGGCGGGCGCAGGTATGTCAACGCCTGGGCTTGGGCCCCCTCCGTCAGGGAGAGGCGGCAGGCGCCGCAATAGCCCTGCCGGCACTGGTATTCCACCCGATGGCCTTGCCGCTCCAGGGCGCTCAGCAGGCTCTCGCCCGGCTCACAAGCTACCGTCACCACCTCCTCCACCCGCTGGTTCATCAGAGCGTCAACTCCGCCAGGTCGCCGGCACTGACTTCGGCGTCGATCTGCCCCACCAGGTACGAGCTCACCTCCACCTCTTGCGGAGCCACCTGCACCTGATCGGAACTGAGCCAGGCGTTGAGCCAGGGCAGCGGGTTGGGACGAGGAGCGAAGGGGGCGGGCAGCCCTACCGCCTGCATGCGCACGTTGGTGATGAATTCCACGTACTGGCTCAGGATCTCCTGGTTGAGACCTATCATGGAGCCGTCCTTGAACAGGTAGGCGGCCCAGTCCTTCTCCTGCTGCGCGGCGCTGACGAACAGTTCGATGCACTGCTCCCGGCACGCCTGGGCTATCTCCACCATCTCGGGATCGTCCTTGCCGTGTTGCAGCAGGTTCAACATGTGCTGGGTGCCGGTGAGGTGCAGGGCCTCGTCCCGGGCGATCAGCCGGATCACCTTGGCATTGCCCTCCATCAGCTTGCGCTCGGCAAAGGCAAAGGAGCAGGCAAAGCTGACATAGAAACGGATGGCCTCCAGGGCATTGATGCTCATCAAGCACAGGTAGAGCTGCTTCTTCAACTCACGGCTGGCCGCCTGCGCGCCATTGGCCTGCCACGCCTGCACCCCCTGGATCAGCGCATCGTAGTAGCCGGCGATGTCGTCGGCTCTGGCTATGATGTGGGGGTTCTGCACTATCTCGTCAAACACCTTGCTGGGATCGGCAAACAGGTTGCGGATGATGTGGGTGTAGGAGCGGGAATGGATGGTCTCCGAGAAGGCCCAGGTCTGGATCCAGGTTTCCAGCTCCGGCAAGGAGACCACCGGCAGCAGGGCGACGCTGGGACTGCGGCCCTGGATGGAGTCCAGCAGTATCTGGTACTTGAGGTTGGACAGGAAGATATGCTGCTCGTGGGCCGGCAGGGCGGCGAACTCGATGCGATCCCGGGACAAGTCCACCTCTTCGGGTCGCCAGAAGAAGGAGAGCTGCTTTTCGATCAGCTGCTCGAAGATGGGGTGCTTTTGCTGATCGTAACGGGCCACGTTCACCGGTTGACCGAAAAACATGGGCTCGGCGAGGGCGTTATTGGGAGTCTTGCTGAAACTTTGATAGGCCATGGGCTCTTCTATTCCGAAAGAGGGCGGCGAGCCGCCCTGGGTCAACATCAGATTTTGCAGGCGCCACCGGCGCAGCCGTCATCGGCGCTGTGCTGGGCATCCTCGGCACCGTCCCGGGTGTTGTGGTAGTAGAGGGTCTTGATGCCCAGCTTGTAGGCGGTGACCAGATCCTTGATCAGCTGCTTCATGGGCACCCGCCCGCCCTCGAAGCGGCTCGGGTCATAGTTGGTGTTGGCGGAGATGGATTGATCGACAAACTTCTGCATGATGCCCACCAGTTGCAGATAACCGTCGTTGCCGGGTTGCTGCCACAAGAGCTCGTAGGCGTCCTTGAGCTGGGCGTAGTCCGGCACCACTTGGCGCAGTATGCCGTCCTTGGACGCCTTGACGCTGATGAGGCCGCGGGGCGGCTCTATGCCGTTGGTGGCGTTGGCGATCTGGCTGGAGGTCTCGGACGGCATCAGGGCGGTGAGGGTGCTGTTGCGCAGCCCGTATTGGCGGATCTCGGCCCGCAGAGTTTCCCAGTCCAGGTGCAGCGGCTCGTCACACAGGGCGTCCAGATCCCGCTTGTAGGTGTCGATGGGCAGCACGCCCTGGGCATACTGGGTGTCGGCAAAGCGCGGGCAGGCACCCTGCTCCCGGGCCAGCTGGTTGGAGGCCTTGAGCAGGTGGTATTGCAGCGCCTCGAAGGTTCTGTGGGTCAAGGCCAGGGCGGAGCCGTCAGAGTATTTCACGCCATGCTTGGCCAGATAGTAGGCGTAGTTGATGACACCCACCCCCAGCGGTCGGCGCCAGAGGGCGCCATTCTTGCCGGCCGGCACCGGGTAGTCCTGATAATCCAGCAGGGCATCCAGGGCGCGCACCACCAGATCGCTCAGGTTGGCCAGTTCATCCAGGCTCGTCAGGGCCCCCAGGTTGATGGCGGACAGGGTACACAGGGCAATCTCGCCGTGGTCATCCTTCAGATCGTTGAGCGGCTGGGTCGGCAGGGCGATTTCCATGCACAGATTGCTCTGGCGGATGGGGGCCTTGGCGGGATCGAAGGGGCTGTGGGTGTTGCAGTGATCCACATTCTGGATGTAGATACGGCCGGTGCCGGCGCGCTCCTGCATCAGCAAGGAGAAGAGATCCAGCGCCTTGAGCGTCTTCTTCTGGATGGCCGGATCGGCCTCGTACTGCCGATAGAGGCGCTCGAATTCGTCCTGATCGGCAAAGAAGGCGTCATACAGACCGGGCACGTCCGCCGGGCTGAACAGGCTGATGTCGCCACCTTGCAGCAGACGCTGATAGAGCAGGCGGGAGATCTGCACGCCGTAGTCCAGATGCCGCACCCGGTTATCTTCCACCCCGCGATTGTTTTTGAGCACCAGCAGGGATTCCACTTCCCGATGCCACAGAGGATAGAAGACGGTAGCGGCGCCACCGCGCACCCCGCCCTGGGAGCAGCACTTCACCGCGGTCTGGAAGTACTTGTAGAAGGGGATGCAGCCGGTATGGAAGGCTTCGCCGCCGCGAATGGGCGAGCCCAGGGCGCGGATGCGGCCGGCGTTGATACCGATGCCGGCCCGCTGGGAGACATAACGCACCACGGCCGAGGCGGTGGCGTTGATGGAGTCCAGGCTGTCATCGCACTCGATCAGCACGCAGGAGCTGAACTGGCGGGTTGGCGTGCGCACCCCGGACATGATGGGGGTGGGCAGGGAGATCTTGAAGGTGGAGCAGGCGTCGTAGAAGCGCTTGATGTAGCCCAGCCGGGTCGCCTTGGGATAGTGGGAGAACAGGCAGGCGGCTACCAGCATGTAGAGAAACTGCGGGCTCTCAAAGATCTGGCCGGTGACCCTGTCCTGCACCAGGTACTTGCCTTCGAGCTGTTTGATGGCGGCGTAGGCAAATTGCAGGTCCCGGTTGTGATCCAGATGCTGGTCCAGCTCGGCCCAGTCGCTGGCGTCATAATCCCGCAGCAGGTGGGCATCATAGCGACCGGCGGCCACCTGGGTCTGTACCTGGGCTAACAGGCTGGGCGGGGTGAATTCGCCATAGGCCTTCTTGCGCAGGTGGAACAGCGCCAGGCGCGCCGCCAGGTATTGATAATCCGGGGTCTCTGCGCTGATGAGGTCGGCGGCGGCACGGATCAGGGTCTCATGAATGTCAGCGGTCTTGATGCCTGCGTAGAACTGGATATGGGCCCGCAGCTCCACCTGGGAGACGGAGACGTTGTCCAGACCCTGGGCGGCCCAGGTGACGACGCGGTGGATTTTTTCCAGATCCAGCGGCTCGGTCCGACCGTCCCGCTTGGTGACATTCAGATTGGTGTTCATGGCGCTTCCTTAGACAAAGAGTGGACACCCAGTGCTCACTACATATGGTGTCAATTATCTTGATGAGGCACAACATAGTGTGATGACTGGGTGCGTTCAAGCCCCAAAAATGAAAGGTATGCTGTGGATAGATCTTTTCAGGCCAGCCGGAGTCGGCGTTTGGGCGGGATAAAAAAAAAGACCGGGTTATTTAACCCGGCGGTTTACTCGTCAAGGCTGCCTCAGCCAGTGGTGCAGACTTTGTACATCGGCAAAGCAGTGATCGGCCTGCCAGTCGCTGAGTGACTCGTCAGGATCCAGATAGCCCCAGCCGGCGATGGCGGTCTGCATGCCGGCGGCGCGACCCGCTTCGATGTCCCGCACATGATCCCCCACATAGAGGCACTGCTTGGGATCCACCGCCAACTGGCGGCAGGCAAAGAGCAGGGGATCGGGGTGGGGCTTGCGCACCGGCAGGGTATCGGCGCTGACGATGACGCCGCAGCCAGGTAACTCTGCCACTTGCGCCATCAGGGGCTCGGTGAGAAAGGCCGGCTTGTTGGTGACGATTCCCCAGGGGATGGCGTGCCCGTTGAGCCAGGCGATGAATTCCACCATGCCGGGATAAGGGCGGGTGCCTTCATACAGGTGGGCGGCATAGTGATCCAGCAGCGCCTGACGCAGGGCCGGAGTATCCATCCGGGCCAGTTGCTCCTCGCCAAAGCCGGCCTTGAGCAGCCCCAGGGCGCCGTCGGAGGCGATGCGCCGAATGTGGGCCTCGGCCAGCGGTGCCTGCCCCTGGGTGTGCAGCACATGGTTGACGGCGGCGCCCAGATCCGGCGCCGTGTCCAGCAAGGTGCCATCCAGATCGAACAGCACGGCGGCAAAATGGCTCATAGGGGACGCTCGCAATACAGCTGATAGTTGACGTCCACATCCGGGCTTAAGCGGAACCGCCCGGTCAGCGGGTTGTAGACCACGCCACTCATCTGGCGCAGCAGCAGGCCGGCCGACTCGCAGTAGCGGGAGAGCTCGGCAGGCTGGATGAACTTGGCCGGATCATGGGTGCCCTTGGGGACCATCTTCAGCAACTGCTCGGCGGCCACTATCATCAGCAGCCGTGCCTTCACGGTGCGGTTGATGGTGGAGAAGAACACTTTGCCGCCGGGTTTGACCAGGCGGGCGCAGGCCTGTACCACCGAGGCCGGATCTGGCACATGCTCCAGCATCTCCATGCAGGTGACCACATCAAACTGCCCCGGTCGCTGGGCGGCCAACTCCTCCGCCGTGCCTTGCTGGTAACTGAGCTCCACTCCGGTTTCCAGGGCGTGCAGGCGCGCCACCTGCAGGGGCTCGCGGCCCATGTCCAGTCCCAACACCTGGCCACCCCGCAGGGCCATGGCCTCGGCCAATATGCCGCCGCCGCAGCCCACATCCAGCACTTGCTTGCCGAACAGCCCCTCGCAATGGTCGCTGATCCAGTCCAGGCGCAGCGGGTTCAACTGGTGCAGGGGTTTGAACTCCCCTTGCGGGTCCCACCAGCGGTCGGCGAGGGCTTCAAACTTGGCTATTTCCTGGTGATCCACATTCATCGGCTGTCTCTTGTTGGCGGTTACGGCGCGTGCCAGGGAAACGCCATTATAGCCAAGCGGTTAAGCTGTGACAGCCACCCAGGTTGGAGGCTGGGGAAACGGCGTGAGCTGTGGTAGAATGCCCGGCTATTGCGTTCAAGACATTTGCAGTTAGGGACACAGGATTTATATGAGTGATCTAGCCAGAGAGATCACGCCGGTCAACATCGAAGAGGAGCTCAAGAGCTCCTACCTGGATTACGCCATGAGCGTGATCGTGGGTCGGGCGTTGCCGGATGTGAGAGACGGGTTGAAGCCGGTACACAGACGCGTGCTGTTCGCCATGAACGAGCTGGGTAACGACTGGAACAAGCCTTACAAGAAATCCGCCCGTGTGGTGGGGGACGTGATCGGTAAGTATCACCCCCACGGCGACAGTGCCGTCTATGACACCATAGTGCGGATGGCGCAGGACTTCTCCATGCGCTACATGCTGGTGGATGGTCAGGGCAACTTCGGCTCCGTGGATGGCGACTCCGCCGCCGCCATGCGTTACACCGAAATCCGCATGGCCAAGATTGCCCACGAGTTGCTGGCGGATCTGGATAAAGAAACCGTCAACTGGGTGCCCAACTACGATGGCACCGAGCAGATCCCCGCCGTGTTGCCCACCAAGGTGCCCAACCTGTTGGTGAATGGCTCCTCCGGGATCGCCGTGGGCATGGCCACCAACATTCCGCCCCACAACCTCAGCGAAGTGGTGGACGGCACCCTGGCGCTCATCGACAACGGTGCGCTGACCATCGACGAACTGATGCAGTTGGTGCCGGGGCCCGACTTCCCCACGGGCGGCATCATCAACGGCCGTTCCGGCATCATAGATGCCTACCGTACCGGCCGTGGCAAGATCTACGTGCGGGCTCAGACCCACATCGAGACCGACGACAAGAACGGCAAAGAGAGCATCATAGTCACCGAGCTGCCCTACACGGTGAACAAGGCGCGCCTCATCGAGAAGATTGCCGAGCTGGTCAAGGACAAGAAGATCGATGGCATCACCGCCCTGCGCGATGAGTCCGACAAGGACGGTATGCGGGTGGTGATCGAGCTGCGCCGCGGTGAAGTCTCCGAGGTGGTGCTCAACAACCTCTACGCCCATACCCAGATGCAGAACGTGTTCGGCATCAACATGGTGGCCCTGGTGAATGGTCAGCCCAAGACGCTGAACCTCAAGGAGATCCTTGAGGCCTTCATCGATCACCGCCGTGAAGTGGTGACCCGTCGCACCGTGTTTGAGCTGCGCAAGGCCCGGGATCGTGCCCATATCTTGGAAGGCCTGGCCATCGCCCTGGCCAACATAGATCCGGTCATCGAGTTGATCCGCCACTCCGCCAGCCCGGCGGAAGCCAAGGCCGGTTTGATTGCCCGCGCCTGGGCGCTGGGCAACGTGGCCAGCATGCTGGAGCGGGCCGGCGATGACGCCGCGCGCCCCGAGTGGCTGGAGCCGCAGTTTGGCATCCGTGAGGGCCACTATTACCTGACCGAGCAACAGGCCCAGGCCATCCTGGATCTGCGCCTGCACAAGCTGACCGGCCTGGAGCATGAGAAGATCCTGGAGGAGTACCAGGAGCTGCTGACCCAGATTGCCGAACTGCTGCATATCCTGAACAGCCCGGCGCGTCTGATGGAAGTGATCCGCGAGGAGCTGGAGGCGATCAAGGCCCAGTTTGGCGATGCCCGCCGCACCCAAATCCAGGCGGCCAGCGTCGAGATCAACATGGAAGATCTGATCACCCCCACCGACGTGGTGGTGACCCTGTCTCATGAAGGCTACGTCAAGTACCAACCGCTGTCCGACTACGAGGCCCAGCGCCGTGGTGGCCGCGGCAAGTCAGCCACCCGCATGAAGGATGAAGACTTCATCGAGCGCATGCTGGTGGCCAACACCCACGACACCATATTGTGCTTCTCCAGCCGGGGTAAGGTGTACTGGCTCAAGGTGTATAACCTGCCCGAGGCCAGCCGTACTGCCCGGGGGCGTCCCATCGTCAACCTGCTGCCGCTGGAGGAGGAGGAGCGCATCACCAGCATATTGCCGGTCAAGTCCTTTGATGACGACAAGTACGTCTTCTTTGCCACCGGCGACGGCACCGTGAAGAAGACCGCCCTGTCGGCCTTCGCCCGTCCCCTGAGCTCCGGCATCCGGGCCATCAACCTCAACGACGGTGATGCCCTGATCGGCGTGGCCATCACCAATGGCGGTGACGAGATCATGCTGTTCTCCGACGCCGGCAAGGTGGTGCGTTTCCACGAAGAGGACGTGCGCGCCATGGGCCGCACTGCCACCGGGGTGCGCGGCATGAAGCTGGGTGACGACGACAAGGTGGTGTCGCTGATCGTGCCGCAAGGCGAGGGGGCCATCCTCACCGCCACCGCCAACGGTTACGGCAAGCGTACCGCCCAGGCCGAATACCCGACCAAGAGCCGCGCCACCCTGGGGGTCATCTCCATCCAGGTGAGCGAGCGAAACGGCAAGGTGGTAGGCGCCATCCAGGTGGACGAGCAGGACGAGATCATGCTCATCACCAACGCCGGCACCCTGGTGCGCACCCGTGTCAGCGAGGTGAGCATCATAGGTCGTAATACCGCCGGGGTACGCCTCATCCGTACCATGGAAGGGGAAGAGGTGGTCAGCCTGGAGCGGATTGCCGAGCCGGCGGAGGATGACGACGCCGAGCTGGGCAATGACGCCGAATAAACGGATGTCCGCCAAAAGGGCGACCCACTTGGGTCGCCCTTTGTCTAGCGGGATCCGGACAAAGAAAATGCTTTGCGCCGCATCACAGTTAGGTGTAAAAGCAGTGATCCTCACGGAACGCCAACGGAAAAGGATGATGATGGATAAGAGCGTTTACAACTTTTGTGCAGGTCCGGCCATGCTGCCGGTGGACGTCATGGCTCAGGCCCAACGGGAATTCGTGAATTTCGCCGGCCTGGGTGTCTCGGTGATGGAGCTGTCCCACCGGGGCAAGGAGTACATGGCGGTGGCCGCCGAGGCGGAAAAGGATCTGCGTGAGCTGATGCAGGTGCCCGACAACTACAAGGTGCTGTTCATGCATGGCGGTGGCCGTGGCCAATTTGCGGCCGTGCCCATGAATCTGCTGGGCGGAGCCAATCAAAAGGCCGATTACCTGCTGTCCGGCAACTGGTCCCAGGCGGCCCTGGCCGAGGCCAAGAAGTACGGCGACATCCAGGCGGTGGAAGGGGTGATCAAGGGTGACGACGGCAGCTTCAGCCTGGTAGCGGCGCCTCAGTTCCGCGCCGATGCCGCTTACGTGCACTATTGCCCCAACGAAACCATCGAAGGGGTGGAGATGTTCGACCTGCCGCAGACCGGCGGTGTGCCCCTGGTGGCCGACATGTCCTCCACCATCCTCTCCCGCCCTCTGGATGTGAGCCAGTTCGGCATCATCTACGCCGGTGCCCAGAAGAACATTGGCCCGTCCGGCCTGTCCGTGGTGCTGGTGCGGGATGACCTGCTGGGCAAGGCTCGTCCGGATACACCCGGCATCTTCGATTATCAGGTCACCGCCGACAACGACTCCATGTTCAACACCCCGCCCACCTACTCCTGGTACCTGGCCGGTCTGGTGTTCAAGTGGATCAAGGCTCAGGGTGGTCTGCAGGCCATGGAAGCCCGCAACCTCGAGAAGGCGTCTTTCCTGTACGACTACATCGACGCCAGCGACTTCTACAGCAACAAGGTGGCCAAGAACTGCCGCTCCCGCATGAATGTGCCGTTCCAGCTGAAGGATGCGGCCCTGGATGCCGCCTTCCTGGCGGAGTCCAAGGCGGCCGGTCTGCTGGCCCTCAAGGGGCACCGTATCGTGGGTGGCATGCGTGCCAGCCTGTACAACGCCATGCCGCTGGAAGGCGTCAAGGCACTGGTGGCCTTCATGGAGCGCTTTGCCAAGCAGCACGCCTAGGCGGCCCCGGATTACACCTAAGGGCCCTGCGGGGCCCTTTCATCATCACATCAATCTCTATTGCCGTATCAAGAGGACACTATGGATTATCTGGCGCAGGCCAATGCCGGGGTGGCAGGGTTGCATCCCTACCAGGCCGGTAAGCCCATCGAGGAGCTGGAGCGGGAGCTGGGGATCAGCAACTGCGTCAAGCTGGCTTCCAACGAAAACCCCCTGGGACTGAGCCCCAAGGCCCAGGCGGCCATCAGCGCGGCCCTCAAGGATCTGACCCGCTATCCCGATGCCAACGGTTACTACCTCAAGCACAAGCTGGGGGCGTGCTTCGATCTGGATCCGGCCGGCATCACCCTGGGTAACGGCTCCAACGAGGTGATCGATCTGCTGTTCCACACCTTCGTGGGGCAGGGGGACGAGGTGATCTACGCCCAGTACTCCTTCATCGTCTATGCCCTGGCCACCCAGGCCCATGGCGCCAAGGCGGTGGTGGTGCCGGCTCGGGACTGGGGCCATGATCTGGATGCCATGCTGGCGGCCATCACCGATAAGACCAAGCTCATCTGCATCGCCAACCCCAACAACCCGACAGGAACCGTGCTGCCGCCGGCCGAGCTGGAAGCCTTCCTGGCCAAGGTACCGTCCGAGATCCTGGTGGTGCTGGACGAGGCCTATAACGAGTACATGGATCCGGCCCTACGGGCCCCCAGTGCCGACTGGGTCAAGCGCTTCCCCAATCTGGTGGTCACCCGCACCTTCTCCAAGGCCTACGGTCTGGCGGGGCTGCGCCTGGGCTATGCCGTCTCCACCCCCGAATTGGCGGGTGTGCTCAACCGGGTGCGTGAGCCTTTCAACTGCAACAGCCTGGCCCTGGTGGCCGCCCAGGCCACCCTGGATGACGCCGACTACCTGGCGGAGGCGGTGCGCCTCAACCGCAGTGAGATGGGTCGCTACGAGGCCTATTTCAGCGCCCGTGGCCTGGGCTATATCCCCTCCAGCGGCAACTTCATCACAGTGGATCTGGCGCGTCCCGCCGGCCCTGTGTACGAGGCCCTGTTGCGCGAGGGGGTGATAGTGCGGCCCATCGCCGGCTACGGCATGCCCCATCACCTGCGGGTGAGCATAGGTACCATGGCGGAGAACGATCGTTTCTTTGCCGCCCTGGACAAGGTGCTGGGCTAAGGCGGCCACAGAGGGGCAGGACGCCCCTCTTGGCGCCACTCGCCTTGCCCTGGCCGGCACCGCCTGCTAAGTTGCTTACCTTCCCCTAGTCGTTGAGATGTTAGAACAGGATGTCTATGAATAGCCTGACACTGGACCCCATTGCCCGGGTCGAAGGCACCGTCAATCTGCCTGGCTCCAAGAGCGTATCCAACCGTGCCCTGCTGCTGGCCGCCCTGGCCCACGGTACCACCCGTCTGACCAACCTGCTGGACAGTGATGACATTCGTCATATGCTCAATGCCCTGCAGAGCCTGGGGGTGCGTTACGAGCTGTCTGCCGACAAGACCCAGTGTGTGGTGCAGGGACTGGGCCGGGCTTTTGCCGCCAAGGAGCCACTGCAACTGTTTCTGGGCAATGCCGGCACCGCCATGCGCCCCCTGTGTGCCGCCCTGTGCCTGGGCTCTGGCGAGTTTACCCTCACCGGTGAGCCGCGCATGGAAGAGCGCCCCATAGGGCACCTGGTGGATGCCCTGCGCGAAGCCGGGGCCCAGATCCATTATCTGAAGAACGACGGCTATCCGCCGCTGACCATAGATGCCAAGGGGCTCTGGGGGGGCGAGGTCCACATCAATGGCTCGGTTTCCAGCCAGTTCCTCACCGCCTTCTTGATGGCCGCCCCGCTGGCTGCCGGCGATACCCGGATCAAGATCCAGGGCGAGCTGGTGTCCAAGCCCTACATCGACATCACGCTGCATATTATGCAGCAGTTTGGCGTGCTGATTGAGCACGACAACTACCAGACTTTCTACATCAAGGGTAATCAGTCTTATCAGTCCCCCGGTGACTTCCTGGTGGAAGGGGATGCCTCTTCGGCCTCCTACTTCCTGGCTGCTGGTGCCATCAAAGGCAAGGTCAAGGTCACCGGCATTGGCCGGCACAGCATCCAGGGCGACATCCGCTTTGCAGATGTGCTGGAGAAGATGGGAGCCAAGATCACCTGGGGGGATGACTATATCCTGGCGGAGCAGGGCGAGCTTAAGGGGGTGGATCTGGATCTGAACCACATCCCGGATGCGGCCATGACCATCGCCACCACGGCGCTGTTTGCCCAAGGCAAGACGACCATCCGTAACATCTATAACTGGCGGGTGAAGGAAACCGATCGCCTGAGCGCCATGGCCACCGAGCTGCGCAAGCTGGGGGTCGAGGTGGTGGAGGGGGAGGACTACATCGAGGTCACTCCATCGGCTCAGCTCAAACATGCGGAGATCGACACTTATAACGACCACCGTATCGCCATGTGTTTCTCTTTGGTGGCCTTGAGCGATACGCCGGTGACCATCAATGACCCGGGCTGTACCTCCAAGACCTTCCCGGATTACTTCGACAAGCTGGCCTGCATCAGCCATTAAGCGGGTGGCGCAGCGCCCAAGGCCGGCTTAATGCCGGCCTTGTTATTTCTGCCCGGCTGGTCAGAGGCGCAACCGGCGGTCGAATGGGCTACAATGACGCCTTTAGCAGTCTGGCAGGATGATCACGTGTTTATCTTTCACTGTACCGGGAACCACGGCGGCGAGGCGCAGATCCGTATCCAGGCGCTGGATTGGACCCAGCAGGGCCTGGTGCAATTTCAGTGTAACCATGACGAACTCGCTTGCCTGTTGCTGCAGGGGTGTCGCAGTGACACTGGCGGCCATTTCAATCTGCTGGCGGGTTGTAAGCCCGTGTATGTGGAGCAGTGGCTGCACTATTTGCACGAGGCCGGCAAGCTCAAGCAAGTCAGCTGCCAGGTATTGCAGGCCGGAGAGCCGGATTATGCCCGGCGGGCCTTGCCGGAGGATGGCGAGCTGCAGGGCTTGCTGGAGCTGGTCTACCAGGTGGGCGGCTTCAACCGCCTGCAGATCGCCCGTTACCTCAAGCTGCGTCAGAAGCCCTCAGCCCTGGCGACCCGCTATAGCAAGCCGGAGCTGGAGCGCTACCGGCTGCTCAACGAGGTGATCTGTCGCCTGATGCGCCTAAAGCGTCCAGATGGGGTGCCGACACAGGATCGGTGAGGGGCGCCGGTTTGGCCACCAGATAGCCCTGGATGGCATCCACGTACATATTTTCCAGCAGCTGCTTCTCGCTGAGTTTTTCCACCCCTTCGGCCACCACCACACACCCCATGCGGTGGGACAGTTCCACTATCATGCGGATGAACTGCTGGTTGGTGCTCTCTTGCTCCAGGTTCTGCAACAGGCTGGGATCCAGCTTGACGAAGTCGGGCTTGAGTTCGCGGTAGAGGCGGAACGAAGCCAGCCCCTTGCCAAACTTGGAGATGCTTGAGCGACTGCCGGCACGGCGCAACAGCTCGAACAGCCGGCGGCTGGCGGCCAGGTTGCGATCCAGCAGATCCTCCTCCACCTCAAACACGAAGGAGGCAGCCAGGGTGACATCCCGCAGTAGCAGCCGTTCCAGCCACACCAGGAAGGCATTGCTGGTCAGGGCACTGCTGCTGAGGTTGATGCCCCAACGCTGGCCTGGCGAGGCATAGCTGGGGTATTTCTGCACGATAGTCTCAATGATGAGCTGTTCCACCTTTACCAGCAGATCATGGCGTTGGGCCATGGCCAGCAGGGTCTCGGTGGGTAGGCTCTGTTGCTCGCTGCCAACGAAGCGGGCGAAGATCTCATGGTAGTTATGGTTGGCGATGCTCAAGGACTGAATGGGCTGGCGCATCAGCACCAGGGACTTGTGTTCAATCACCTCATTGATCACCCGCTTCCAGTGGCTCTCGCCTTGCAGAAACTCCACCTCGCTGCCTTCCTGGTAATAGCTGCCATTGGACTCGCCGGTCTGGGCGCGGGCCAGGGCCAGATCCGCCCGGGCTATCACCTCCTCGGGGGATTGTCCCGGGTGGAACAGCGTGATGCCTGTGTAGGCCACACTGTCCAGTTCGTACTCCAGCTGTTTGCTATCGAAGGCCTGTTTGAGCTCGCGCCCCAACAGGCTGGGCAACTGGCTGCTGTTCTTGCGGATCAGCATGGCAAAGTCGCTACCGCTGAGGCGGTAGGCCTGGCTGTCGGCCAAGGGGCGCAGGCTGCGGGCGAGCTGATTGGCCACCTCCTGCAGGTATTTGTCGCCCACTGCATGGCCGCGCAACTGATTGACGCTCTGCAAGGAGGAGGCGCGCACCATCACCAGATAGTGGGGTTGTCCCTGATCGTCAGCCTGCAGTATGTCGGTCAGATCCCGGCGAAAGCGCTCCCGATTGTACAGACCTGTGAGGGGATCGCTGCTGGCCTGACGGGCCAGGCGTTCGGCCTCCTGCTTGAGGTCATCGAGTCGTTGTTGCCACTGCTGTTGCCACTGGGCGAGACCCTCGGTGACCTCCGGGAACGGGCCGTCGATCAGGGTTTCCTGGGTCAGCAGTTGATCCATCTGCTGTTGCAACTGACGGCGGAGCTGGCGCAACAGCCCTCGCTGGCTGGCTAACAGCAGCAGGCTGCCAAGCAACCAGAGGGTGGCAATCCCCCCCAGGGCTTGCAGCAGGGCTTGGCGCTGGCTGGCGAAGTTGAGCTGATAGTTGAACAGTAACTGCTCTGTGCTGAGATGTTGCGGTTGTGAGGCGGCGGGATAGAGTTGTTTGAACCAGTCCGGGGCCGGGGTGCCTTGGCCGCCCGCCAGCCAGGTGTTCTTCTGCCGATCGCGGATCTCCAGCCAGGCCAGCTCCCAACGCGGTAACAGGTCGTCAGATGCCATCGGCTGCCCGGCGTGTGGTCGGGCAAGGTGGCCGATCAGCCCATCACTCACCTGTTGGGCGTGGCTGTCCAATTGGCGACCTGTGTGGACTATGGCCAGCAGGGCGAGTAACAGGCCGACTGCCAGCCAGCTGGCCAGCCCCAGATAGAGGCCAAGTCGGTATGTTTTTTTCATGCAAGGATCCTGTGGTGGTGACGAGCGGTGCTAATCGGTCATTAAGGCTACAAAAATAATGGATAAGCTGCTTTTTGACCATTTATAGATCGTGAAAAATGTTAGCCATATTCGACGAACAAGTTAACCCGGTGCAACTGAAATCGCTTTCGTGACAGGGGCGACAGTGCGGCGCGGCATAAGCAGGGATGATAGAGGCTGACCGGCCAAAGCAGCCGGCCTGGGGTTGTTACAAGAGATAAGGAAACTCGATTTGGCAAAGATTGATACTAATGGGCTGGGCATGGCCCGGGAGGCCATACAGCAGACCATGGCTCTGGTGCTGGCTGGCGGGCGGGGCAGTCGCCTGATGCAGCTGACCGACACGCGCGCCAAGCCGGCGGTGCATTTCGGCGGCAAGTTTCGCATCATAGATTTCGCGCTCTCCAACTGCATCAATTCGGGGATCTACCGGGTGGGGGTGGTGACGCAATACAAGTCCCACAGCCTGCTGCGCCATATTCAGGCCGGCTGGTCTTTCCTGCGTTACGAGATGAACGAGTTTATCGACCTGCTGCCAGCCCAGCAGCGGGTGGACGAGGTGAACTGGTACCGTGGCACCGCCGATGCCGTCTACCAGAACATGGACATAGTGCGAGATTACGGCCCCAAGTACGTGCTGGTGCTGGCGGGGGATCATGTCTACAAGATGGATTACGCCAACCTGCTGCTGGATCATGTGCGACGGGGCAATCCGGTGACCGTGGCCTGCATCGAGGTGCCCAAGGAGCAAGCCAGTGCCCTGGGGGTCATGCAGGTGGATGAGGAGGGACGGATCACCGACTTTGTCGAGAAGCCTGTCGAGCCCCCCTCCTTGCCGGGGCGGCCGGATACCTGCCTGGCCTCCATGGGCATCTATGTGTTCGATGCGCGCTTTTTGTATGCGATGCTGGAGGCGGATCAGCAGGATCCTAACTCTTGTCGCGACTTTGGTCGGGACATCATTCCAGCGGTGGTGCAGGCCGGTCAGGCCTATGCCCATGACTTCAGCCAGTCCTGTGTGCGCAATCGGGGCAGCAGCGATGCCTGCTACTGGCGGGATGTGGGCACGGTGGACTCCTTCTGGGCCGCTAACATGGACTTGGCCTCGGTGATCCCCGAGCTGGACTTGTACGATGAACACTGGCCTATCTGGACCAACCAGAAGCAGCTGCCGCCGGCCAAGTTCGTGCAGGACTATACGGGCCAATCCGGCAGTACCAAAAACTCGGTGTTCTCCGGTGGCTGTATCGTCAGCGGCTCCCATATTCAGGATTCGGTGCTGTTCACCGGGGTGCGGGTGCACTCGGGCTGTCATCTGGAGCAGGCGGTGGTGTTTCCCGATGTGGTGATCAACCGGGGTTGTCGCTTGAAGCGGGTGATCATCGACAAGCGTTGCGAGATCCCCGCCGGCCTGGTGGTGGGGGAGGATGCCCAGGCGGATGGCCGCTTCTTCCACCGCAGCGAGCAGGGGGTGGTGCTGATCACCCGCAGCATGCTGCAGGCCAGAGCCCGCGTGTTGGCGCAGGAAGCCGAGGCGCAGCCCAATCCGGTTTGATGCCGGGGTCGGAAATGCCAAAGGGCCGCAAAATGCGGCCCTTTGTGCGATAAGTGGCTCCTCCGACTGGACTCGAACCAGTGACATACGGATTAACAGTCCGCCGTTCTACCGACTGAACTACGGAGGAAGCGAGGTGCCTGGCAGTGCTCTGCAAGGCGAGGCGCATGTTACTCATAGCGCCTTTGGCTGTCAACCCGACAGGGGGCCAGGCGGCTTTGTGGCCCTCTGGTGTGAACATGGCTGGCTAATGCCTTTTTTTTCACCTGATTGCCGGCTGAAACTCGGCGTTTTGCGACAAAAGGGGCCGTGCCTAGTGTGCCTGGCTCGCCGTTGTGGTGCAGCTTGTTGAAAAAACAGCCGGGCGCCGCCTCAGGTCGCGGGGGGTGGAAAAACCGTGTCACGTCAGGGGCGCATCCCGCCGCTGGTTATGCACAAGCGCTGCAAGCCTAGCGGCAGCAGGCTTGGTGGCACTTATCCACTATTTCTGTGGATAACGGTGTGGGCTATTTATAGAAAACGGCCGCAAAGCCGCATGGCACAAGGCTTTGTGCTTGAATTGAGCAAAAGAGTTGCAAATATAAAATTACGATAAATCAATGACTTGAAGATGTGGTCGGCAAATGCTACAGGCCTGTTAAATCTCATTGAGTGACAGAAACAGCAAGACCGCCATTGTGCATTGTTTTGGCGCAACAGGATAAAATTCGTGGATAACTGGGCTGGAGAAGGGCGATAAACTCTGGCCGTATTGGCTCCCCCGACTGGACTCGAACCAGTGACATACGGATTAACAGTCCGCCGTTCTACCGACTGAACTACGGGGGAAGCGCAGGCAGGGGGCAGATGATAGCCGCGGGCCCCGGCCAGGGTCAAGAGAGCAACTGGCTAAAAAGTCGGGCTTTTTACCCTTGGCGCACAAAACTGCCCTGCGGAGCAAGAATCTTGTGGATGATCCCGGCGGTGGGCGGGGCTAAAATGCCGGACTGTCCGTGTCGGACCACAGTCAGGAGATGTCATGAGCAAGCCGTTTGAGCTGGTGAGTCAGTTTGCCCCGGGGGGCGATCAGCCCCAGGCCATCGCCCGGTTAAGCGAGGGGCTCGAAGACGGCCTGGCCCATCAGACCCTGCTGGGGGTCACGGGCTCGGGCAAGACCTTCACCATGGCCAATGTCATCGCCAAGCTCAACCGGCCCACCATGATACTGGCTCACAACAAGACGTTGGCGGCCCAGCTCTACGGCGAGATGCGGGAGTTCTTCCCCAATAATGCGGTGGAGTACTTCGTCTCCTACTACGACTACTACCAGCCCGAAGCCTATGTGCCCAGCACCGACACCTTCATCGAGAAGGACTCGGCCATCAACGAGCACATAGAGCAGATGCGCCTCTCCGCCACCAAGGCGCTGATGGAGCGGCGGGATGTGGTGATCGTCGCCTCCGTGTCCGCCATCTACGGCCTGGGGGATCCGCAAGCCTATCTGAGCATGATGCTGCACCTGCGCCAGGGGGACATCATCAACCAGCGGGAGATCTTGCGCCGGTTGGCGGAGCTGCAGTACAGCCGTAACGATGCCGCCTTCGCCCGGGCGACTTTTCGGGTGCGGGGGGAGGTGATCGACATCTACCCCGCCGAGTCGGACAAGCTGGCCCTGCGGGTGGAGCTGTTCGATGAGGAGGTGGAGCGATTGTCGCTGTTCGACCCCCTGACCGGGGCGGTGGAGAAGCAGGTGCCGCGCTTCACCATCTTCCCCAAGAGCCACTATGTCACCCCGCGGGAGACGTTGCTGAACGCCATCGAGCAGATCAAGGTGGAGCTGGTGGACCGCCGGACCCAACTGCTGGCCGCCAACAAGCTGGTGGAAGAGCAGCGGCTGACCCAGCGCACCCAGTTCGACATTGAGATGATCCAGGAGCTGGGTTATTGCTCGGGCATCGAGAACTATTCCCGCTACCTCTCCGGCCGGGCCCCCGGGGAGCCGCCGCCCACCCTGTTCGACTACCTGCCGGCGGACGGCCTGCTGATCATCGACGAATCCCATGTCACCGTGCCGCAGCTGGGGGCCATGTATAAAGGCGACCGCTCCCGCAAGGAGACGCTGGTGGAGTACGGCTTTCGCCTGCCCTCGGCCTTGGACAACCGGCCGCTCAAGTTCGATGAGTTCGAGTCCCTGCAGCCCCAGACCATCTATGTCTCGGCCACCCCGGCCAACTACGAGCTGGAGAAGTCCGCCGGCGAGGTGGTGGAGCAGGTGGTGCGGCCCACCGGCCTGCTGGATCCCGTCATCGAGGTACGGCCGGTGGCCAGCCAGGTGGACGATGTGCTCTCCGAGATCCGCGCCCGGGCCCAGCTGGACGAGCGGGTGCTGATCACCACCCTCACCAAACGGATGGCCGAGGATCTCACCGAATACCTGGAGGAGCATGGGGTGCGGGTGCGCTACCTGCACTCGGACGTGGACACGGTGGAGCGGGTGGAGATCATCCGCGATCTGCGGCTGGGCAAGTTCGACGTGCTGGTGGGGATCAACCTGCTGCGGGAGGGGTTGGACATGCCCGAGGTGTCCCTGGTGGCGATCCTGGATGCGGACAAGGAGGGCTTCCTGCGCTCCACCCGCTCGCTGATCCAGACCATAGGCCGGGCGGCCCGTAACTTGAACGGCAAGGCCATACTGTATGCCGATCGCATCACCGACTCCATGCGGGCGGCCATCGGCGAGACGGAGCGGCGGCGGGCCAAGCAGGAGGCGTTCAACGCCGCCAACGGCATAGTGCCGCAAGCGCTCAAGAAGCGGATCGTCGATGTGATGCAGGTCGCCGGCAGCGCTCCGACCCAGGAATCGCTGCGGCGCCAGGTGGCCGAGTCCGCCGCCTTCTATCAGCCCGAGAGTCCCGAGTCCCTGGCCAAGCAGATCAAGCAGCTCGAAGGGCAGATGTACGAGCACGCCCGCAACCTGGAGTTCGAGCAAGCCGCCGCCCTGCGGGATCGCATTCAGCTGCTGCATGAGCAGCTGATCCAGGAGGGCTAGGGCGCGCTGGCAGGTTGGCGTCATCCTTGCAGAAGCGGGTCAGCATCAATCAATGGAGGATGACCCATGTTGCTGGATACCTACGAAAAGAACGGCCTGCTGCTGAATATGAACTTCAAAGAGCCCGCCGCCGCCGGGCTGACCGGCTACCGGGGGGAACTGGTGCTCAAACAGGGCGAAGTGGCGGATGACGCCGGTCGGCGCCTGCCGCCGGAGGCGGTGTTGAAGGCGGTGGTCATGCTGGCCGGTGCCGACAAGCTGGCCCTGGTGGCCGGTCTGCTGGACGATGCGGCCAACCTGCCGCTGTTCTTCGCCCTCTACGGTCAGGATGTCGCGGCTGATACCAAGTTGATCTTTTTTGTCGCAAATCTGCCCAAGCCGGCCCAGGTCAACCTGGGGGAGTTTGGCTGCGAGCTGATCCCGCTGCCCGAGGGCATGGTGTGGAACGAGCTCGTCGACATGCTCTACCTGGAGAAGAGTGACTTCAAGGGCCAGAGCAGTGGCGAGAAGATCCATACCGTCTATCAGGCCTTCGCCGGCTATCAGGCCAAGTCCCCGCTGATGAGTTGGGAAGAGGTGCTGGCCGGTCGTATCGAGCACAAGCGCGAAACCCGCGGCGCCCTGTAAGGCCGATGCCCTCCCTAGGCGGCCTGCGGGCCGCCTTCTTTTTGCTGTGATCTGAGCGGCGGGCTTACCCTTAGGCCAGGCCCGCGGCGCCCGTCTTGGGTGCCCCGCCAGAGTGTGATACATTTCAGCCACTGCTAATCAGGGAACCGGCCCATCCGGTTGTTCCCCCTGCCCATCGATTCAACGACACACGGGAAATACCTATGTCTGTAAGCCTGTTTGGCCGCCTGCGGCTCTCCCTGCACGTCCTGTTCAATGCCCAGGCCGCCCAGCGTCTGCTGGCGTCCCAGGCCGTGGCGGCCGAGCCGGTGCCAGCTTCGGTGGTGCCGACGCCTGTGGCGGCGGCCGCCCCTCAGATCGATCGTGCCCTGCAGCTGCTGGCCCTGCTGCAACAGCAGGGGCGCCTGCTGGACTTCATCCAGGAGGATCTCACCGGTTTTGACGACGCCCAGATCGGCGCCGCCGCTCGGGTGGTGCACCAGGGGTTGGGCAAGGTGATCCGCGAACACGTGACCCTGGCCCCGGTCGCCCAGGTGGGCGAAGGGCAGGCCATCAGCCTGCCGGCGGGCTTTGACAGCCAGCGTTACCGCCTGGTGGGCAACGTCAGCGGTCAGGGACCCTTCAACGGCACCCTGCTGCACAAGGGCTGGCAGGCCAGCGCCATCCAGCTGCCCCAGACCCTGCCCGGCTATGACGCCAGCGTGCTGGCCCCGGCGGAGGTGGAAGTATGAGTCAGGCCAAATACGCGGTCGGCATCGATCTGGGCACCACCCACTGCGTGGTGGCAGCGCTGGCGCTGGGTGAGCCGGGGGCCAGCCCCGAGCTGTTCCCCATCATACAGCTGGTGGCGCCGGGGCAACTGGAGGCCCGGGATGCCCTGCCGTCCTTCTTGTACCTGCCCAATGACAACGAGCTGGCCCCCGAGCTGCGCCGGCTGCCCTGGGGCGACAGTGCTGCCGTCTGTGGCCAGCTGGCCCGGGAGCGCGGGGCCAAGAGCCC
>JAJOIN010000032.1 GCA_021209335.1 Aeromonadaceae bacterium
GTCTTTGGTTCGCCAAAATTGGCGAATCAAACTTCCTTACACGGATGAAATCCAACCCCTCGATAAAGTCGTACTCGGCTATCCGATCCTTCATCCAGTTGCTGTAGTCCCGGCCTATCTCAAGGAAGCCGTGAAGCTCCCGCCCATTCACAGCCTGAACCAGATCCCCGCCTATCCGCTGCTCATGCAGCGGCACCAGCTCGGCAAGTGCTCCGGCTATCCTTTGGCTGATTTTGGGCAAAGATTCGCCCTGGGCGGTACGCCCATCGTTGAAAATCATCATTCGTGGTCCCCTCTTAGGCGGCTGGTTTCGGCTGTTCGCTGGCAGGGATGGCGGCCAGGTAGTGGGTAATCTGCTCCCGGCTCAAAGGTTCAGCCCCCCTTTTCTTGCGCTTCATGTTCACCAGTTCGGCCAGCTTGCTGGCTTGGTTGCGGTCGGCCAGCCAGTAGCGTTTCATTTTGGCGATGCCGCCTCCGCTGTGCTGGTGGTCGAAGTATTCACTTTGAATGGCAACCCCGTGCCTATTGCGAAGAATACTCACTGAATTGCGCGGGTTCAGATCGTGGTCTCTCGCTAGAGATGAAAGGGCGCTAATTCCGTCCAGTCCATTCTCCAGCAAGCGGATAGCCACTAGCTCCAACTTGGTGGCGATACGGATTGGGGTGATGCTATGCTCGGTCTGCATGTTTTGGGTCGTGCCGCTCTGCGGTGCGGCCTTTGTTTTATTCATGATCCGCCCTCCCTATGCTGCTTTGCCTTGGGCATCCATCCATGCCCGGATATCTTCTACCCTCCAGACAGTAACCCTTTCGGACAATTTGACAGGCTTCGGGAACTTACCGGATGATACCCAGCGCCACAGAGTTGCAGTGGAAACGGGCACAATCCCTCTATGGCCAGCCTTGGGATTTGGAAGTATTTGCGACAGACGCATAAAACCAGTTGCGGGTATTTTTTCTTGCATGGAATGAATCTCCAAATAAAAAACCCGGCACAGAGGCCGGGTTGATTTTAGGTACAAAAAAACCCGCACTATGGCGGGTTATATGTCTCATAGGGGATTTTCCCTATGGTTAGAGAATCCTAACGCTACGGCTTATATATTGCAATACCAGTCAGCTCATTATGTTTCAACTAGCTCGATTGAAGTTCACCGGGCGCACGTTCCCGCCCTCTTGTGAATCCAGATAATCAGCCCACCACTGGAGCAGTTTGCGCCGGTCGTCCAGGTACTCCGCCCGGTGGTAGGCGGCCCGCACCTTGTTACGTTCGGCATGAGCCAGCTGGCGTTCTATCACATCCGGATCAAAGCCTTCCTCGTTCATCACGGTGGAGGCCAGGGCGCGGAAGCCGTGGGGGGTGGCAATACCCTTGTATCCCATGCGCCCCATGGCATAGCAGAGGGTGTTTTCGCTGATGGGCTTCTGGCTGGTGGTCTGGCTGGGGAACAGCAGTGCCACATGGCCGGTAAGGGGCTTCAGGCCCTCCAGCACGGCCATGGCCTGGCGTGACAGGGGGACAAGGTGCTCAGTTCGCATCTTCATGCGCTCGGCAGGGATGCGCCACTCGGCCCGCTCCAGGTCAAACTCATCCCAGCGAGCAAAGCGGATCTCGCCAGGGCGGGTCATAGTCAGGATCAACAGGCGAAAGGCCAGCCGGGTGGCCGGGTGTAATGGCTCTGCCGCCAGGCGGCGGAAAAACTCGGGCAGTTCGGAACGAGGCAGCGCGGGTCTGTGTTCAACCTTGGCCGCTGTTAAGGCACCGCGCAGATCATTGGTGGGGTTGTAGCTGGCCCGCCCGGTCTGGATGGCATAGCGCATCACGGCACCAACTCGCTGAAGTACCCGCCCCGCGGTCTCTGTCGCCCCCCGGCGCTCAATCTTGCGTAAAACATCCAGCAGCAATGGGGCTGTCAGTTCTGCCACTGGCAGACGCCCTAGATCTGGGAATACATCGGCCTCCAGTGATTCCATGACTCTGGCTGCGTGGCCCATGCTCCACCGGGCAAGCTGGGCCTGGTGCCACTCACGGGCTAGGGATTCCAGACTATTTTCACTGGCGGCCAACCTGGCAATCTTCTCTTGCTTGCGAGTCACCCCCGGATCCACGCCCTCGGCAATCAGCTTGCGCGCCTCATCCCGTTTGACCCGTGCCTCCTTGAGCGAAACCTCTGGATAGACGCCCAGCGCTAACGCCTTCTCTTTTCCTGCGATGCGGTACTTGAGACGCCAATACTTGCCGGATGCGTTGACCAGCAGATAGAGCCCCTTGTCATCGGACAGCTTCTGCTGCTTGCCGGTGAACTTGGCTTGCCTGGCGGCGGTATCGGTTAATGGCATGGGGGTATCTCCCTGCTCTGAATTGGGGGTACTTGCAATGCTGTGGGGGTATGTCTCGACATGGCGCGAAGTCAGGCCCGGTGCGGGCTGACAGCCATTGGGGGTATTTTTCTACCCCCTTCCGTTTGATACCCCCAGAACTACCCCCAGAAAAGGGGGTATGTGGTGAGTCTATATGATACGGCAGGGAATAACAAAAAACCCGCAAAGCCTTAAGCCATGCGGGTTTCTGATGTTTCACGATACGTCATGAAACGGTAATGTGGTGCCCGGGGTCGGACTCGAACCGACACGGTTTTACCCGGCGGATTTTGAATCCGCTGCGTCTACCGATTTCGCCACCCGGGCCAAGCGACCTGGGAAAACCCGGGTGCCTGATGGCTGGCGATTATACAAAGCCGCCTTCTGGGCGCAATGGTTTTTTCATGTTCCGTGTCGCAACTGCCGAATAAATCAACGAAACAGGGCTGGGCGATTGCCTCAGCTTGGGTAGAATGGCGCTCCCATGTTCGCAGGAGAGTTTTCATGGCCCGATCCAAGACCACACGCCCTACCCCAACCCCGTCCGCCCAACCCCGTCGCTATCCGGTGACCGGTCTGTTCCGCCGTCTGGGAGCCTGGCTTTTGGATGCCCTGCTGGCCGGCGCGCTACTGCTGCTGGCCGGCGTTTTAGGCTATGGCCTGGCCTGGCTGCTGCAGCTCATCGGACTGGTAAAGACAGGCGAGAGCAGCCTGGGGGACTGGTTATCACACCAGACGCTCTACAGCGTCTATCTGGGGCTGGTGCTGTGCGGCTATTACCTCTGGTTTTGGTGTCGCACCGGTCAGACTCCCGGCATGAAGCCCTGGCACCTGCGGCTGCAGCGACCGGATGGCCAGCGGCTTGGCCTGGCCCAGGGGCTGATCCGGCTGTTTACCGCCGCCTTCGGTCTGGGCAACCTGCTGGCGCCCTTCGATCATCAGCGTCGTGCCTTTCAGGACATCTGGGCGGAGAGCGAGATGGTGGTGGAGAATGGCAGCGAGGCTAAGCCCGCCGCCTGAGCATCTTCACGGCGATGGCCAAGAAGAGCAGACTGGGGACAAAGGCTCCCACCACGGCAGGGACCTGGTACACCAGGCTGAAGGGCCCCAGCACCTCGTTCACCACATAGAACAGGAAGCCCAGAATCACCCCCATCATGATACGCGCCCCCATGGAGACCGAACGCAGGGGGCCGAACACGGTACTGGCGGCCAGCAACATCATGGCGATGACGGCCAGCGGGGCCGCCGCCTTGCGCCACAGGGCCAACTCGTAGCGATCGGCATTCTGGCCGTTGCTCTTGAGATAACGGACGTAGTCATACAAGCCCTTGGCGGAGAGCTCATCCGGCGAGATGGCCACCACCCCCAGCTTCTTGGGGGTCAGCTCACTGTCCCAGCGGGCTTGGTCAAAATGTACCGTATGGATCGCCTCGGGTAGGGAGAAGCGGGTCTCTTCCACCTGCTCCAGACGCCAGTGGCCCTGCTCGTAATGGGCGGAGGCCGCCCGGGTGACCTTCTTGAGATCCTGCCCCTCGCCAAACTGATAGCGGGTGACCTTGGCCAGACTACCGTCCCGGTACACCACGCCAACGTGAACAAAGTCGTTGCCCTCTCGGGCCCAGACACCGTAGGACGAGGCAGTGATCTGCCCTCCCGAGACGGCATTGGCTTTCAACTCCTTGGCCTTGAGTTCGGTATAGGGCACGCCATACTCCCCCAACAGCAAAAAGAGCAGCATCACAGGCAGCACCGTCTTGAGTACGGCGGTGACGATATTGAGCCGGGAGCGACCCGCCGCCTGCAACACCACCAGCTCGCTGCTCTGGGCCAGCTGCCCCAAGCCAATGACGCCGCCGAGCAAGGCGCCCATGGGGAAGAAGAGCACCAGATGCTGAGGCAAGCCGATGAGGACATAGAGCAGGGCCTGCAAGGCGTCATAGTTGCCCTCGCCCACCTGACGCAACTGTTCAACGAACTTGATCAGCACAGAGAGCCCGGAGAGGGTCAGGGTGCAGAGCAAGATGGCCAGCACCACACTGCGTCCGACATAACGATCCAAAATACCGTAGATCATGCGCACGCCCCTCCCTTGACCCGCAGGCGCAATGCCTGCCACCAGCGTGTTCCGCCCAGGTTGAGCGGCATGGCAAACAGCAGAAGATAGAGCAGCGGCACAATGAAGAGCCCCGGCATGGCGGGCAGTGTGCCGCGCTCCAGCGCAGAGCGTCCGGCGGAGAGCAAGAGGTAATAGCTCAAGTAGAGCAAAATGGCCGGCAGCAGCTTGGCATAGCGCCCCTGGCGCGGATTGACCTGGGCCAGGGGCACCACTATCAAGGTCAGCACCAGGATGGAGATGGGCAGCGAGATACGCCACTGGCGCTCACTCAACGCCTTGGGATCCTCGCTCTTGGTCAAGGCAGGCCAGTCGAGGCTGGACACTTCCTGCCGGGCATCCTGCTCTTCCTGGCCCAGCGGGATCCAGGCACTGTACTGAGCAAATGACGAGATAGTAAAACCATCCCCGGCCAGCGGCGCCGCATAGCGATGGCCGTTTTGCAAGGTGACCCAACGCAAGCCCTTGTCATCACTGCTCAGGCGACCACGCTCAGCCACCACTATGGCCGGCCCCTGCCGCTCGGTAGCCTGCTGTAACACAAAGATGCGCTCCAGATCCGTGCCCTTGTCCTTGAGCTCATCGACATAGACCACCAACTTGCCGCCATTGAGGGACAAGAAGCGCCCCTCCTCAATGGCGGTGAAGGCTGGATCCCGCTTGGCCCGCTCCAGCAGATCTATCTGTTGCCGCTGCGCCCAAGGCGCCAGCCAGAAGGTGTTACCGATGGCAAGAAGACCGGTGAGCAGGGCCAGCAGCAGGGCCGTGCTCATGATGTAACGCGGTCCCAGTCCCAGGGCCTTGAGCACCGTCATCTCGCTCTCGGCGTACAGCCGGCCATGGGCGAATAAAATCCCAATAAATAGGCTTATCGGCAGCATAAGTAGCGCCATGTTCGGCACGTTCAACATCATCAGCTCGGTCACCAGCTGAGTGGGAATCGAGCCCTTGACCGCCTTGGACAGCACCCGGATGAAATTCTGACTCATGAAGATCAGCAGCAGAATTAACAGCACCGACAGCTGAGTTTTGAGGGTTTCTTTGAACAGATACCGGAAGACGATCACGCTGGCCTCTGGGAAAACTTGTAACTTTAGTGAAAACGCTAAAAAATACGGGCGAAAAATAGATTTTTGCCAATTTAGCAAAATTTACCCATCCACTGCGTCAAGGGATGCGCAACTGGCGGTGGCCACATTATCAGCCAAAGCGCCTCCGTTGTCTGCAAGACCGAGGAGTATTCATGGAGTTCAGCGTAAAAAGCGGCAGCCCGGAGAAACAGCGCAGCGCCTGTATCGTGGTAGGCGTTTTTGAGCCCCGTCGCCTCTCTCCGGTGGCGGAACAGCTGGATAGGATCAGCGACGGCTACCTCAGCTCTTTGCTGCGTCGTGGCGATCTGGAGGGTAAACCCGGCCAGATGCTGCTGCTGCACCAGGTACCGGGTGTGCTGTCCGAACGGGTGCTGCTGGTGGGCTGTGGCAAGGAGCGGGAGCTGGATGAGCGCCAGTTCAAGCAAATCGTCCAAAAGACCATCAATACCCTGAACGAAACCGGCTCCATGGAAGCGGTCTGTTTCCTCACCGAACTGCACGTCAAGGGCCGCGACACCTACTGGAAGGTGCGGCAAGCCATCGAGACCACCCAGGCCGGCCTCTACAGCTTCGATCAGTTCAAGACCAACAAGGCCGAGGTGCGCCGCCCGCTGCGCAAGCTGGTATTCAACGTACCGTCCCGCCGCGAGCTGCCGTTGGGTGAGAAGGCGATCCAGCATGGTCTGGCCGTGGCGCAAGGGGTCAAGGTCTGCCGTGACGTGGGCAACATGCCGCCCAACATCTGCACCCCTGCCTACCTGGCCTCCCAGGCGCGCCGCCTGGCGGACGCCTGCCCCAACATCACCACCAAGGTGATCGGCGAGCAGCAGATGGCCGAGCTGGGCATGCACTCCTACCTGGCGGTGGCCCGTGGCTCGGACAATGAGGCCATGATGTCGGTGATGGAATACAAGGGCCATCCCAGCGCCAAGCCGATCGTGCTGATCGGCAAGGGACTGACCTTCGATGCCGGCGGTATCTCCTTAAAGCCCGCCGATGGCATGGACGAGATGAAGTACGACATGGGCGGCGCCGCCGCCGTGCTGGGCACCTTCCATGCCCTCTCCGCCCTCAAACTGCCCATCAACGTGGTGGGTATCCTGGCCGGGGCCGAGAACATGCCCGACGGCAAGGCCTATCGCCCGGGTGACATCCTCACCTCCATGTCCGGCCAGACCATCGAAGTGCTCAATACCGATGCCGAAGGCCGGCTGGTGCTGTGCGATGTGCTGACCTATGCCGATCGCTTCGAGCCCGAGTGCGTGGTGGACATAGCCACCCTCACCGGCGCCTGCGTCATCGCCCTGGGTCATCACACCACCGGGCTCTTGGCCAACCACAACCCCTTGGCCCACGAGCTGCTGGGAGCCGGGGATCTGGCCGGTGACAAGGCCTGGCGCCTGCCCCTGTGGGACGAATACCAGGAGCAGCTGGAGAGCCCGTTTGCCGACATGACCAATGTGGGCGGTCGCCCCGGTGGCGCCATCACCGCCGCCGCCTTCTTGTCGCGCTTTGCCAAGAAGTACAACTGGGCCCACCTGGACATTGCCGGCACCGCCTGGAAATCCGGCAAGGAGAAGGGCGCCACCGGTCGTCCCGTGCCCCTGCTGACCCAGTTCCTGCTGGGCCGGGCCGAGGACGGTACCGAGGAGTAACGGCGGCAACCGCCGCCTAAGCCCAAGGAGTCTCATGCAACAGGCACAGTTTCACATCCTTGCCGATACCACCAGCCTGGCCGATGCCAGGCTGGCTTGTCTGCTGGCTACCCAGGCGTATCGGGCCGGCCAGACGGTGTTTATACTGGCCCGGGACGAAACCCAGGCCCACTGGCTGGACGAAACCCTCTGGCAGCAGGACCCGGACAGCTTCGTGCCCCACGCCCTGCAGGAGGAAGCCGGCGCCCAGCAGGCCCCGGTGGAGATAGGCCATCAGCCGCCCCGCCGCCCGCGCAACCTGCTCATCAACCTGCAACCGCAGGCACCGGCATTTGCAGGACGCTTCCCTCAGGTGATAGATTTCGTTCCCGCAGAAGAATCCCTTAAACAGCTGGCCCGAGAGCGTTACAAGCAGTATCGCGCCGCCGGCTTCACGCTGGAGATGGTTCAGCCCGACTGACCTCCCGCCCCAAGAGACAGGATTAGCATGGAAAAGACCTTCAACCCCAGCGCCGTCGAACAGGCGCTCTATCAACATTGGGAGTCGCAGGGCTACTTCAAGCCCAGCGGTGACAGCCGTCAGGGCAACTACTGCATCATGATACCGCCGCCGAACGTCACCGGCAGCCTGCACATGGGCCACGCCTTCCAGCAGACCATCATGGATGCCCTGATCCGCTACCAGCGCATGCTGGGCAAGAACACCCTGTGGCAGGCCGGAACCGACCACGCCGGTATCGCCACCCAGATGGTGGTGGAGCGCAAGATCGCCGCCGAAGAGGGCAAGAGCCGTCACGACTACGGCCGTGATGCCTTCATCGACAAGATCTGGCAGTGGAAGGAAGAGTCTGGCGGTACCATCACCCGGCAGATGCGCCGCCTGGGCACCTCGGTGGACTGGGATCGCGAACGCTTCACCATGGATCCGGGTCTCTCCCGCGCCGTGCAGGAGGTGTTTGTCCGCCTGTATGACGAGGATCTGATGTACCGCGGCAAGCGCCTGGTGAACTGGGATCCCAAGCTGCACACCGCCATCTCCGATCTGGAAGTGGAGAACAAGGAAGTGAAGGGGCACATGTGGCACCTGCGCTACCCCCTGGCCGACGGCGCCCAGACCAAGGAAGGCAAGCATTACCTGGTGGTAGCCACCACCCGTCCGGAAACCATGCTGGGCGACACCGCGGTGGCGGTGAACCCGGAAGATCCCCGCTACAAGGCGTTGATCGGCCAGTTTATCGAGCTGCCGTTGGTAGGCCGCCGCATCCCCATCGTCGGTGACGAGCATGCTGACATGGAAAAGGGCACCGGCTGCGTGAAGATCACCCCGGCCCACGACTTCAACGACCATGAGGTGGGCAAGCGCCACGCCCTGCCGATGATCAACATCTTCACCCTGGACGCCCACATCCGCGCCCAGGCCGAGGTGTTTGACTCCAGCGGCCACCCCAGCACCGCCTACGACGCCACCCTGCCGGCCCAGTATGCCGGTCTGGAACGTTATGCCGCCCGTAAGGCCGTGCTGGCGGATCTGGAACAGCTGGGTCTGCTGGAGGAGACCAAGGAGCACGTGCTGCAGCAGCCTTACGGTGATCGCGGCGGCGTGCCCATCGAACCCATGCTCACCGACCAGTGGTACGTGCGGGCCGGCGTGCTGGCCAAGCCCGCCATCGAGGCGGTGGAAGACGGTCGCATCCAGTTTGTGCCCAAGCAGTACGAGAACATGTACTTCTCCTGGATGCGCGACATTCAGGACTGGTGTGTCTCCCGTCAGCTGTGGTGGGGTCACCGCATCCCCGCCTGGTATGACGAGACCGGCAAGGTCTACGTGGCCCGCAACGAGGCCGAGGTGCGCGCCAAGTATCAGCTGCCCGCCGATCTGCCCCTACGTCAGGACGAAGACGTGCTGGATACCTGGTTCAGCTCCGCCCTGTGGACCTTCTCCACCCTGGGCTGGCCGGAGCAGACCCCGGATCTGCGCACCTTCCACCCCACCGATGTGCTGGTCACCGGTTTTGACATCATCTTCTTCTGGGTGGCGCGCATGATCATGATGACCATGCACTTCATGAAGCACGAAGATGGCTCACCCCAGGTGCCCTTCAAGACCGTCTACGTCACCGGCCTGATCCGGGATGAAGAGGGCCAGAAGATGTCCAAGTCCAAGGGCAACGTCTTGGATCCGCTGGACATGATCGACGGCATCAGCCTGGACAGCCTGCTGGACAAGCGCACCGGCAACATGATGCAGCCCCAATTGGCCGAGAAGATTGCCAAGCGCACCGAAAAGCAGTTCCCCGAGGGGATCGAGGCCCACGGCACCGATGCCCTGCGCTTCACCCTGGCGGCCCTGGCCAGCACAGGCCGGGACATCAACTGGGACATGAAGCGCCTGGATGGCTACCGCAACTTCTGCAACAAGCTGTGGAACGCCAGCCGCTATGTGCTGATGAACACCCAGGAACACGACTGCAGTCCGGCGGCAACCGCCGACTACAGCCTGGCGGATCGCTGGATCCAGGCCCAGCTGCAGCTGACCATCCGCGAGCTGACCCAGGCCATGGAGAGCTACCGCTTCGACCAGGTGGCCGCCAGTCTGTACGAGTTCATATGGAACCAGTTCTGCGACTGGTATCTGGAGCTGACCAAGCCGGTGCTATGGCACGGCACCCCGGCCCAGCAGCAAGCCACCCGTCACACCCTGGTGACGGTACTGGAAACCCTGCTGCGCCTGGCCCACCCGCTGATGCCCTTCATCACCGAGGAGATCTGGCAAAACGTCGCGCCACTGGCCGGTGTCGGCTTCAAGGAAGGCGACAGCCTGATGCTGCAAGCCTATCCCCAGGTGGATGACAGCAAGCTCGACGAGGTTGCCCTGGCGGATCAGGAGTGGGTCAAGCAGTTCATCATCAGCATCCGCAACATCCGCGCCGAGATGAACGTGGCCCCCAGCGTGCCGCTGACCGTGCTGCTCAAGGCTGATGCCCAGGACGCCCGGCGCGCCACCACCAACGAAGCCAGCCTCAAGGCCCTGGCCAAGCTGGAGTCCATCACTGTGCTGGGCGCAGGGGATGCCGCGCCCGTGTCGGTCACCAAGCTCATCGGTGCCACCGAGCTGCTCATCCCTATGGCTGGCCTCATCGACAAGGCCGCCGAGCTGGCTCGCCTGGAGAAAGAAGTGGCCAAGCTGATCCAGGAGTGCGGCCGCATCGAAAGCAAACTGGGCAACCAGGCCTTCGTGGCCAAGGCCCCCGAGGCGGTGATCGCCAAGGAGCGGGAGAAGCTGGCGGACTACCGCCTGCAACTGGACAAGCTCAAGGAGCAGCAGGCCACCATCGCCAGCCTGTAATCCCAGCTGTGAACCACGACACCCTCGCTTTTGGCGGGGGTGTCGTTTATTGGCCCCGGCCGACATCCGATGCACTACACTGGCAGGAGTTATGTGGGTCGGCCCGCCTTGCAAGGAGAATTTCCCCATGCCCACCTTTCGTTCGCTGCGCACCCAACTGCTGACCCTGCTGGGGGTGAGCCTCTTGCTGCTCTTGCTGGTCGCCCTGCTGGGGCAACGCTTTCTCAGCCGGGAGCTGACCGCCTACCAGCAGTTGCTGCAGGGCCCCATGGCCGCCGCCTCCCTGGTCGATGAGGCCAACCTGCAATTCAAGATACAGGTGCAGGAGTGGAAAAATGTCCTGCTGCGAGGCAAAGATGCGGCCAGCCTGCAAAAATACTGGGCCCAGTTTGAAGAGCAAGAAGCCAAGGTGGATGACAAGCTGCAAGCCCTGGCCACGCTGGCCGGTCAGCTGCAGGATCCGGGCTTGGCTCAGGCGGTGGCCACTCTGCGCCAGGAGCATGGCGCCCTGGGGCAGGCCTACCGGCGAGGCAAGGCCGAATTTGAGGCCGCCGGTGCCGATCCTTATGCCGGCGACAAGGCGGTCAAGGGCATAGACAGGGCGGCCAGCGAGCAGATGAGTCAGTTAGTGGACAGGCTGCATCGGCAGGCCATGAACCAGAGTCAGCAAAGCCAGCAAAGCGCCGATACCATGGTTCAGCTGGGCCTGGGACTGCTGCTGCTGGCCTCCATCGCCATCGTCCTCGTCAGCCTCTGGTTGCTTAACCGCCAGGTGGTGATCCCCATGCAACGGCTGACCGCTTACCTCAGCCGCCTCAGCCAGGGGGAAATAGTACCGCCCCTGCAACTCAAGCGTCAGGACGAGCTGGGCCAGCTAACGAGCGCCGCCAACCGCCTGCAGGGTTTCTTGCAGGAAACCCTGGAGCAACTGCAGCTAAGCCACGATGAGCTGGAACATAACAGCCTGACCCTGGGCAGCATCGCCAGCCAGCTGACCCATGGCACTCAGGATCAGCTCAGCCGCACCGACATGGTGGCCACCGCCATGCACGAGATGACCGCCACCGCCCAGAACGTGGCGGACAATGCCGCTCACGCCGCCGATGCGGCAGATCGGGCGGATCAAGCCTCCCGGGAAGGCGACGGCATCATGCAGCAGACCATCGCCACCATCAGCCAGATGAGTCAGGAGATCGATCAAAGCGCCGGCGTCATCCGGCGGCTGAGTGAGGAGAGTCGCCGCATCAGTACCGTGCTGGAGGTGATCCAGACCATCGCCGAACAAACCAACCTGCTGGCGCTCAATGCCGCCATTGAGGCCGCCCGCGCCGGCGAACAGGGCCGCGGCTTTGCCGTGGTGGCAGACGAGGTACGCACCCTGGCCCGCCGTACCGCCGACTCTACCGCCGAGATCAACAAGATCATCGAGCAGATCCTCGGCAGCACCCAGGATGCGGTACAGGCCATCAGCAGTAGCCAGCAACTAGGCAGCCAAGGGGTGGCGCGCGTCACCCAGGCCGGCCAGATGCTGAGGCAGATCGGTGAAGCCATCAGCGATATCCACGGCATGAACCAGCAGATCGCCACCGCCGCCGAGCAGCAGACCGCCGCCGTAGAGGACATCAGCCATAACCTGGTGGATATCAAGTCGGTGGCCACCGAAATTCAGCACCAAGCCCAACGCACCCTGCAAGCCAGCAGCCACTTGCATGACAGCTCGCAGCGGCTCAGCAACGTGGTGGAACGGTTCCGACAATAAGGACATCCCAGCATGGTCTTGCCGCCCGTAAAAGAGGAACAAGCCCCCGGCATGGAGGACGCCCGGAGCACGCCCCTGCACCTGCCACTGTTTGGCCTGGCCATGGTGCTGCTGCTGGGACTGAGGGTCGGCCTGCCGTTTACTGTTGAGATCAACAGCGGGCTGGCCATACTGGTGACCATAGGCCTGCTGTGGCTCACCGAGGCCATCCCCCTCACCATCACAGCCCTCTTGGTACCTGTGCTGGCCGTGCTCTTAGGGGTCTTCCCCCTAAAAGAAGCCCTGAGCGAGTTTGCCAACCCCATCCTCTATCTGTTTCTCGGTGGTTTCACCCTGGCCGCCGCCCTGGCCCACCAGGGACTGGACACCCTGCTGGCGCAGCGGGTACTGCTGCTGGCCCGTGGCCGCCTGGACCTGGGCGCCCTGCTGCTATTTCTCATCAGTGCCGGCTTGTCCATGTGGATCAGCAACACCGCCACTACCGCCATGATGATGCCCCTGGCCATGGGGCTAGCCCATCGGCTGGATCCCGAGCAGGACAGGCCAACGCTGGTGTTCTTATTGCTGGGCGTCGCCTACAGCGCCAGCATAGGCGGCATCGGCACCCTGGTGGGCAGCCCGCCCAATGCCATCGCCGCCGCCCAACTGGGCATGAGCTTCACCGACTGGTTGCTGTTCGGTCTGCCGGTAGTGGTACTGCTATGGCCGGTGGCGATACTGCTGCTGTGGTGGGGACTCAAGCCCAGGCTCAAGGTACGCTTCGAGTTGGAACAGACCCCCCTGGTCTGGACCTCAGGTCGACGGCTGACCCTGCTCATCTTTGCCCTGACGGTGCTGGGCTGGATCTTCTCCGCCCCCCTGTCCGGCTGGCTGGGCGGCATCGCCCAGTTTGACTCCCTCATCGCCTTGCTGGCGGTGGTCGCCGTCGCCGTCAGTGGTGTGGCCCGTTGGCAGGACATTAATCAAGCCACCGACTGGGGGATACTGCTGCTGTTTGGCGGCGGCCTGACCCTGTCGGCCGTGCTGAGTCAAACCGGCACCAGTGCCTTCCTGGCCGACCAGATCGCCCTGGCGCTACAGGGGGCCCATCCCTTCGCCATCTTGCTGCTCCTGGCCGCCTTCGTGGTGTTTCTCACCGAGTTGACCTCCAATACCGCCACCGCCGCCTTGCTGATCCCGCTGTTTATCTCGGTGGCAGTGCCCTTGCAGGTCTCCCCCGTGGTGATGGCGGTGCTGATTGCCGTGGGCGCCAGTTGCGCCTTCATGCTACCGGTCGCGACGCCACCCAATGCCATCGTGTTTGCCAGCGGCCTCATCCGGCAGCGGGAGATGATGCGCGTAGGGCTGCGTCTAAATCTGGTTTTTTCCATACTGCTGGCCTGTCTGGCCTATTTTGTCGGTGACGTGCTGGCCTGAAATCGGCTCAGGGTGAAGCGGATCATGCTTCTGGGCAAAAAAGCGGCGCCAGGGTCGAAGGTTCCCTAAGGCTTTGGGTATGCTCCGTTTTATTTTGCCCGGAGAGTCCATGTTTGCCCGAGTGATTGCCCTGATGCTGCTGACGGCCGGCACCTTGTCTGCCGCAGAATACCCCTCGCTGGACAATCTGTGGCAACAGACGCAACAGGCCGCCCTCCATGGCCCCGTCGTACTCAAATTCGAGGACCAAGCCACCTTGCACCTGCCTTCCGGCTACGAATACATACCCCAACCGGAGGCAGCACGCTGGTTACAGGCCATAGGCCAGCAGGGCGACAGCCAACTGCATGGGCTTATCTTGTCGGATAAGCAGGATCAGGATTGGATGATACGGGTGCGGCTGTACCAGGATGGCTTTATCCCGGGCGATACGGCAGGCCTGGATGCCGATAACCTGCTGGCGCGATTGCGATACAACACCCAGCAACGCAACGCCAGACTCGGCGAGCAGGATCCCCGTCTGCAGATTGCCGGCTGGTTGACGCCACCGCGCTACAATGCTGAACGCCACCAGCTTATCTGGGCGGCCGACATGTTCCAGCTTAGGGGGGAGGAACAGGTAGGCCTGGCCGCGCATGTTTCCGCCCTGCTGCTGGGACGGACGGGACGCCTGCATTTTCGCCTCATCACGGATCACCACCGGCTGGACGACCGCCAGTCCCTGTTGCAGGAGCTGCTCAACCAGGTGCAGTTCAATCCCGGCAAACGCTATGAGGAGATACGGCCCCAGGATCCGCGCAGCAAGACGGATCTGGCGACCCTGGTGGCGGGACCAGCCCAGCCCCAGACTGGCATCATGACGCAGATCAGCCAGTTGGGGATCTGGCGCCTGGTGTTATTGCTACTGCTAGCCGTCACCCCCATTGCCTTGCTCTCCCACAGACGCAGTCGCCTGCGCCTCACCTCCTCCTGACGCCAGGCAAATCGCCGCCAGAACCGCTATAACCAAAGAAGGCCAAAGCGCGAAGGAGGCGGCGTATGAGCAGCTGCTGGCTCCAGCCAAGAGGACAAAATCTGATCAATGCCATCCGCTGGTTAAGCGATCAACACCGCCATGATCTCTGCGCCATCGAGGAGGCGGCCCTGCGCTTTGACCTCTCCCCCAGCGACGAGGAGTTTTTGCTGCAACACTGCCGCGAGCCCAGCATTAAGCCACCGCCGGCTCAGTGACGCGCCACCAAGGAGCGGCTGTTCTTATCCAGATACGATACCGCAGGCAGCCCCAGCACCTTATCAAACAGCATGGGCATCAGCACCTCGGGACGGGAGTCGTTGGCGTTCCACAGCATCACCAGGCCCACATCCTGCTGTGGCAAAAAGCCCAGACGCGCCCGCACGCCTGACAGGCCACCGGCATGGAAGACCATGGGATATTTGCCGTCATACTGGAAGATCCGCCACCCCAGGCCATACATGGGCCGCTTGACCCGAGTCTGCCGCCATTTGGAAGTCCAGCCCTCCTTGGGCGAGGCCACTATGGGCCGGGTCAGCTGGGCCATCACCTGAGGCGGAATCACATCCGGTCTATGTCCCATCACCGCCAGCAGGTATTTGCTCATGTCGTCAATCGACGCATTGATACCCGCCGCAGGCAACACTTCATAGTAAGGCTGAGTCAGGGGACGCACCCGCCAACCGCCCTTGCCCAACACATGGGCCATGGCATGGTTGGGATTGTTGAGCAGATGCCAGCGACTGCTGCCAGCATCCTGCATCCCCAGCGGCCGGAAAATCTGATGGATCAGCAGACTGGTAAAAGGGCGGCCCGTCGCCTTGCTCAACACATCGCCCATGGTGGAGTAGAGGATGTTCTGATAACCAAAACACCCGCCCATGGCGCAACTGGGTTTGAGCTGCTGCAGCTTGTTGAGCACAGTGGCATAAGGTTGTCCCGCCTCCAGCAAGTTGTCATTGGCGTTGTGCGGTAGCCCGCTGGTGTGGGAGAGAACGTGTCGCAGCGTCAGGCGGCGGTTGCCGTCATAGCGCAGACGAAACCCCGACAGATAGCGACTCAGTGGATCCTGCCAGCGGATCTGGCCCTGCTGGGCGGCCAAACCGGCCAGCACAGCAGTAAACGTCTTGGAGACGGAGGCGATGCGAAACACAGTGTGTCGATCCACCGGATTGCGCTTGTCCACGCGGCCAACCCCCAGGGTCTTGACATAAACCACCTTGCCGTTGGCCACCACGGCCAGCGCCGCGCCGGGAATGTCAAACTGATCGAATATCGCCTCCACCTCCCGGTCAAACCAGGGGAGATAGGCCTCAACTGGCTGAGCCTGCACCCGAACACCACTGACAACCAGACAAAGAACAACCAGCACACGTAAACGTAACCAAAGTAACTGCATGGAAAACCCCAACACCATGTCACGGCGAGCACGGGGCGCATTGTGGCAGAGGGCATGGGCCTCGCCAAGCCAGGCCACAACGACCATGATAAAAATAGTTAATGCCCGAGCACATGGCCGCCAGACCGGGCTAACCTCCGCCACCTACGGCCTGATGCCGCCGCCCTATCAAGGAGAATCCCAGATGAAAAACCTACCCAGACTGAGCTGTCTGCTGTTGTTGAGCAGCCTGACGGCCGCCACCGCCGCACCTGACAACAAAGGTCGCCAACCACCAGGCAGTTGGCAACCCGATGGCATCCCCTCCGCCCACTGGGATGACAGGGAGTACAGCTGGTGGCAGCACAACTGCCTGGATCTCAGCCTCGGCGAGGTTCGCCTCACCCTCAATTGCCAGGCGTATGACAAGAAATACCGCGACCACTATAACCGCAGCCTGAACAGCGGCAATAACCCTGGCAAGGGCCACGACAAAGGCAAGAAACAGCCTTGAGCCGCCAGGCTGGACAGCCAGCGTCACTCTGGGTACATTAGCGCCCGTCACTGGGGAGTAGCCTCCCGCGCCGGGCACGCCCCGCGGGGCGAATATCAACAGACTTGGCCCACAGGCCATGGTATTCGCGACACTGGTTTGGCAAGACCTTTGACCATGACACCACCGATTTGTGGCCGGGGTGGTGGCTTGGTCTTTGGTTTTTCCGGCCAGGATAAAACACTATGGATGCTTTTTTGGTTCCCACCGGGATCGTCGCTCTGGCCGAAATGGGCGACAAGACCCAACTGCTCGCCCTGGTGCTGGCGGCCCGCTTTCGCCGCCCACTGCCCATCGTCATGGGTATTCTGGTCGCCACCTTGCTCAACCACGCTCTAGCCGGCGCCGTCGGCCAGGCGCTGACCGCCCTGCTGGGACCGGAGACATTACGCTGGTGCCTGGGTATCTCCTTCTTGCTGATGGCAGCGTGGACCCTGATCCCGGACAAACTGGATGAGGACGAGGCCCGGATCAAGGGGCGCTGGGGGGTCTTCTCCGCCACCCTGATCGCCTTCTTTTTTGCCGAGATGGGCGACAAGACCCAACTCGCCACCGTCGCCCTGGCCGCCCAATATGCCGACATGATGGCCGTGGTTGCAGGCACCACGGTCGGCATGCTGCTGGCCAATGTGCCTGTCGTCTACCTGGGGGAAAAAGCCGCCAAGGCCATCCCTCTGAGACTGGTGCATGGTCTGGCCGCCCTGCTGTTCGCCCTGTTGGGACTCATGATTCTGTGCCGCGTGGATCGGCTGCTATGACGCGACCGACCGGATGATACGCCAGCCGCAGCACGGCGATGAAAATGTTTTCAAGCTTTACAAAAAGCGTATCATGGTCTTTGACGGTGTCCGGGCCTTTGGTCCGACTCGTCATGACAACACCGTAAAGACCCCAACTTAGGCGACCATCTGGTCGCCTTTTTTTATTAAAAGCGCCACCGATATTCCATCCGGATCTGCTCCTTCGACAGATAGAGTTGCCATTGTTGAGTACGATCCAGACTCTCAACGCGCAGCTTCACCCTATCCCCCTGAATGCGCAGCGAGGTATAACCAAACTCGGTGCGCAGATTCAGCTCAGGTCTGGCCCGACGCCAAGACCAGCCCTCAGGAGCCGGCGTCAGCTGCCAGGTTTGCGCCACCACAGGCAAAGCGGGGGGCATAATGGGGACAAGTGTGACCATCCCGGGTACAGGCCCGGTCGGCAAGGTCAACCAGAGAGCGGGGCTCAAGGGCGGCGGCCCAGACAGTGGCCAGGCGAGAAACTGCGTCGTCGCCGCTGGACAAAAGCAGCTGATTGACAGCCACCACCAGAGGCAGAGACGGCTGCCTACCCGGCCCCAGCTCATGACGCCCACTCCTTTTTTCTGCCCTCTCTTGGGTCTAGCAGGTTCCAGCCCAAATGCGTGGCCGCAACAGAGGTTTTCCTTATGGCTGGCAGCCGGCGCCGGGAACACATGAAAACGTAACCATCTGAATGGAGTTCACATTTTGATAGATTGACCATGAAGGGTGCCTGAGAGCCTTCTAGAATGGGCCTTTCGCCGCAACCAGGATCCTCTCATGTTTAAGCTCAAGACCTTGTCAGCGATGACGTTGGGCGCCATGTTGGCGCTGCCGGCCCAGTCCGCCTCCTTGGCCGATACCCCACTGTATCTGAAGATTGACCAACAGGCCGTCAGCGATGCCTTGCGTCTGCAACCCTCAGGCAGTGCTCAGTTTAAAGTGACCACCCGCCTGGAGAAGGGCACCTATCAGATCCAGATTGCCGATAAGGCACAAGCGTGTGGCACCACCTTCGGGCCGGAGGCCAACAAGCCATTACCTTTTGGTACTCCTAACGTCATGAGCGCCTGCGCCAAAGACGGTCATTTCCAACTGCGGGTTCTGCTGGCCGGTGACTATGACTTCACCCTGGACAATGGCAACCCGAACGCCCCGACCCTCAAGGTGTTGCGTGCTACCAAAAAGGGCGCATTCAAGCGTCAACCGCCGGCCGTCGATTGTGCCAGCTGGGATGGCAAGCCCGTCACCGTCAACGTGGCCAAGACCTGGCCCAATGGCACCCTGTTGCGTGACGCCTACTCAGGCCAGACCGCCAAGGTCACCGGCGGCAAGATCACCATGACCCCGGCCCCGCAAAGCGAGGGCATATTGCTACTCGAAGAAGCCAAGCCCGCTGCCAAGGTCGCCTTCAGCTGGGACAACGCCATCGTCTATTTCATGCTCACCGATCGGTTCAACAACGGTGATCCCAGCAATGACAACTCCTTCGGCCGGCAAAAAGATGGCAAGGATGAAATTGGCACCTGGCACGGTGGCGATTTCAAGGGGATCACTGAAAAACTCGATTACCTCAAGGACTTGGGCATAAACGCCATCTGGATCACCCCCATGGTGGAACAGGTGCATGGCTATATCGGCGGCGGAGCCGACAGCAGCTTCCCCTTCTATGCCTATCACGGCTATTGGGCGCTGGATTTCACCAAGATAGATCCCAACTATGGTGATGAAGCTGCGCTGCAAACCATGGTGGATGAAGCCCACAAGCGCGGCATCCGCATCCTGCTGGATGTGGTCATGAACCACGCCGGTTACGCCACCCTGGCGGATCTGCAAGATGTCGGGCTGGAGAGTCTGGCGCAAAACACCCAGAACCTGCCGGCACGCTGGGCCGATTGGCGCCCGAAAGGCAAGTACGAAGGCTGGGGCAGTGTCTCCCAGTTCTTCAACTACCAGTCTCCTGACTGGGTCAAATGGTGGGGGCCAGATTGGGTGCGTGCCGAGCTGCCTGGCTATTCGGCACCCGGTACCGGTGATATCACCGGCTCCGTAGGAGGGCTGCCGGACTTCAAGACCGAGTCGACCAAGTACGTGGATCTGCCCTATTTCCTCAAGCATAAGGCCGATACCAACGCCAAGTCGCTGCCCAATGCCACCGTGGTGGACTATCTGGTGAAATGGCATAGCGACTGGGTGCGTAAGTTTGGGATTGATGGTTTCCGCGGTGACACGGTCAAGCACGTGGAACCCCAGGCCTGGGCCAAGCTGAAGGCCGCCGGTACAGAAGCCCTCAAGGAGTGGCGAGCCGCCAACCCCGACAAGAAAATCGACGATGCCCCCTTCTTCATGGTCGGTGAAGTCTGGGATCATGGCATGGCCAAGGACTTCTGGTTCGATAACGGCATGGATTCTCTGATCAACTTTGACTATCAACGGGATGCCCTGGAGTTTGCCCAGTGTTTGAGCAAGGCCGAGGCGACCTATGTCAAGTATGCCGGTACCATCAACAAGGATCCGAACTTCAATGTGCTGAGCTACATATCCTCCCACGATACCAAGCTGTTCTTCGGCGACTACCAGGATGTGGCACTGCAGCGGCGCGCCGCCAACGGCTTGATGCTGCTGCCTGGCGGCGTGCAAATCTACTACGGTGATGAATCTGGCCGTGGCTTGATGAAGGATGGCGGTGTGTTCGATCAGGCGATCCGCTCGGATATGAACTGGAGCGAGCTGGCCAGCGGTGAGAAGGCCGAGTTGGTGGCGCACTGGCAGAAATTGGGCCAATTCCGCCAGGCCCATCCGGCCATTGCCACTGGCAGCCATCAGAAGATCAGCGACAAGCCTTATGCCTTTGTCCGTCAAAAAGACAATGACAAGGTACTGGTCGTGTTTGCCGGCCGCCAAGGCTGATCCCGACAACCGTCTTACTCAAGAACAAGACCGCTGCCCCGCAGCGGTCTTGTTTTATACAAGATGGCAAGAAACATGCTTGGAGATCGATGAGCGTCAAGCAACCGACAACGCCAAGGGCGAGGAGGCGATGATGGACTTTGAACTGGCCAACTGCCAACTGCAGGCCACCTGCAGCGATCTGGGAGCCAGCTTCGTGCTGGACCAAGCCGAGGGGGAGTACCGCGCCACCGTGGTCTGTGGCCCCCGCTGGTGGACCCTCATCATGCCACAACAGGCGGACGAAGCGCGCTGGCAACAACAACTGAGCCTGTTGCGGCCCCCAGCCAGCTGACTCGGCTTGCCCCAAATGAAGCAAGGTGCAAATGTCGCCATTTGCACCTTGCCAATCTGCGAACTCCCCCTGGGATATTACTCCTCGAAGAAGGTACCCCAGCCGTCGTAATCCACGCCAAAGCGAGCACACACCGGCAGCAGTTGGCCTATCTCATCCAGGATCCGCTCCGCCACCAAGGCCCCTTCCGACACGGCATCACAGCAAAAGATGGGCGAGCCATCATCCAACTCCATCTCCTCGGCGTCGGTCAGCTCAAATCCCAGCTTGAACAGCTCCACCGCCAACTTCTCCAACCGATTGAAATCCTGGCAGGCAAAATGGTGCTCTATGGTGTAGACCGCTTCAGGGTTGCTGCCATCAGCCAATAGCTCTTCTATGATGGCATCTGTCTCTTCACGCCAATCCTGCAAGTTCTGACTCATTACCTGTTCCTTGTTCTCAAAGGGTGGCCAGCTTGTCAGCCGGCAGGGCCAGTTCAGCATTTTGATTGACGCCGACGCCGCGTGCCAGCACCTGACGGGCAATCTGCTGTGCCTCTGCCAGCGAGTGCATGACAAAGGTGCCGCACTGGTATTCATTCAGTTCAGGGATGGCCGCCTGATCCGTCACCCGCAACACATCCTCCATGGCTTGAGTCCAGGCGGCCGCCACGCGGGCCTCGTCTGGCTGGCCAATCAGGCTCATGTAAAAACCGGTACGACAGCCCATGGGAGAGATATCAATGATCTCCACCCCATCCCCGTTCAGATGATCCCGCATAAAGCCGGCAAACAGATGTTCCAGGGTATGGATACCCTTCTCGCTGAGCAGCTCCTGATTCGGACGGCAAAAACGCAGATCAAAGACGGTAATGGCATCGCCGTGGGGCGTGGTCATGCTCTTGGCAACCCGCACCGCTGGCGCCTGCATGCGAGTGTGATCAACGGTAAAACTATCTAGCAACGGCATTGGCTTTCTCCTAGGAGTGGCAGTCAGGGCACCATTTTACAGGTCATCTTTGCATTGGCGATACTGGGCACCATAACGTCGCGCCCGTTCATCCACCTTACGGGCCGTCTGCATTAGCCAGGCCTTGCTCTTGTAAGTCCCGCGACGATAACCGCCCCAGCCTTCGTGGTAGTTGAGATACTGGTTATAGGCATCCCACTTGGAGATACCATTGACCTTCTGGGTCTTGGCGGTATACCAGCCCATGAAGTCGATGGCATCGGCAAAATTATCCCGGGAGGCAAACCAGCGCCCGACCTCCCTGGTGTAATCATCCCAGGTCTCATCCTTGACCTGAGCGTAACCAAAGGCGGTGCTGGGCCGGCCAATGGGAATAAACAGAAAATAGCGCATCGGCGGCCTGGCATCATGCCGGAAGCTGGATTCCTGATACATCATGGCCATGGGGATCTGCAGTGGCGTGCCCCAGCGCTCTGTCATGTCTTGTGCCGCCTCCAGCCAACCCCCTTTCTGTCGGAAGATGGCACAGATATCCTCCTGATTGCTGGGTGGCGTGGTATTACTACAAGCCACCAGCCAGAAAGACCCCAACAGCAACAACAGATGTTTCACCTTGCTCTCCTGCAGACAAATAACAAGGGGCCGACAATCGGCCCCTGGCTTAGCATCACCACGGCCTAGATGGCTTCTTCGTTCTCTTCGCCGGTGCGGATACGGACAATACGTTCTACAGCGGTGACGAATATCTTGCCATCGCCGATCTTGCCGGTGTGGGCACTCTTGGTGATAGCTTCGATGCTGCGCTCCACATCGTCGTCATTGACCACCAGTTCCAGCTTCACCTTGGGCAGGAAGTCGACGACGTATTCGGCACCACGGTACAGCTCGGTGTGCCCCTTTTGACGACCAAAGCCCTTAACCTCGGACACCGTCATGCCACTGATGCCAATCTCACCCAGCGCCTCACGAACATCATCCAGCTTGAAGGGCTTAATGATGGCTTCAATTTTCTTCATGCTTTTCTCCTTGCCAGCAATTGTCTGTGGCGGTTATCAGGCCATCCATGCTGCCCGGACACCGCTTTGCCCAACCCTCCCCGAGGAGGCTTAGGCGAATGGATCAGGGACTTATCATAATGAAAGAGAGGGGCCCGCACCAGCGATGCGGGCCCGATTGCGAGACGGATCCTCTAGCGCCGCTATTGCGTACAAGCCGGCAGCTGGGTTGATGTGATTCCGGGGTCATAGACATAGATGCAACCGGCGAACAGGGGACCACTCTGATCTGCCGGCACGGCCTTGGTCAGCGTCATCGGCGAGACAGTGTAGCTGGCGGGCGTATTACTGGTGGTCACACTCAAGGTCTTACCCTTGGTGACGTTACAGGTGATCGGCCGATAAGAGTTAGCGATGGCACCACCCAGGCTACAGTTGGAGCCATTGGTAAAGCTCGCCGTGATGAGATCGAAGGTCTTGTTTTTGCCATTAGTAGCACACCCCTCTAACCCCTCTGAAGCTCCCTTATTCGAAAGGGCATAACAAAACAGCTTGGCGGACACGGACACCTGATCATCCTCTATGATCTTATCCTTGATGGTGAAGCTCAGTGAGCCGGTCACCTGATTGGCGCTGTCATAGACAGCCACCGGCCACTCGGCCTTATTGTCCTGGAAGGGCGAGATGCCGGAGTTGGCCTGGTAGGCCACCGCATTCACCTGCAACGCCTGCTCATTGCCACTGGTGTTCTTGGTTTCCAGCAGGGGCGTGGTATAGCCGCGGCGATAGACGCCATAATAGTCGGCCACGTCACTGTCCAGTGTCTTGATCAGCTCGCTGGAGACGGTCAGATAACTGTCCAACGACTTGGGCATGGTCACAGTGCTGCTGACACTCCAACGCGCCAGCATGGTCATGTTGATGTCGTAAAATGGCACCTTGGTGAGAAAGTTCTCTGCCGAGGTATCCACGGTCGCCAGCCAGTCCGCCGACATAAAATCCACAAAGATACCCCGGGCAATCAGCTGTAAGGGCGTACTACCGGCGGATCGCACCAAGGCGGTGCTGGTATCCCCGCCACTGACGGCATTGGTGGCCAGCCAGGTGGGGAAGTTCGACACGCTGAAGGTCGAACCTATGCCAGACGGCCAGTTCAGGGTGTCCTTCTGCCAATCCACGTAGCTCTTCACCACGTACTTGACGTAATTTTGGTAGCTCTGCTGGTTATTGCTGTCGCTGAGAAATTCGGAACTGACCACCACCAGTTGCAGCAAATTCCAGTCTGGCATCGGCTTGTAGTAGCCATTGATGCGCAACAGGCGACAGGCATCCAGGTAAGGGCCACTGGTCACCGCCGTCAAGGTAGTGCCCGCATACTTGTACTTGGCCGGTGAGCGGTTGAGCGGGTTGAAGTAGTCAGCAAACTCGGTCCCCGAGCTGCTACCTCCATCAAAATGATCCTCGCAGCAGATGTCACACAGATCAGACTGCTGATTGCTGTTGGAGGCGCCTGTGGCCTTGTTTTTGTAGCTGCCCTCCTGCCAATACAGCAGACCATTGTTAACCGCCACCGGCTTGGCCGGCAGTTGCCGCTTGGCGGTGCCATTAAGCGAGCACTCGCAAGAGAGGGTCAGAGAGTCCGCCAGCACCTGCTTGCTGCTCTGTTGGTCGTAGGTCACCGTCTCAAACTGCACCTGAATGCTGCCACCACTGTTGGAGACCTTGGGCAGCGGCTTGGTGGTTTCCTGCTTGACCCCCTGCGCCACGTCTATGGTGATGGCCACCACGTCCGGCGCCACCCCAGGGGTATAGGTGACCTGCGGGGACTCGCCAGAGCCGCCGGAGCCCGTCATCAGCTCCTTGTCGGTAGTCTGTTGCGGAGCGATCACCCCGGCCAGCGCCAGGCTGCGGCCTTGCCCCTCACGATCGGTCCAGGCCACACTGACAATCACATCCTTGAACTCAGGCAAGGCACCGGCCGGTGTGGTCAAGAACCGATCCGTCACATCCCACGACAAGGTGAACGTCGTCAGCCCCAGGGTATGACTCCCGGCATTGAGCTGACCGCCGCTATTGTCACCGATATCCTGATAAGCCAGTTGGCCACTGGTGGTCGTCAGTGTGTCAAATACCCGCAGATCGTCCAGCTTGCTTTGTGCCAGCAGGATGGCATTCTCCCGGCTACCCGCCTCCCCCTCACTTCTAAGATAGAGACTCTGCAGCTTGATCAACGCCGCCGCACTGACCGCGATAACCACAAAGGCCACCATGACCTCGATGAGGCCAAATCCTGTTTGCCGATTCGCCCTGTTCATCATTGCTTCCTCTTAATCCCAGTCACGCCAGCTGCCAGGCACTCTGGCCACGTAGGAAAACTCTTGACCGTCTTGAATGTTCTGCAGCGTCTCGGCGTCGTAGACCGCATTGTAGGTCCCGTTGGCCGTGCCCAGCTTATGGTTGGCGATGAGGGCACCGTAGACAGTGGCGCCACCGTTGAGCTTGACGTCGTAGGTGTTGGCATCACCCGGCACCTTGTCGTAGGTGAAGACCATGCCATAGATCTCACTGTTGGCATTGATGGTGAGATCCCCATTGCGCACCAATACCACCACAGGGTGATCCCGGCTGCCCATGCTGCCACCGGAGCAACTGCCATCCACGATGTAAAAACCGGATGAGCTGGTGTTGAGAGAAGTACAACCGGTCAAGGGCACCCGCCCCAGCTTGGCCAGCCGCTCCTCCAGTTGCGCCATACCCTCGTCGGTATCCGGTACCCCGAACACGTATTTGAGCAAATCGGCGGGGAAGTTCACCGTATCGTTATCCAGAATGTCTGCCTGCTTGTTACCCGCAGAGCTGTAGGCGGCACTGCTGCAGTTGCCATCATAGTATTCCTGCAGACCGCAGGTATTACCTGACCCCGTGGTGAGCTCCACATTGCCATCGGTCCAGATGGACAGGGGCACGCCGCTGCCGCCACCGTTGGGGTTGGCGCCCACGTTAAAGTTGCCCCCCACCGCCATGCCTGCCGCCACCGTCAGGGGCGCATCTGGGGTGCCAGCCACCACATCGCTGATCACCACCTGCTGATGCAGGATGACCTGGCCTTCCCCATCCTCACTGGTGCCCACAGAGCGGAGGCTCAACAAGGGCAGCTGACCTGTGCCCACCGGGATCTGCTGATCGGCGTCAAAGGTAACGGAATAGAAGGTGCCACTGTTGCGGGTTAGCGGACCGCGAAAGGTCAGATCCGCCCCCACCCGCGCAATGGCCTCATCCAGGCCGGCCTGGGCTGAGGCCAGCGCGGCGCGATAGCGCATCTCGTTGGCAGCCACCCGCTGTTCGCCCATCAGTATCTTGCCGGTCATCAGGCTCAAGGCGGTAACCAGTATCACCACTATCAGGGTAATGGTCAGGGTGGTAAATCCGGCAGCGGGTCTAGAACTGATCATTGCGCAACCTCACTCGACGCTGAAGCTCCAGCTGTAGCTGACTGTTCTGTTTATGCTGGCCCGTGATGGTCAGCACCAGGGTGCGCTGGCCGGTGTCGGTCGCGCCACTGGCCGGATCCAGCAAGAAGGTCAGGCCGGTGATCTGAGTGGAACTGATACCGCCGGCCACGGCAGACCAACCGGTGGCACTGCAACTCTGCTGCGCCGCACTAAATAACCGTTCCGAAATGTAGATCACTTGTCCGGGGAAGAAGGGAACTCGGCGTCGTTTGTGCGATCTGATCAATCGCTAAACCAACCAAACGACAAACGAGCCGAGCCCGAAATGATGCTAA
>JAJOIN010000002.1 GCA_021209335.1 Aeromonadaceae bacterium
GCCTTGAACTCGGCCGAGAACCGTCTGCGTGTCTTCATGCTGGATCGTCCTTTTCATCGGTCGATCCACCTTATGCCCCTGTCTCGGAAACCGGGACCACCTCATTGCTCTACGCCGTGCATCCGCTCCGCAACATTGTCGAGCGCCTGCACGAGCTGGGCGAGCTGGGGCTTGTAGTCCTGCGCCGGCTCGATCTTTTCGAGCTGGTCAAAGGCCGCTTCCAGCCCGCGCCGCATCACGGTCATTTCCGCGCCGATCTGCGCGCCCTGCGTCTCGATCGTGCGCCGTAGCGCGTCGAACGCGGCGGCCGGATCGCCGGCGTCCTCGTCCAGTGCTTCCGGCTCGATTCCTTCCCTGTCGTCGTCCAGCTCCGCCATGTTCTCCGTGCCTACCTTTCCATGCCGATGCCCCGGCTAAGCCGGTGGCCGCGTGTCATTTCATCTTGCAGCGCGCGGGCAATGGTCTGCTCGCGGCGAAGCTCCTGCCCGATTCCAAGCTCCTGCCGGCGATTGCGCAGGATGGAATCTACCTGCGGGTCACGCTCAAGGCTCTTGGTCATGCCGTTCATCTGGCTTTCAACCTTGGCGCGGGCATCGTCATGTTGCCAGCCGCGAAGCTCCCGGCGCTGCCCCTGTAGCTCCTGCCAGCGTTCAACGAACCGCTCGGCCCGGATATTCGGGTCTTGCAGCGCGGCGTTTTCGCGCTTCATCCCGTCGATAACATGCGCGACACGCTCCCGGCCGGAAAGCTCGGTCATGGCGCGCGCGGTCGCCGGGTCGTTTTCCAACGTCGAGCGCATCAAATCTTTCAGACCGTCGCGCACCTGGTCGAGCTGCTGGCCGGCCTGCTGCAGCTGGGTGCCGGCCTGCTCAAGCTGGGCAAGTTTATCCGCCTGGTGCCCTACCCGGTGATGATAGGTTTCGTCAACGGCCTGGCCCTGGTGATCTTCCTGGCCCAGCTGGGGCAGTTCAAAGTGCCGGATGCCAGCGGCCAGCTGCATTGGCTCGGCGGCCCGGATCTCTACCTGATGCTGGGGCTGGTGGCCCTCACCATGCTGATCATCTGGGGCCTGCCCAAGCTCACCACCGCGATTCCCGCCTCCCTGGTGGCCATCCTCACCATCACGCTACTGGTGCAGGGACTCGGGCTGGAGACCCGCACCGTCATCGATTTTGTCCGCGGCATGACGGGGGATGCCGGCGCCAGCCTGGCCGGCAGCCTGCCGGCCTTCCACCTGCCCCAGGTGCCCTGGAGCCTGGAGACACTGCAGATAGTGCTGCCCTATGCGGTGATCCTGGCCTCGGTGGGCCTGATCGAGAGCCTGCTGACCCTGAACCTCATCGACGAGATCGACCCACGACCGGGGCAACGGCGACCGGGAGTGCCTGGGCCAGGGGCTGGCTAACGTCACCAACGGTCTGTTTGGCGGCATGGGGGGCTGCGCCATGATAGGCCAGTCCATGATCAACATCGAATCCGGCGGGCGCGGTCGCCTCTCCGGCATCAGTGCCGCCCTGCTGCTGATGGGTTTTGTGCTGTTCGGCGCGCCGCTCATCGAGCAGATCCCCCTGGCGGCCCTGGTGGGGGTCATGTTTATGGTGGTGCTGGGCACCTTCGAATGGGCCAGCTTCAAGATGATGGGCAAGGTGCCCAAGCAGGATGCCTTCGTCATCCTGCTGGTGACCCTGGTGACCCTGCTCACCGATCTGGCCCTGGCGGTGTTCACCGGCGTCATCGTGTCGGCCCTGGTGTTTGCCTGGCAGAACGCCCGCCAGATCCGCGCCCAGCGCTGCCAGGAGGGCGAGATCCTGGTCTACCGGCTGAGCGGTCCCCTGTTCTTCGCCTCCAGCCGCCGCTTCGGCGAGCTGTTCAGCCCCCAGCAGGATCCCCAGCAGGTGATCTTGGACTTCGCCGACTCCCGGGTGTGTGACCACTCGGCCATCGAGGCCATCGACAGCCTGGCGGAGCGCTATCAGCAAGCCGGCAAGCGGCTGCAACTGCGTCACCTGAGCCCGGACTGCCGCCGCCTGCTGCGCCGGGCCGGCAATCTGGTGCAGGTGGATCTGGCCGAGGATCCCCAGTATGCGGTGATCAGCGAGCTGCAGGACTAGCCGCCCAGCAATGACAAGGGGACCCTAGGGTCCCCTTGTTGTTTTTAACGGCCTTACAAGTTCGCCAGCTCGGCGATGGGTGGCTTGCCGCGAGACTCCAGAAAGTCCAGCAGCACACGGGGGGAGCGGTTGAGCAGGCGCTCCTCCGGGAAGCCCACCTCCGCCAGCAGGGCCTCCCCCTTGGTGTGATTGCCCAGATCGAAGGCGATGTGGGCATCTGAGCCCAGCACCAGGGTGGCCCCCAGCTCCCGCGCCAGCTCGGCGATGCGCCGGCAATTGACCTCGCTGCCCGCCCGGGACTGCAAGAAGGAGGAGTTGTTGATCTCCAGCGCCACGTTGAACTTGACCGCCGCCGCCACCACCGCCTCCATGTCGATGGGGAAGCTGGGATTGCCCGGATGGGTGATGATGTCCACCACGCCACCGCGCATGGCATTGATCATGGCCCGGGTGTGATCCTCCTGGCTGCTGGGCGGAAACACCGGCTGGTGAAAGCCCGCCAGCACGATATCCAGACAGGCCTGCAGCCGCTCGTCGCAGTCGGTCTCGCCAAACAGGTTCTTGATGTTGGCCTCCATGCCTCTGAGGATGCCGATGCCGTCCACCAGCCTAGGCACCACCTTCAGGTTGATGAAGTGCCAGGGATGGGGGGCGTCGGCCATGGCCGGGCCATGATCCGTGGTGGCAAACAGGCGTATGCCCTTGCGCCTGGCCTCGGCCAGGTAGTCGTGCAATGTGCTGTAGGCATGGGTGCTGGCCACAGTATGGCTGTGGACATCAACGAGATACGGCATGGAGATAACCCTCTTAAGCGACCGGCCACAGGATATCACAGGCGGCCTCCCCGACGGCACAGCACAGTCCTGTGAGTGACGACTCACGGCCCAGGCGCCCGCGTCGGCAATTTCCCCTTTATGCCCAATACCCTGGCCTGCTAGAATTTCCGGCCATTCTGTTGTTAAGTCTATCGCCCGTGGCGGCGCCCAAAGGTCCAAGGATATGCGTACCAGTCAATATCTGCTCTCCACCCTCAAGGAAACCCCCTCCGACGCCGAAGTGATCAGCCACCAGCTGATGCTGCGGGCCGGCATGATCCGCAAGCTGGCCTCCGGCCTGTACAACTGGCTGCCCACCGGCCTGCGGGTGCTCAAGAAGATTGAAAACATAGTGCGGGAAGAGATGAACAACGCCGGCGCGGTGGAAATCTCCATGCCGGTGGTGCAACCGGCCGAGCTGTGGCAGGAGTCCGGCCGCTGGGAGCAGTACGGCCCCGAGCTGTGCCGCCTCACCGACCGCCACAACCGTCCCTTCGTGCTGGGCCCGACCCACGAGGAAGTGATCACCCACCTGGTGCGTTACGAGGTCAGCAGCTACAAGCAGCTGCCCCTGAACCTCTACCAGATCCAGACCAAGTTCCGTGACGAGGTGCGCCCCCGTTTCGGCATCATGCGTGGCCGCGAGTTCCTGATGAAGGACGCCTACTCCTTCCACATCGACAAGGCCAGCCTGGTCGAGACCTACGGCAAGATGCACGCCGCCTACTGCGCCGCCTTCAGCCGCATGGGACTGGATTTCCGTCCGGTGCAGGCCGACACCGGCTCCATCGGCGGCACCGGCTCCCATGAGTTCCAGGTGCTGGCGGACAGCGGCGAAGATTTGATCGCCTTCTCCACCGGCTCCGATTACGCCGCCAACATCGAGATGGCCGAGGCCCTGGCGCCGGCCGGTGAGCGTCCGGCCCCCGTCGCCGCCCTGACCCAGGTGGCCACCCCCGATGTCCATACCATCGACGAGGTGTGTGCCTTCCTCAAGGTGGACGCCAAGCAGGTGGCCAAGACCCTGCTGGTGCTGGGCGAAGCCGACGAAGCCGGTGAGCAGCCGGTGATCGCCCTGGTGCTGCGCGGTGATCACGAGCTCAACGAGGTGAAGGCCGAGAAGCAGCCTGGCGTCGCCAAGCCGCTGACCTTCGCCAACGATGCCCAGATCCAGGCCGCCGCCGGTTGTGACGCCGGCTCCATCGGTCCCAAGGGGCTGAGCTGCCGGGTGATCGTGGATCGCAGCGCCGCCCACCTGGCGGACTTCGTCTGCGGTGCCAACCTCAACGGCCATCACCTCACCGGTGCCAACTGGGAGCGCGATATCCAGGGCTACGAGGTCGCCGATCTGCGCAACGTGGTGGAAGGCGATCCCAGCCCCTGTGGCCAGGGCACCCTGCTGCTCAAGCGCGGCATCGAAGTGGGCCACATCTTCCAGCTGGGTACCAAGTATTCCGAAGCCATGAAGGCCACAGTGCTGAACGAAGAGGGTAAGGCCACCGTGATGGAGATGGGCTGCTACGGCATCGGCGTCTCCCGCCTGGTGGCCGCCGCCATCGAACAGAACAATGACGCCGCCGGTATCATCTGGCCGGACGCCATAGCGCCGTTCGAAGTGGCCATCATCCCCATGAACATGCACAAGTCCCACCGGGTCGCCGAGCTGGCCGAGCGTTACTACGCCGAGCTCAAGGCCGCCGGGGTGGACGTGCTGTTCGATGACCGCAAGGAGCGCCCGGGCGTCATGTTCGCCGACATGGAGCTCATCGGCATTCCCCACGCCATCGTCATCGGCGAGCGGGGCATCGACAACGGTGTGGTGGAATACAAGTCCCGCCGGGATGGCAGCAAGCAAGAGGTGGCCATCGACGCCATAGTAGCCGAGCTTCTCGCCCGTCTGGGGCGCTAAGCCTCGACCACACAGCACAGACGGTGAGAAAGGCCCCTCGCGGGCCTTTTTTTATGGCGGCGGCGTCTTAGCCGTCCACCGGCGGGAGAGCACCGCGCGGCCGCAGGAAAAACCTGGCCACCAGCTCGTCACCGGTACAACGCCGCTGCACTTCAGCGTACCTCAGCGCAGTTCGCTGCCCTTCCCTCCAGAAATCCGAGCAAAAAATAGATTGGCACGGCTTTTGCGGTATACCGGCATATCGTCAAAAAAATGTGGAGATGTCGGATGGAGAGCCTTCAACTGGTTGCCGCCTATGGACGGGCCCCCGAGCTGCCGATCGGCCGTTTTACCGGCTTTAGCGCCATCTCCAGCCTGGAACGGCTCGAACTGATGGAAAGCCTGATGGGCCAGGATGACCCCCTGCGCCTGCTGCAAACTTTTGCCGGCTGGGTCGTCAATTTCTTGCCGGTTTGCCGCCTGGAATACAGCCATCGCGGGCAAACCCAGCCGCTGGTAGAGGGTCCTCAAGGCGAGATCCAGCTGCTGATCCCGCTGCAGGATCGCCTGAATCACAACATGGGCGAGCTGTGCTACGGCCTGACTGCGCCCCTGCAACAGCATCACCACCGTCTGCTGCAACAGCTGCACCAGATACTGATCTATCCGTTGCGCCTGCTGCTGCGCATCGAGGAGATGGATCTGCTGAGCCGGCAGGATCACTTGACTGGCATCGGCAACCGGGCCAGCTTCGACGAATCCCTGGCCCGGGCCATAGATCTGAGCCAGCGGCAGGACAACGGCCTGCTGTTGCTGTTGCTGGATCTGGATCGCTTCAAACAGATCAATGACACCCACGGCCACCCTGTGGGGGATCGGGTGCTGATCCGTTTTGCCAGCCTGGCCAGTCAGGCCATCCGCAGCACGGATCTGGCCTTTCGCTTAGGCGGCGATGAGTTTGCCCTGCTGCTGCAGCCGGCAGATCCCTTTGCCGCCAGCCGGGTGGCCAGCCGTCTGCAGCATCTGCTGGCGCAAGATAGCGAGCTATCCGCCTGGCAGGTGGGCTTTAGCTTCGGTCACGCCTGCTGGCAGCCGGAGATGGATGTTCAGAACCTCTACCAGTTGGCCGATCAGCAGCTCTATCTCAATAAGGCCCGCCCGCGCTAAGCGCCTGGCGGCGCCCAGATGAGTTCAGCCCGCGCCTCGCCTGACCGAGGCGCGCCTGCCTCACAGATCAGCTTGCCGGCGATCGCCACCGGCACCTCGCCGTAATACAGCACAGGCCAGCGGCCTCGCAGCCAGGGGGCCACCCCCAACTCCTGCCACAGTTTTTTGAGCGGCCGTGAACCGCCCCGGCCCAGAGGGCGCAATCGGCTGCCACCGGGCAGGCCCCAGCGCAGGCTGACCGGCTCGGATGCCTCGGGCAAGCGCAAATCCCCTTGAACGCAGACGCGCAAGCCGGCCCAGCCCAGATCTGCCGGCAACCGGCACAGACCGTTCACCGTCAAACAACGGGTGCCCGCCGGCAAAGCCGGTTGCGGCGCGACCTGATGCAAGGCATCGGCATAGCGATACAGAGTGCCGCCGGCCCACTGCAGCGCCGGCGTAGCATCGGGCTGGGCCTCGACCAGCTGCGGCCAGAGGCGGTGGAGCTGAACTTCACTGGGCACGGCGCCGGTTTGTTGACGCAGCCAGTGACGCAGCAGATTGTGCCGCCGGGGCTCGGAGAGGCTCGCCAGCGGCGCCAGCGCCAAACTGGCGCCGTCCTCCCGGCACAGCGCCAGATCGGCACGGGCGATCTCCTCCGCCAGCGCCTCCTGCTCGGCACACAGACGGGCCGAACGGCTGGCCGCCTGGGCAAAGCCGGGCCAGCGCGCCTGCAGCAAGGGCACTATGGCATGACGCAGAAAGTTGCGATCAAAGCCCTGATCCGTGTTGCTCTCATCCTCGATCCAGCTCAAGCCCGCCGCGTTGGCCCAGGCCGCCAGTTCGGCGCGGCCATGACTCAGCAAGGGCCGGATCAGCTCGCCACCGGCAAAGGCTTGCCGCAATCCCATGGCCGCCAGCCGCGCGGGCCCGCACCGCGTTTGAGCGCCAGCAGCAGGGTCTCCAGCTGGTCATCCTGGTGATGCGCCGTCAGTAAACGCTCACCGGGGGCCAGCCGCGCTGCCAGGGCCCCATAGCGCGCCTGCCGCGCCACCGCTTCCAGGCTCTGCCGCGGGCCACACGTCAGCCGCAGCCGCACCACCTCCAGCGGCACGGCATGGGTGTCACAGATCTGCTGGCAGTGGGCCGCCCAAGCATCGGCATTTTGACTCAAACCATGGTGCACATGCACGGCCCGCAGGGAATAGCCCGGATAGGCATGCCGCAGGGCCACCAGCCAGGCCAGCAGCACCCGGGAGTCCAGGCCGCCGCTGTAGGCCAGCAGCAAGGGGCCCGGCGGCAGCAGTTGGCGCAATTCGGTCAGAGGTACGGCGGGGGACATGTGAGATCCTTAGTGAAACACCCAGACAAAAAGGCCGCCCCGAGGGACGGCCTGTTGCGGCTGAGCAGACTTAGCAGTAGCCATAACCCATCAGACGCTGATAGCGCTGGGAGATCAGCTCCTCCGGGGTCAGCAGCCGCAGCTCGGACAAGTCCGCCAGCAGGCGGGTCTTGAGATGGGCCACCATCTCGTCCAGGTTGCGGTGAGCGCCGCCCAGCGGCTCGGGAATGATGCTGTCGATGAGGCCCAATTCTTTCAAGCGTTGGGCCGTGATGCCCATGGCCTCGGCGGCCAGGGCGGCCTTGTCGGCGCTCTTCCACAGTATGCTGGCACAACCCTCCGGAGAGATCACCGAGTAGGTGGAGTACTGCAGCATGTTGACCCTGTCCCCCACGCCGATGGCCAGGGCACCGCCGGAGCCGCCCTCGCCAATCACGGTGCAGATCACCGGCACCTTGAGGCCGGACATCACCTTGAGGTTGCGGGCGATGGCTTCGGACTGACCACGCTCCTCGGCACCCACGCCAGGGTAGGCGCCCGGGGTGTCGATGAAGGTGATGATGGGCATCTTGAAGCGCTCGGCCATCTCCATCAGCCGCAGCGCCTTGCGGTAGCCCTCGGGACGCGGCATGCCGAAGTTACGACGTATCTTCTCCTGGGTATCGCGACCCTTCTGCTGGCCAATCACCATCACGGGCTCATCGTCGAAGCGGGCCACCCCGCCGACGATGGCCTTGTCATCGGCAAAGGCACGGTCACCGGCCAGCTCGTCGAATTCGGTGAACAGGCGATCTATGTAGTCCTGGGTGTAGGGCCGCAGGGGGTGACGGGCCAATTGGGAAATCTGCCAGGCGCCCAGATCGCTGAACAGCTTGCGAGTCAGCTCCTCGTTTTTCTTCTCCAGCCGCGCTATCTCTTCGGAGAGATCCACGTTGCTGCCCACGCCGCTGCTCACATGCTTGAGCTCTTCGATCTGCGCCACCAGCTCGGCGATAGGCTGTTCAAACTCCAGGTAATTCAGATTCATAGTCAATTCCGAAATCGCTACTTAAAACATGAGCTCGACCGCGGACTTGCCCAGCAAGCCCCGCAGGTCGTCCAGTAGTTGATCGGTCGGCGTCACCCGCCACTGGGTGCCCAAGGCCAATTGCGCCTGGACGCCCGGTTTGCGATAGCATACCTGAACCGGGCAGACCCCGGCACGGTGTGGCTCCATTATTTCCATAAAACGTTGGAAAAAACGGCCGTCGATCTGATTGTTATCCAGTTGCAGCCGCAATTGCCGGGCATGTCTGGCCCGGGCTTCGGCAATATCCATGACATCACGGACCGACATTTTAAGGCCCCCGGAGAAGTCGTCAAAGCCGACCTGTCCGCTGACCACCAGGATGCGGTCTTTTTCCAGCAAGGGTTCGAAACGCTCCAGCGCCTCGGAGAACAGGGTGACATCCAGCCGGCCAGAGCGATCGTCCAGGGTCATTATCCCCATGCGGGTCCCTCGCTTGGTGATCATCACCCGGGTGGCAATCACCAGGCCTGCCGCCGTGGTGATCTTGTCCCGCTCGGTGGGGTGCAGATCGCACAGCCGCGCCGAGGTGTAGTGTTTGAGCTCCGCCAGGTACTGATTGATGGGGTGCCCGGTGAGGTAAAGGCCCAGCGTCTCCCGCTCGCCATCCAGCCAGACCTTGTCCGGCCACTCGGGCACCTGGGCGAATACCGGTGGCGGCACCACGGCGTCATCGGCAAACAGATCGCCAAACAGATCGTTCTGCCCCAGGGCCTGATCCTTGGCCTTCTGCTCGGCAGCCTTCATGGCCTCGGGCAAGGAGGCCATCAGGGCGGCTCTGTGGGGCCCCAGGCGATCCAGGGCGCCTGCCAGGATCAGCTTCTCCATCACCCGCTTGTTCAGGCGCTTGATGTCCACCCGGTTGCAAAAATCAAACAGATCCCGGAAGGGACCGCCGGCGTCTCTAGCTTCAAGAATCGCCTCGATGGGGCCTTCCCCCACCCCCTTGACCGCGCCGATGCCGTAGACGATGTGGCCCTGCGGGTTGACGGTGAAGCGGTAGCGCCCGGTGTTCACATCCGGCGGTATTATGGTGAGCCCCATGCGCTGACACTCGTCTACCAGGGTCACTATCTTGTCGGTGTTGTCCATGTCCGCCGTCATCACCGCCGCCATGAATTCGGCCGGGTAATGGGTCTTGAGCCAGAGGGTCTGGTAGGAGACCAGGGCATAGGCGGCGGAGTGGGACTTGTTGAAGCCGTAACCGGCAAACTTCTCCACCAGGTCGAAGATCTTCATCGCCAGCTCGCCGTCGACGCCGTTCTTCACCGCCCCTTCCTCGAAGCCGGCCCGCTGCTTGGCCATCTCCTCGGGCTTCTTCTTACCCATGGCGCGGCGCAACATGTCGGCGCCCCCCAGCGTATAACCCGCCAGGGTCTGGGCGATCTGCATCACCTGTTCCTGGTAGAGGATGATGCCGTAGGTGGGCTCCAGGATGGGCTTGAGGCTCTCGTGCTGCCAGGTGGCATCCGGGTAGGAGATGGCTTCCTTGCCGTGCTTACGGTCGATGAAGTTATCCACCATGCCCGATTGCAAGGGGCCCGGCCGGAACAGGGCCACCAGGGCTATCATGTCTTCGAAGCAGTCGGGCTTGAGGCGCTTGATCAGATCCTTCATGCCGCGGGATTCCAGCTGGAACACCGCCGTGGTCTCGCAGCCCAGCAGGGTCTTGAAGGAGGCCGGATCATCCAGCGGTATGGCGGCAATGTCCACCGGCGGCTTGCCTTCTTGCGCCAGCCGCGGGTTGATCATCCCCAGGGCCCACTCGATGATGGTGAGGGTGCGCAGCCCCAGGAAGTCAAACTTCACCAGGCCCGCGTATTCCACGTCGTTCTTATCGAACTGGGTCACCGGGTTCTTGCCTTCGCCGTCGCAATACAGGGGGGCGAAGTCGGTGATCTTGGTGGGGGCGATGACCACGCCACCGGCGTGCTTGCCGGCATTGCGGGTCACCCCTTCGAGCTGGCGGGCCATGTCGATGAGGGCCTTGACCTCCTCATCCTGGTTGTAGATCTCCGGCAGCTTGGGCTCGGCCTCGAAGGCCTTCTCCAGGGTCATGCCCGGATCCGGCGGCACCAGCTTGGAGATGCGATCCACGAAGCCATAGGGATGCCCCAGCACCCGGCCCACATCGCGGATGGCCGCCTTGGCTGCCATGGTACCGAAGGTGATGATCTGGGACACCGCCTCCCGGCCGTACATGTCCGCCACGTGCTCGATCACCTGATCCCGGCGGTCCATGCAAAAATCCACGTCGAAGTCGGGCATGGAGACCCGCTCCGGGTTCAGGAAGCGTTCAAACAGCAGGTCGAATTCCAGCGGATCCAGGTCGGTGATCTTGAGGGCATAGGCCACCAAGGAGCCCGCCCCCGAGCCCCGCCCCGGCCCTACCGGGATGCCGTTATCCTTGGACCATTGGATAAACTCCATCACGATGAGGAAGTAGCCCGGGAAGCCCATCTGGTTGATCACCTTGAGCTCCACGTCCAATCGCTCGTCATATTCCGGGCGGCGCTGGGCCCGTACCGCCGGATCCGGGAACAGGAATGCGAGGCGCTCCTCCAGCCCCTCCTTGGACTTCATCACCAAAAAGTCTTCGGTAGTCATGTCGCCGGTGGGGAAGTTGGGCAGGAAGTATTCCCCCAGACGGACCGTGACGTTGCAGCGCTTGGCGATCTCCACCGTGTTGGCCAGGGCCTCGGGCAAGTCGGCAAACAGCGCCACCATCTCATCCACGCTGCGCAGGTATTGCTGGCGGCTGTAGCGTTTGGGGCGGCGGGCATCGTCCAGGGTGTAGCCATCGTGGATGGCCACCCGGATCTCGTGAGCCTCGAAGTCCGCCTCGTCACGGAACACCACCTCATTGGTGGCCACCACTGGGATGCCCTGCTCGCCGGCCAGCTTCACCGCCATGTGCAGGTAGCTCTCCTCGTCGGTGCGCCCGGTGCGGATCAGCTCCAGATAGTAACGGTCGGCAAAGTGCTGCTGGTAGAAGCCCAGGGTCTGGGCCACCATGGCCTGATTGCCCTTGAGCAGAAAGCGCCCCACATCCCCCTCGCGGCCGCCAGACAGCAGAATGAGGCCGGCGGAGAGCTCCGCCAGCCAGGTCTTGTCCACCACGGGACGGCCCTGCACATGGCCGCGCAGGTAGGCACGGGAGATGAGCTGCACCAGGTTCTGCTGGCCGTCGTTGTCCATGGCCAGGGCGGTGAGGCGGTAGAGCTCGTCCCCCAGCTCGGGGCTCTGCAACCAGAGATCGGCGCCGACGATGGGCTTCATGCCCTTGCCATGAGCCTCACCGTAGAAGCGTACCAGGCCGCACTGGTTCATCTGATCGGTGAGCGCCATGGCCGGCATGCCAAACTCGGCGGCGCGGGCCACCAGGGGTTTGACCTTCTGCAGGCCGTCGATCATGGAAAAGTCGGAATGCACTCGCAGGTGAATGAAGCGTGGCTCCGCCATGGTGGGGCTCCCTCCAGTGTTCAGGCCAGGCCCAACGCCAGGCGCACGGGTCTGAAGCTACGACGATGGAACTCGGTCACCCCATACTGGGCGAGGCGCTCCAGGTGTAAGGCGGTGGGGTAGCCCTTGTGCTGGGCAAAGCCGTATTGGGGGAAGCGGGCATCCAGCGCGGCCATCTCGGCATCCCGGGTCACCTTGGCCAGGATGGAGGCGGCACTGATCTCGGCCACCAGACCATCACCCTTGACCACCGCCAGGGAGGGCACGCCAAAATCCGGGCTGCGATTGCCGTCCACCAGCACCGCCTGAGCGGCGATGGGCAGCGCCGTCACCGCCCGCTGCATGGCCAAGAGGGTGGCCTTGAGGATGTTCAGCTCGTCGATCTCGGCCGGCGAGCAGCGGCCAATGGCAAAGGCCAGGGCCTTGTCCTGGATCTCGTCATACAGCGCCAGCCGCTTCTTCTCGGAGAGTTTCTTGGAGTCCGCCAGGCCGCTGATGGGTCGGGTCGGATCCAGGATCACGGCGGCCGTCACCACGTCCCCCACCAGGGGACCACGCCCCACTTCGTCCACACCGGCCACCCGCAGCACGGCCGGATCCCAGGGATAGCAGAATGCGCTCATGCCTCCTCCAGCAGTTCCAGCACCGCCTGGGCGGCCTGACTGTCGGCATCACAGCGGATAAGCTGATGCAGCCGGGTGAATTCATCCAGCAGCGGCCGGTTGTCGCCGACCAGCCGCTGGGCCAAGGCCGCGGCGATGGCCTCCGGGGTGCAGTCGTCCTGAATGAGCTCCGGCACTATGTGGCGACCGGCCAGCAGGTTGGGCAACGCAAAGGTGCGGATCTTGACCAGCTTCTGCGCCAGCCAGTAGGTCAGTGGCTTCACCTTGTAACCCACCACCATGGGGCGCTTGACCAGCATGGCCTCCAGGGTGGCGGTGCCGGAAGCCAGCAAGATGGCCTCGGAGGCCGCCATCACCTCACGGGCCTGCCCGTCGAACAGCTGCACCGGCAAATCAGGAAACGCCTGCAACATGGCTTCGAACTGGGCGCGACGCCGGTCGTTAACCAGGGGCACGATAAAGGTCAACTCGGGAAAGCGCCCATGCAGCAGGGCACAGGCCTGCAAAAATACCTGGCCCAGCATGCCCACCTCGGCCTGCCGGCTGCCCGGCAGCACCGCCAGATAGCGGCCCTGTGGGCTCAGGCCCAGCGCCTGACAGGCCGCCGCACGGTCACTCACCAAGGGGATGGCATCGGCCAGGGTGTGGCCGACGAAACGGCAGGGCGCCTGATGCTGATCGTAGAAGGCCTTCTCAAACGGCAGGAAGGCCAGCACCAGATCCGTGGCCGCCTTGATCTTGTGAATGCGGGATTGCCGCCAGGCCCACACCGAGGGACTGACGTAATGCACCGTCTTGATGCCGGCGTCTTTGAGGATGCGCTCCACCCCCAGATTGAAGTCGGGGGCATCCACGCCGATATAGAGATCCGGCGGGTTGGCCTTCAGCGCCCGGATCAGTTGGCGACGCACCTGCAACAGACGCGGCAGACGGCCCAGCACCTCGACGAGGCCCATCACCGCCAGCTCCTCCATGTCGAACAGGCTGTCGATACCCAGCGCCTGCATGCGCGGGCCGGCAATGCCGACAAACTCAATCTGGGGGTGGCGGCTGCGCAGGGCCTGCATCAGACCGGCAGCAAGAATATCGCCGGAGACTTCTCCGGCGACAATGGCGATACGCAGGGGGCGAGACGCGGCCATGATCAGCGAACGATGCCGCGCTCGTTTAACTTGAGGAAGTCCACCAAGGGTTGCACCGCCGCCTCTTCAGCCGCCAGCGCCGCCAGCTCGGCCATGGCCTCCTCCACCGTCAGACCCTGACGGTAAAGCAGCTTGTAGGCCTTCTTCACCGCCGAGATGGCCTCGGGGGTGAAACCGCGACGCTTCAGGCCTTCGCTGTTCACACCAAAGGGCTTGGCGTAGTGACCGGCGGCCATCACGTAGGGCGGCACGTCCTTGTTCAGGGCGGCCATGCCGGCAACGAAGGCATGGGAGCCGACGCGGCCGAACTGGTGAATCGCAGACAGGCCACCAAAGATCACCCAGTCACCCACGGTGACGTGGCCGGCCAGGGTGGCGTTGTTGGCGAAGATGCAGTCATCGCCGATCACGCAGTCGTGGGCCACATGCACATTCACCATGAAGAGATTGCGGCTACCCACCTTGGTCAGACCCTGATCCTGCACCGTGCCACGGTGGAAGGTGCAGTGCTCGCGGATGACGTTGTCGTCCCCCACTTCCAGGCAGGTGCGCTCACCCTTGTATTTCTTGTCCTGGCAATCCTCGCCGATGGAGCAGAATTGATAGATCTTGTTGCGCCGACCCAGCTTGGTCGGGCCCTTGATCACCACATGGGAACCCACCCAGGTTCCCTCCCCGATCTCCACCTCGGCCCCAATCTGGCTCCAGGGACCTATCTCCACCCCAGGGCCAATCTGGGCAGTAGGATGGACTATGGCGGTTTCATGAATCACGGCACTGGCATCGATCACGGATCAGCTCTCGCGTTTGGCACACATCAGTTCGGCGGTACAGACAATCTCGCCATCCACAGTGGCGACGCCGGTAAACTTGGCGATGCCACGACGCTCTTTCAAGAATTCCACGTCCAGCACCAGTTGATCTCCCGGTACCACAGGACGCTTGAATCGAGCATTGTCGATAGAGGCGAAATAGTACAGCTCGTTGGGACCCGGTTTGCCCACCATGCGGAAGGCCAGTATACCGGTGGCCTGGGCCATGGCCTCCAGGATCAAGACCCCGGGGAAGACCGGCTTCTGAGGGAAGTGGCCCTGAAAAAACGGCTCGTTGAAAGAGACATTCTTGATACCACGCAGCACCTTACGCTCGTCGGAGATCTCGTAATTGACCACGCGATCCACCAGCAGGAAGGGGTAGCGGTGGGGCAGCAGTTCCAAGATCTGTTGAATGTCCAGCTGATTAAGTTCGTTGCTCAAACCAGGTTCCTTTTTACTTTTGTTCTGGGTCCACCAGCTGCTTTTCCAACCGGCTGAGGCGAGTGTGGAGATCCTCCACATGCAGGAGCCGGGCGGCCATCTTGCGCCACTGCTTGTTGGGCTGGGCGGGTACGCCGGAGGAGTAGATACCGGGCTCGCTGATGGAACGCATGACCATGGCCATCCCTGTGATGGTGGCCTGATCACAGATGCTAATGTGACCGTTGAGGACGGAAGCGCCGCCAATAATACAGTATTTGCCGATCTCCACGCTACCGGCGATGGTGGTACAGCCAGCAATCGCCGTGCCATACCCTATCTCCACGTTGTGGGCGATCTGGCAGAGGTTGTCGATGATGACGTTATCGGCGATGCAGGTATGGTCGATGGCCCCCCGGTCGATACAGGTATTGGCCCCTATCTCCACCCGGTTGCCGATCCGCACCCCACCCAGTTGCGGTATCTTGATCCACTCACCGCGCTCGTTGGCATAGCCAAAGCCATCGGCACCGATGACGGTGCCGGCCTGTACCAGACAGGCCTCCCCCAGCCAGACATCGTGATAGAGGGTCACATTGGCCCACAAACGGGTGCCCTTACCCAGACGGCAGCCCCGGCCTATGAAACAACCTGGCCCCACCACCACACCTTCGGCCAGCACGGCGCCGGACTCCACCACCACGTTGGCCCCCAGTACCACATCGGCCGCCAGCTGGGCATCGGCGGCCACCTGGGCCGAGGGATGGATACCGCCACTGGCCTGAGCCGGCGTGGTATCCAGCAGTTGGGCCACCCGGGCAAAGCCCACGTAAGGGTCGGCCAACACCAGGGCGTTGGTCTGGCACAGGGGCAGATCGGCGGCCTTGAGCAACACGGCCGACGCCTTGGTCTGCTGCAGGAAGTCCCGGTACTTGGCCGAGGTCAGAAAGGAGATACTCCCCTCCTGGGCGGTTTCCAGGTTGGCAATCCGCTCAATGACGACCTGCGGATCACCGTGCAGCTCGGCACCCAGCTGCTGTGCCAATTCTCCAAGGGTCATGCTCATCAATTACTTGCCTTTACTCACTTGATCGATCACTTGCTGGGAAATATCCACCTTAGGGCTGGCGAAGACGACGGACTGGCCATTGAGCACCAGATCATAGCCCTGGGCCTTGGCGATGCCGTCCACGGCGGTGCGCACCTTGGCCAGTATCTGTTGCTGCTCTTCACCATAGCGGCGTTGCTGGTCTTCTTGCAGCGCCTGGCCCTTCAAGTTGTAGTCGGACTGCATCTCCGCCAGCTTGCGCTGCAGCTTGGTACGCTCATCGGCGCTCATGAAGGACTCATCCTTCTTGAGCTTGGCGGCCATGGCCTGGCCATCGCTCTCCAGGCGCTGCATCTCACGGACCCGCGCCTCAAACTCCTTCTTGAGCTTGGCCTCGATGACCTTCATCTGCGGCAGCTCAGACAGGACACGAGGAACATTCACCACGGCAATCTTCTCGGCCAGGGCGGCAGAGGAGAAACCCAGACTCATCAGCGCCAGCCCCAGGCCGGCAACACGAAACATCTTTTTCACTTACGACTCCTTGCTATATACGCATCAGAAGGTGCGGCCAATGTTGAAGCTAAACACCTCGGTCTTGTCTCCCGGTTGCTTCTTAAGCGGATAAGCAAACGAGAAGACCAACGGCCCCATGGGAGAGAGCCATTGCAACGCTACGCCGGTCGAGGCCCGGTAGAGGCTGGGATCGGAGTAGTCATAAAATTTGTCACAGCCAGAGACACACTGAGCGTAGGTGGCCGGATCAAAGGTGGTATCCCACACAGACCCTATATCAAGGAACACTGAGGTTCTGAGCTGATTACGATAGGACTCGGGGCAAAGGGCGTGGGCACGATAAACTCCAGCGACGCCACCGCCTGGGCATTGCCGCCCACAGCCTGATCCGTGCCAATCACCCCGGCCTGGCCCTGATCGTTTACCAGATAGATGGCCTTGGGGCCCACACTGTTGCTTTGGAAGCCACGCAGCCACTCGTTGCCACCGGCGTAGTAGTTCTCAAAGAAGGGCAGCACCTGACTATAGCCATCCACCTCACCGTAACCATTGCCATACGCCATACGCAAACGGCCGGCAATCACCCACTGATGATCCTGATCCAGCGGGAAGTAGTTGCTGTTATCAAAACTCAGCTTGTAGAACTGCAGATCCGAGCCCGGCACAGTGATCTTGCCGGAGAGCTGTTGCCGGTTACCGGCAGTGGGGAACATCCCCTTATTCAAGTGGTTGCGGGTCCAGCTGCTGTTGAAATTGATGTTGTTAAACACCACCCGGCCCTGGGAGTCGGTTTCACCGGAATACAGACTCCAGAATTTGCGGATCTGGGCATAGGCCTTGAGCTGAGACAGCTTGTTGTGTTCCACCCCCAGACCATACTCCAGCCGGTTGAATTCGTTGAGCGGATAACCAAAGGTGGCACTCACCCCCAGTGTCTCGTTGTTATAATCCACCAGGTTGGCGTTGCCGGCCTCAAACTTGGTGTAGTAAGCGCGTCCCCCCAGGCTGACGCCATCCATGGTGAAATAGGGGTCTGTGTAGCTGACATCATAGGTCTTGCTGTAGTCGTTCATGTTGAAGTTGAACGCCACCTTATTGCCGGTGCCCAGGAAGTTGTCCTGTTGCAGACCAAACTGGAAGCTGATCCCGGACTCGGTGCCATAGCCCACCCCGCCCGAGATGGAGCCGACCGGCTGCTCCTTGACCTTGACATCCAGATCCACCTGATCCTGGTGGCCAGGAATGCGCTGGGGCTGCACCTCTACCGTCTCGAAATACCCCAGACGATTGAGGCGGCTCTTCGAACTCTCCACCTTCTCGTTGGAGAACCAGGCGCCCTCCATCTGGCGCATCTCGCGGCGCACCACCTCATCCCGCGTGGTCTGGTTGCCGCTGATGTTGATACGACGAACATGGATACGGGCTCCCGGCTCCACATTGATGTTCAGCTCCACCTCATGGGTTTCATCGTTGATCACCGGGTAGGTATGCACCTGGGGATAGGCATAACCGAAACGACCAAGGAACTTGGACAGGCTCTCCTCGGTATGGGCCACGTCGGCCGCAGAATACAACTCGCCCACCTGCAAGGGCACCAGCGCTTTGAGCTCGTTCTCGCGGCCAATCAGATCACCGCGCAGCTTCACCCCACTGATCTTGTACTGTTCGCCTTCCTTCAGGTTCAGGGTGATGTAGATCCCCTTCTTGTCGGGGGTCATGGCCACCTGAGTGCTATCCACCCGAAAACGCAGGTAGCCCCGGTCCATGTAGTAGGAGCGCAGCGCCTCCAGATCACCGGCCAGTTTCTGCTTTTGATACTTCTCGTCGGCGATGAAGTTCCACCAGGGTTTCTCATCCCGCAGTGACATCTGAGCCAGCAGCCGCTCCTCACTGAACACCTGGTTACCGACGAAGTTGATCTGCTGTATCTTGGCCGACACCCCTTCGACGAAGTTAAACTTCAGCGCCACCCGGTTGCGGGGCAAGGGGGTCACCACCGCCTGTATCTTGGCGGAGTATTTGCCGACGCCATAATAGAAGTCCTCCAGCCCCTGCTCCAGGGTGCGCAACACGGTTCTGTCCAGCGCCTCACCGACACGGATCCCTGACGAGTCCAATGACTGCTGCAGTTGCTCCTCTTTGATGTCCTTGTTACCGGCAAACTCTATGCTGCTGATGGTCGGCCGCTCCCGCACCTGCACCACCAGGGCATCGCCCTCCCGCATCAGCTGAATATCTTCAAAGTTACCCGTGGCATAGAGCTTCTTGATGGCAGCGGCCATAGCCGTCTCATCAAGAGCATCACCGACCCGGATCGGCAGGTTGAGCAGGGCCGCCCCCAGGGTGACCCGTTGCAGACCTTCAACGCGAATATCTTTCACGACAAAGGAGGAGGAAGCCGCATGGGCACAGGGTGCCATCAGACTGACGCCCAGCAGGCAAGAGGCGGCCAGCGCTTTTCTTACAGCCATGTTGTTCTCTTTTGTCCTTATTCTGAGCCTATTAGAGGCGAGCAAAATCATTAAACAGGGCAATCGCCATCAAACAGACCAGGATGGCTGCGCCGAACTTGAATGCATACTCCTGAAATTTTTCAGGAACGGGGCGACCGGTCACGGCCTCCACCAGATAAAACAGCAGGTGCCCCCCATCCAGGATGGGCAGCGGGAACAGATTGATGATCCCCAGATTCACACTGACCAGGGCCAAAAAACCGAGGAAGTATACCAGACCGAATTCGGCACTGCTCCCCGCACCTTTGGCAATCGAGATCGGACCGCTGAGATTATCCAGGGAGAGGATGCCGGTTAGCAATTTCCCCAGCATCGCCACTGTGAGACCGATCATGTTGCCGGTCTTATCCAGGGCCTCACCGATGGCAGAAAGGGGGTCATAACGCAGCTCAAAGCGATACTGCTCCGGCAAGGGTTCCACCTTGGGTGCCAGACCGGCATAGCCAAACGCTCGCTGCCCCTGCTGCTTGAGCGCTGGCGTCAACTGTGTCTGCTGCGCCTGACCGGCACGCCGGTAGGTCAGGCTCAAGGGGCTATCCGGCGAGTCCTGCACCCGGCTCACCAGGTAGCCCCAGTCAGGGATCGGCTGACCATCCAGGGTCAGCAGGGTATCGCCGGCCTGCAGACCGGCTTGCTCTCCTGGGCTACCAGGCACCACCTGCGCCAGGGTCAAGGTCAATTTGGGCCCCAGCGGCGCTATGCCCAGACTCAAGATTGGCGACTCCTTGTCCGGATCAAACTGCCAGTCGGCCAAAGGCAGACGCAACGTCTGTTCTACGCCCCGCGCCGTGCGGACCGTCAGTTGTGTCTCCTGTTCGCCGATGCGGCGCACCAGGCCATAGGCCACCGACTCCCAATCCGGCGTATCCCGACCATCCACCTGCAGGATTTCCATCTGGGGTTGCAGCCCGGCCTCGGCGGCAATGGAGGCCGGGGTCACCGCCTCCACCACGGGGCGCACCGCCGGCACACCGATGAGAAACATCAGCCAAAAGGCAAACAGGGCAAAACCAAAGTTAGCCAGGGGGCCGGCGGCGACGATGGCAAACCGCTTGGCCACGCTCTTGTGATCGAAAGCCTGGGCCTCCTCACCCGGAGCCAGGGGGGCCACTCGGCTATCCAGCATCTTGACATAGCCCCCCAGGGGGATCAGGGAGAGCGAGAACTCGGTGCCGTACTTATCTTGACGGCTCCACAACACCCGACCAAAGCCCAAGGAGAAGCGCAGCACCTTGACACCGCACAGTCGGGCCACATAGAAATGGCCCCATTCATGGACGGCGATCAGGATCCCCAGGGCCACCAGAAAAGAGGCCAGATTCCACAGCACACCCGTCATATACGCTCCTGGATCAATTGCAGGGCCAAGCGTCGCGCCGCGTCATCCAGCTCGAGGATGGTCGCAAGATCAGCGGCCGGCGCGCCGGCCAGTCGTTCCACCACACCGGCATTGATGGTGTGGATAGTGGTAAAGCCAATCTGCCCGGCCAGGAAGGAGGCCACCGCCATCTCATTGGCGGCGTTCAGCGCCGTGGTGGCCCCCTGCCCCGCACTACAGGCCTCAATGGCCAGCTTGAGGCCAGGATACCGCTGATAATCCGGCGCCAGGAAGCTCAACTCACCCAAGGTACAAAAATCCAGCGGCCCCACCCCGGAATCCATGCGCTGGGGATAGCCCAAGGCATGGGCGATGGGGGTGCGCATGTCCGGCTGCCCCAACTGGGCCAGCACGGAACCGTCCTTGTACTGCACCATGGAGTGGATCACCGATTGGGGGTGGATCACCACCTGCATCTGGTCGGGCGCGGCATTGAACAGCCAGCGCGCCTCTATGTACTCCAGCCCCTTGTTCATCATGGTGGCGGAGTCCACCGAGATCTTGCGCCCCATGGACCAGTTCGGATGCGCCACTGCCTGCTCCGGCGTCACCGTCGCCAACTGCGCCACCGGGGTATAGCGGAAGGGGCCGCCGGAGCCGGTCAGCAATATCTTGTGTACCCCGGCTGCCGCCAAGTCGCAAAAGCCCAGTTGCTGCTGCACCGGGTGTGGCAGGCACTGAAAGATGGCATTGTGTTCGCTATCCACCGGCAAGAGGGTGGCGCCAGAGGCCCGCGCCGCCTCCATAAACAAGGCGCCGGACATCACCAGAGCCTCCTTGTTGGCCAGCAGCACCATCTTGCCCGCCTGGACGGCGGCCAGGGCCGGCAACAGGCCGGCAGCCCCGACGATGGCGGCCATCACCAGATCCACCTCGGCCAGACGAGCCACCTCGCACAAGGCCTCGTTGCCACTGAGCACCTCGGTAGAACTCTGCCGGTTGGCCAGCGCCTCCCGCAACTGCTGCGCCGCCGACTCATCGGCCATCACCGCGTAGCGGGGGGCAAACTCCAGACAGTCAGCCAGCATGGCCGCCACATCACGGTGTGCCGCCAGGGCGGTGACGGCATACGCCTGTGGATGACGACGAAGAATGTCCAGGGTGCTCCGGCCGATGGAGCCCGTGGAGCCAAGCACGGTAACGCGTTGCATGCAGCAGACCTTAATTAATCAGCAGGTAACACAAGACGAAGATCGGCAAGGCGGCGGTCAGGCTGTCGATCCGATCCAGCACGCCACCGTGCCCCGGCAGCAGGGTGCCGGAGTCCTTGAGCCCGACCTCGCGCTTAAACAGGCTCTCGCTCAGATCGCCCAGCACGGAAGCCAGCATGGCCAGCCAGGAGCAGAGCAGTATTCCAAGGACCTGGGCCAGGGGAAACCCGGCGGCCATGGGGACCGCCACTGCCAGGGCGCCGGCGATGATAAGCCCACCCAACAGACCTTCAAGCGTCTTGTTGGGGCTGACCCGTGGCAACATCTTGTGCTGGCCCCACTGGCGGCCAACAAAATAGGCGCCACTGTCGGCACACCACACCAGCGCCATGACAAACAGTAGAATGAGGCCCCCCTGCCAGCCGGGCGCCGCGCCGCGCAGCAACACCAGCGCCCAGAAAAACGGCAATAGCGTCAGTGCACCAAACAGCCCCTTGACACTATTCTTGCCGCGCCACCAACGGGTGGCGGCGGGATAACGCAATACCATGAACAGGGCCAGCAACCACCACAGGCCGCCCAAGCTCAGGATCAGCCACAGCCAGGGGCTGGCCTGCCGCTCCGCCTGCCCCAAGGGCGCCAACAATGTCAGGGAGCCAACCAATAAGAGGCCATAGCTCAGCGGGATCAACCAGCGGGGATAACCAGGGGTAAAACGGGCCCACTCCCGGCTGGCCATCAGATAAAGCAGCACGGCCCCGCCGAGAAAATAGGGTTCAGGCAGCCAGAAGATCCAGCCCAACACCAGAATAACCAGAACCAGGGCGGTGATAATGCGTTGTCTCAAACAGGCATCCTCTAGAGGCAAGGTCAGGTGGCGGACTCGGCCAGCAGAGTACGGATCTGCTCACCAGTACAACCAAAACGTCGTTCACGACCGGCAAACGAGGCCACGGCCTCGGTGAAGGCGGCCTCGTCAAAATCAGGCCAGAGGGTGGGGGTAAAATAGAGTTCGGCATAGGCACACTGCCACAGCAGGAAATTGCTGATGCGGTGATCTCCGCCGGTGCGGATCAGCAGATCCACCGGTGGCTGGTCAGCCAGGCAGAGGGCCTGGCCAAGACGGGTCTCATCCACATCGGCTACCGCCAGCTGACCGTCGGCCACCTGCTGCGCCAGTTGCTGCGCCGCCTGAGCGATATCCCAGCGGCCACCGTAGTTGGCCGCCACATTGAGGATGAGCCCAGTATTCTCGGCGGTGAGTGCCTCGGCATCGGCAATCTTCTTTTGCAGGCGGGCGCTGAAACGACCGCGATCCCCGATCACCCGCAGGCGGATGTTGTTGCTATGCAGCTTGCGCACCTCGCGGCCCAGCACATGGATGAACAGCTCCATCAGGGCGCTCACCTCTTCCGCCGGTCGGCGCCAGTTCTCGCTGGAGAAGGCAAACAGGGTCAAGGAGGTCAGGCCAAGTCGGTTGGCAACGGAGACACTCTGCCGTACCGCCAACACCCCAGCCTTGTGGCCGGCGACCCGCAACTTGCCCCTTTGCTGGGCCCAGCGGCCGTTCCCGTCCATGATGATGGCCACATGCTTGGGGAAGCAGGCCTGGGCCAGTTCATGCAAGGAGGTAGGTAACGACATGCTCTCTCTCCAATCGACAGCGGGCCAGTAAACAAACGGGCGCCCGGGGATAGGCCCCGGGCGCCCGTACTATACCTGATGTAACAATCAGATTTCCATCAGCTCTTTTTCCTTGGCCGCCAGCAGATCATCGATGGTCTTGATGAAGCCGTCGGTCAATTTCTGGATCTCTTCCTGAGCACGACGGTCGTCGTCTTCGGTGATTTCCTTGTCCTTGAGCAGGGCCTTGAGATCGTTGTTGCAGTCGCGACGCACGTTGCGCACCGCCACACGGCCCTGTTCGGCCTCACCGCGCACCAGCTTGATCAGATCCTTGCGGCGCTCTTCGGTCAGCGGCGGCAAGGGCACACGGATGGTGGTGCCGGCCGAGCTGGGGTTCAGGCCCAGATCGGAGGTCATGATGGCCTTCTCGACGGCCTGGATCAGGCTGCGATCAAACACGGTGACGGCCAGGGTACGGGCATCTTCGGCGGTGACGTTGGCCACCTGACGCAGCGGGGTGGCAGAGCCGTAATATTCCACCTGAATGCCATCCAGCAGCGCCGGCTGGGCGCGACCGGTCCGGATCTTGGACAGTTGGGACTTGAGCGAATCCACACTCTTGTTCATGCGATCTTGAGCATCGCGCTTAATTTCATTGATCACGGTCGTTATCCTTTTTCTCTGGCTTGGCCAATCGGGCCTATTCTAGCCCGACCAGCCGCGTACACGACAGCCGAGTTAGCTTTTTTTGTGGTGGATCAGGGTACCTTCCGGCTCACCCATGATGACCCGACGCAGGGCACCGGGCTTATTCATGTTGAACACGCGGATCGGCAGGTTGTGATCCCGTGCCAGGGTAAAGGCCGCCAAATCCATCACCTTGAGTTCTTTCTCCAGCACTTCGCTGTAATCCAGCTCGCTGAACAGCTGCGCATCCGGGTGCTTCACCGGATCGGCAGAGTAGACACCGTCCACCTTAGTGGCCTTGAGCACGCAATCGGCTTCGATTTCGATGCCCCGCAGGCAGGCGGCGGAGTCGGTGGTAAAGAAGGGGTTGCCGGTGCCGGCGGCAAAGATCACTACCTTGCCGGCACGCAGCTGGCTGATGCCCTCGGCCCAGTTGTAGGAGTTACAGATCCCCTGCAAGCTGATGGCCGACATCAAACGGGCGTTCACATAAGCACGATGCAAGGCATCCCGCATGGCCAGACCGTTCATCACTGTGGCCAGCATACCCATGTGGTCACCCACTACGCGGTTCATGCCCGCCTTCGCCAGGCCAGCACCACGGAACAGGTTACCGCCACCAATCACCAGGCCCACTTCCACGCCCAGCTCCACCAGCTCCTTGATCTCCTGCGCCATGCGATCAAGCACCGCCGGATCGATACCGAAGCCTTCATCGCCCTGCAGGGCCTCACCACTGAGTTTCAACAGAATGCGTCTATAAGCAGCTTTGGGATTGGTACTCATCTTCTTATTCCTGGTCATAGAAAGACCGCGACAGGTGTCGCGGTCTGAAACTGGCTTGACGGTCCGGGTGATTAGCCCTTCATGGCAGCGATTTGCGCCTGAACTTCGGCGGCGAAGTCGGTCTCTTCCTTCTCGATGCCCTCGCCCACTTCGAAGCGTACGAAGGACACCACATCGGCGCCTTCCTTCTTCAGCAGGTCAGCCACCAGAACAGAAGGATCCTTGACGAACGGCTGGCCGGTCAAGGAGATTTCGCCGGTGAACTTCTTCATGCGGCCTTCAACCATCTTCTCGGCGATGTCCTTGGGCTTGCCGGAGTTGATGGCGATCTCCACTTGGATTTCGCGCTCCTTGGCCACCACTTCTTCGGACACATCTTCCGGCTTGACGAACTGCGGGCTGTTAGCCGCCACGTGCATGGCCAGATCCTTGGCCAGCTCTTCGTTGCCGCCTGTCAGGCTGGTGACCACGCCGATACGGCCGCCGTGGATGTAGGTACCCAGGGTCTCGCCTTCCACCAGGGTGACGCGACGCAGGTTCATGTTTTCACCGATCTTGGCGATCAGGTTGTTCAGGGTCACCTGCACGGACTCGCCAGCGCCGAAGTCAGTTTCCTTCAGCACTTCGACGTCGGCAATCTTGCCGGCCAGGGCGATGTCGGCCACCTTGTCGCCGAAGGCGCGGAAGCTGGCATCCTTGGCCACGAAGTCGGTTTCGCAGTTCAGTTCGATCAGGACGGCGACGTTGCCAGCGGAGCGGGCCACGATCACGCCTTCGGCAGCGATACGACCAGCCTTCTTGGCCGCCTTGGCCTGACCGGACTTACGCATGTTCTCGATGGCCAGTTCGATGTCGCCATCGGCTTCGGTCAGCGCCTTCTTGCAATCCATCATGCCCGCGCCGGTACGTTCGCGCAGTTCCTTAACCAGAGCGGCGGTAATGTTTGCCATGTCCTCTATCCTCGGTCTGAGTGAATTTGTTTAAAAAACAGGGGCCTTAAAGGGCCCCTGCCAACCATTACGACTGTGGTTAATAAGGGCAACACCCAAGGGTGTTGGGGGTCCTTATTAGTTGCTTTCTACGAAGCCGTCTTGTTCGGCTTGAGCAACGATGTCCAGTTCGCGAGCTGCGTTGACGGCATCGGCCGCCGCAGCCAGGTACAGCTGAACGGCACGAATGGCGTCGTCGTTACCCGGGATGATGTAATCCACGCCATCCGGGTTGGAGTTGGTATCCACGATGGACACAACCGGGATACCCAGGTTGTTGGCTTCCTTGATGGCGATGTGCTCGTGGTCGGCGTCGATCACGAACAGCACGTCCGGCAGGCCGCCCATGTCCT
>JAJOIN010000069.1 GCA_021209335.1 Aeromonadaceae bacterium
AGCCGCATCATGGGGTGGGGCCTGGCCAGATCGGCGCCGATCTCCGCCACCACCCGCTGCTGGGCGCCGGTGGGGGCAAAGGGCAGGGTGGCCAGCAGTTGCTGGCACAAGTCTGGCTGCGGGGCCAGGGGCACGGCGGCCAGTCGGGCGCTGGCGGCGCGGTGGCGCAGCACCGACAGGTGGTGTGCGATGAGCTCTTCGAGGATCAACCGCTGCTGGGCCGGGTGGCACCCGCTCTCCAGGGTAGCCAAATCCACCTCCGGCGGGGGGCGGTGCAGCAGCTGCAAGGCATCGGCCTGGCTGATCTGCTGGGGGTAGAGCCCCTCGGGCAACAGCTCGGGCACCCCGTGCTGGCGCAGCAGCACCAGGGCCTGGTCGGTGAGGCCGCGCAGGCTCTGCTGGCGCAGCCCCTCGGTGGCCGGGTAGACGGGGGTCAGGCTGGCTTGGGTGGGGGCGCTTTGCTCCTCGTCCAGCAGCTTGTACTCGGGATGGATCATCTCCAGTCCCTGATAGCCGGCCTTCACCTCGCCAAAGCAGTAGAGGCGGCGACCGGGTTTGAGCGCCGTCTGCTGGCCCATGTGAAAGTGGAAGAAGCGCAGGGTCAGCCCCGCCTGGCCATCGTGCAGGTGGCAGACCAGCATGCGCCGGCGCGCGGGTATGATCTGGCAGTCGGTGATGACGCCTTGGGTGCCGCAGCTCATGCCCGGCTGCAGGGCGTCCAGCGGCAGGCTCTGGGTGCGATCCTCGTAGCGCAGCGGCAGGTGGAACAGCAGATCCTGCACCGTCTGCAGGTGCAGGGCCGCCAGTTTTTCGGCCAGCTTGCTGCCTACGCCCTTGAGGCTGGTGATGGGGAGCTTGTCCAGGTGCATGCCGGTCCCGTCATACTGTAAATATGATCAGATGATAACAAAGGCCCCCCGAAAACGGGAGGCCTGACTGGCACTGGGTCGCCTAGAGGATCTGACGCAGCAGCAGGTGGGCCTTGAAGCGCTGCAGCCGGGTCAGCAGCCGGCGGACCTGCTCGGGATAATCCGGTAGCTGCTCCAGCTGGCTGTAGTGGCTCAGGCGGCGGCTGTGCTGCAGTATGTTGGCCTTCTCCGCGGCAAAGGGCGCCTGCAGCAGGCCCTCGGGATCCCGCAGCAGCAGGCCGTTCTCCAGATCCAGGGTCCAGGCTCGCGGGTTGAGGTTGCTGCCGGTGATCAGGGTCAGATCCGTGTCGACGGAGATGCCCTTGAGGTGATAGGAGTTGTCGTCATGCTGCCAGAGCATGACATTCAGCTGGCCGCTGTCGATGCGTTTTTGATAGCGCTGGCAGAAACGGCGCAGGTTGCACTCATACAGGTAGGGCAGGGCGCCGATGGGGCTGAACTTGTCGCCGGGCGGGATATAGAAGTCGTTGGCGGTCTTGTCCCCCACCACCAGGGTCAGCTTGATACCGCGCTTGAGCAGCTTGCGCAGATCCTGCGCCAGGCTCTTGGGTGGGTTGAAGTAGGGGGTACAGATGAACACCTCCTCCCGCGCACTGCGCAACAGCTGCTGCACCACCCGGTTGAGGGGGTTGTCCCGTTTGCCCAGTCCCGCCAGCGGTGTGATGCTGAACTGTCCCGCCTTGCGGTGGGCAGCCAGGAAGCGGTACTGCGCCTGCTCCAGTTGCTGGCGGAATTGCCGCTGCAGCGCCTTGAATTGGCGCACCTGGGGCACGTCGGGCCGATCCAGCCGCTGCACGGCGCCTTCCTCGATCAGGTGGCGGCGCAGATACTCCACCATGCTGTCGGCCAGGGCACCATCCTGAAACTCATGGTAGCGATCGAAGCGGTAACGCCCCTGCTGGGCCAGGTAGATGTTGTTGAGGCTGGCACCGGAGTAGAGCAGGGTGTCGTCGAAGATGAAGCCCTTGAGGTGCAGCACCCCCAGCCACTCCCGCCGCTTCACCGGCACGCCGCGGATGGCGATCTCCAGCTCAGGGTGCGCGGCGGCCAGCTGTTGGTAGCGCAGATGGTTGCCGCCCTGCTTGCCCTGGCCGATGAGGCCGCGCTGGGCGCGGTGAAAGTCCACCAGCACCTGGATGTCGAGGCCGGGACGAGCCCGCTTGGCGGCATAGAGGGCGTCCAGTATCTCCCGGCCCGCCTCGTCATCCTGCAAGTAGAGGGCGACCAGATAGATGCGGCGCTGCGCTTCGGCGATCAGGGTCAGCAGCCGTTGTTTGAACTCGGCGGCCGAATGGTGGATCACCAGGGCTGCCGGGCTGACCGGCAGGGACGGCAAGGCGTCTAGCTGTTGGCGATAGTGAGTCGTGGAAAGCATACGCATACCTGAAAATCAACGAGGCCCAAGGCCGAACACGTCAATTGAAGTGGGCGGATTCTACCAATTTGCCGGGGCCCTGCCAGCCTTGCCGGTGTAAAACCGGCGGCAGGCCCCGTTATTGGGTTAGAGCGGAGCCGTGGCCTGTCGCAGCCAGTCACGGGTTTCGTCGTCCAGTCGTGGGCCTATCTCTTGCCAGATCTGGGCATGGTAGTCGTTGATCCACTGCCGCTCACTCTCATCCAGCAGTTCCAGCGCCAGCAGGCGGACATCGAAGGGCACCAGGGTCAGGCGGCGGAATTGATAGCGGGTCACCTCGCCCTCTTCGGCACAGGGCTCCACCACCAGCAGGTTCTCACTGCGGATGCCGAAGGCGGCCTCCCGGTAGTAGCCCGGCTCGTTGGACAGCACCATGCCCGGTGCCAGCGGCGTCAGGCTGCCCTTGCTGGCGATGCGCTGGGGGCCTTCGTGCACGCTGAGGAAGTGGCCCACGCCGTGGCCGGTGCCATGGTCATAGTTGAAGCCGGCTTGCCAGAGCGGCAGGCGGGCCAGCACGTCCAGCTGGATGCCGGCGGTGCCCTTGGGGAAACGCACCCGGTCGATGGCGATGTGGCCCTGCAGCACCCGGGTGAACTGCTGGCGCATCTCGTCGGTCACCTCACCCACCTTGACGGTGCGGGTGATGTCGGTGGTGCCCTGCAGGTACTGGCCGCCCGAGTCGATCAGGTACAGGCCATCCTGTCCCAGGGCGCGGGGTTCGCCATGGGTGTGCTGGTAGTGGCACATGGCGGCATTGGGGCCCAGGGCCGAGATGCTGTCGAAGCTGGGCTCCAGGTAATCCACCTGCTCCTGACGGAACTGGGCCAGGCGATCCGCCAGGGAGGCTTCGTCGGCCCGGCCATCCCGGGCGACCAGATCGTCCAGCCAGGCCAGGAAGCGGCACATGGCCACGGCATCCTTTTGGTGGGCCTCCACCATGCCGGCCAGCTCGCTGGCGTTTTTGCAGGCCTTGGGCAACTGGCAGGGATCGGCGCCGTCCACCAGGGTGGCGCCGGCCTTCTGCAGGGTGAGCTGGCTCCAGGCGTTGGCCTGGTTGGCATCGGCCAGCACTCGCAAGCCGTCTTCGCCCATGCGGGTCAGCACGCTGCCCAGCTTGTCCAGCGGGTAGACGGTGATATCAAAGCCGGCATGGCTGGTGAAGCTGCCGATATCGAGCTTGTCGGTGTCGGTGAACAGCTCCAGGCTGGCGTTGCTGTAGAGCACGGCAAAGCCCAGCATCACCGGCAGGCAGGGGATGTCATGGCCCCGCACGTTGAGCAACCAGTTGATGGAGTCAGCCTGGGTGAGCAGGGCGGCATCCAGGCCCTGCTTGCGCAGCTCGCAGGCCAGGGCCTCGCGCTTGTGGGTGCTGGACTGGCCGGCCAGGGACTCCGGGTAGAGCAGGGCCGGCGCCTTGCCGGGGGCGGGTCTGTCCTGCCAGAGGGCATCGATGGGGTTCTTCTCCACCGTCACCAGCTCTATCTCCTTCTGCCCCAGGCTGGCCTTGGCCTTCTGGTAGCTGGCCAGGCTGTGCAGGCGCGGATCCAGGCCGACCCGCTGCTTGCGATCCAGTTGGCCGGCCAGCCAGGTCAGGTAGGGCTCGTCAATCAGGTGGTGCAGGCTAAACAGCGCCTCATCCACCTGGTTTTTCGCCTGTACCGTATAGCGGCCATCCACAAACAGGGCCGCCGACTCGGCCAGCACCACCGCCAGGCCGGCCGACCCGGTAAAGCCGGTGAGCCAGGCCAGACGCTCCGCTTCCGGCGGGGTGTACTCCCCCAGGTATTCATCTTCATGGGGGATGATGAAGGCGTCGAGATGGTGTTGGGCCATCAGCTGGCGAAGCGCCTGCAGGCGGTCGCCAATCGGGGATTGCTTGGTCATCATGAGGTCAGGCCTGATTGCTCAAGGAACTGTGACGGAAGAGGCGGAGGATACCATAAAGGCCCATGGGCATAGCCAGAGCCTGGCGGAATTCCATGGGCTTTTTTGCTTAAGCAGAGTCTTATGGGGCCTTTTCTTCCGGCTCGTCGGCAGGGCTGACCTTGTAGAGCCGGCCCTCCCGCACATCCCGGTACAGGCCGTCTGGCTGGGCATGCAGCACCAGGCGCTGGGTCAGGGGCTGGTGGCGACGGTGCAGCAGCACCAGCATCAGGGTGCAGAAGCCGGTGAGGATGGCCAGCACCGAGAAGCTGCGGATCAGCAGGCTGTTGTAGACCTCGGCCAGCAGGGCGATGCTGGTGAGCAGCCCCAGGGCGATGCCACAGGCCCGGGTAGCGGGGATCAGCAGACGCTGGCGCCAGCCATCCAGCTCCACCATCACGGTGAGCAGGCTATGGGTGTAGGTGAGGGTCCAGGTCAGGGCCAGGCCGCACAGCTTCCAGTACAGCGGGCTTTGCACATTGGCCCACAGCTGGATCAGCAGCAGCAGGGCGCTGAGGCTGCCCAGCCCCACCCCCAGCCAGGCGGGCCAGTGGCGGCGCAGCTGGTGCCGGCACAGGGCGCAGGCCAGGCCGTTGAGGCCGGCGGCGAAGGCGATGAAGGCGCTGAGCAGGGATTTGATCTCCAGCCAGCCCAGCTCACCGGTGATCAGCACATAGATGGCCAGCAGGGCGGCCAGGGCGATGAGCAGTATCAGGCTCTGGCGCAGGTAACGACGGATCTGGCGAATATGATGCATGGCGGCTCCTCGGCACGGGTTGGCGGCTGTCATCATACTCCACTCTGGTCGCCGACGCAGGCTGGCTTAGGTGGTCTGCGGGGCGGCATCCTGATCGGCTTCGAGCGGCACGCGGATCTGGAAGTGCACCCCCTGGCCCGGTTCACTGTCACAGCTGATCTGGCCGCGCAGCAGCTGCACCACCAGGTTGTAGATGATGTGGGTGCCCAGGCCGCTGCCGCCCATGCCGCGCTTGGTGGTGACGAAGGGGTCGAAGATGCGCGGCAGTATGCTGGGCTCTATGCCCTTGCCGTTGTCCCGGTAGTCAATCTGCAGCATGCCCTCTTCCTGGGTCACCTGAATGTCCACCTGGTGGGGCAGGGGCCTATCCTCAAAGCCGTGGTTGATGGAGTTGAGGATCAGGTTGGCGTAGATCTGGGCGAAGGAGCCGGGGTAGGAGAGGATGTCCAGCTTGGGATCGCACTGGATGTTGACCTCGGTCTGACTCTTCTTGAGCTTGTGGCCCAGGGAGACCACCACCTGGTGCAGGTTGTCCGCCACATTGAACTTGTAGTGGGCCTGGGAGGACTGATCCACCGCCACCTGCTTGAAGCTGGAGATGAGATCCGAGGCGCGGCGCAGGTTGTTTTGCAGCAGGTGGCTGGATTCGTCCAGCGTCTGCAACAGCTCGGTGAGGTAGGTACGGGAGAGCTGCTTCTCGTCGATCTTGCGGTGGAACTCCTTGAGTCGCTCCTGCTGGAAGGAGGCGGCGGTGACGCTGATGCCGATGGGGGTGTTGATCTCGTGGGCCACCCCGGCCACCAGGGAACCCAGCGAAGCCATCTTCTCCGACTCCACCAGGGACTGCTGGGCCAGCTTGAGGTTGTCGTAGGCGCGGGTCAGCTCGGCATTGCTCTGCTGCAGGCTGGCGGTGCGCTGCTGCACCTTGGCCTCCAGCTGTTCGTTAAGCCGGCTGATCTCCCGCTCCACCCGCTTGAGCGGCGTGATGTCGTAGCCGAAGGCGATGAGATAGCGCAGGCTGTCGCCCTCGTAGAAGGGCACGAAGTTCCACTGCAGTATCAGCTCGTCGCCCTGCTGGTCACGGGTGGTGATCTCACGGTTCTCCAACAGCGTCATGGCGGCCAGCTCGCCGGCCACCTGGGGCCGCTCCGGTTCGCTGACGAAGAAGTGCAACCAGCTCTTGCCCTGCATCTCCTGCTGCACATAGCCGGTGAGCAGCACGGCCGCCGGGTTGATGGTCTGGATCACCAACTGCTGATCCAGGCAGCAGATGATGAGGTTGGAGGAGTTGATCAGGGTGGTGGAGAAATCCCGTTCCCGTTTGAGCCGCTCGGTAAACTCCTGGCGAGCACGGAACTCCTGTAACAGCGTCTGGCGGTTCTGGTTGAGGGTGTTGGCCAGGATATCCAGCTCATCGGGCCGGGGCGGGTTGGGCTGCCGCCCTTCCAGCAGCAGCTCCTCCCCCATCTTCTCCAGGTCGAACTCCCGGGAAAATTGCGCCATCCGGTTGAGGTGCCTGACCACCTTCAGGTGAAAGATCAGCAAGATACAAAAAGAGACCACCAGCGTCTTGATGGTCTGGGTCACCATGATCACCAGGGATTTCTCGATCAGGCGCTGGTAGATCTGCGACAGCGACGAGGCGACATACAGCCGGCCCACCTCCTCGCCCTGGTAGGTCAGCCGGTATTCCCGGGTCAGATCGTATTGGCTCTGCTCTGTGCCCAGGGAGAGCAGGCGTACCTGGGTCTCGCCCATCATCTCCTTGACCTCGACAAACTGCATGGAGGGCAGGTTCATGATGCCCTCAAGCTGCACCAGTATCTGCTCCTCGTCCAGGTTCCACAGGCTGGCGGCGATGGGCTGCACGAAGGAGCTTTCGATCTGATCCAGGCTGTTTTGCACCTGGCCCACGTCCTGGCGGTAGTCCCAGAACAGCTGCAGCAGGGTGATGAGCAGGGCCAACAGGGTGCTGACCGCCAGTATGTAGGAGAGCAGCCGCAGGGAGAGGGTGTTGCGGGCGATGGCTTTTAGCAGGGGGCGGAAGGTGCTCGTCATGATGGCCTTAATGGGTCGCCTAGCTGGGATGAGTCTAGCTCATCAGGATTCTCACTTTTATCGGGGCCGGCCTGGGGCAAGTCAAGCCGGGCTTGATAAATGTTGACTCAACCTACATCTTAGAAGGCCGTATTCGAGATTGTACCGATCCGGCCCCGGGCCGGTCGCAGTCCACAAAGAGGTAATGCCCATGAGCAATCCCCTGCTGAGCATGGATGGCCTGCCACCCTTTAGCCAGATCCAGCCCGACCATATCCAGCCCGCCGTGGCGCAGGCCATTGCCGACTGCAAGCAGCGCATCGCAGAAGTGTTGCAGGGCAATCAGCCTTACACCTGGGACAACCTGGTGGCCCCGCTGGAGGAGACGGACGATCGCCTGAGCCGCATCTGGTCGCCGGTCAGTCACATGAATTCGGTGGTTAACAGCGAGGCGCTGCGCCAGGCCCACGACGCCTGTCTGCCGCTGCTGGCCGAGTTCCACACCTTTGTCGGCCAGCACGCCGGCCTGTTTCAGGCCTTTAATCAGCTGGCCAACAGCGACGAATTCCGCCGCCTGAGCCAGGCCCAGCAAGAATATATCCGCCAGACCCTGCGGGACTTCCGCCTGTCCGGGATCGCCTTGCCGCCGGAGGGCCAGGCCCGCTTCGGCCAGATAGTGGCACGCCTCTCCGAGCTGGCCTCGCGCTTTAGCAACAACGTCATGGATGCCACCTTAGGCTGGCACAAGCTGATCACCGACCAGGCCCAACTGGCCGGCCTGCCGGAATCCGCCCAGGCGGCCGCCCGTCAGCTGGCGCAAAGCCGCGAGCTGGAGGGCTGGCTGTTCACCCTGGATATCCCCTCCTACCTGCCGGTGATGATGTACGCCGACGATCGCGCCCTGCGCCAGGAGATGTACACCGCCTTCGTCACCCGCGCCTCCGATCAGGGGCCCAACGCCGGCCAGTGGGACAACACCCCGCTGATGGAAGAAATCCTGGCGCTGCGCCACGAGCTGGCCCAGCTGCTGGGCTTTGCCAACTACGCCGAGCTCTCCCTGGCCACCAAGATGGCGGAGAAGCCCGAGCAGGTGCTGAGCTTTCTCGATGAGCTGGCGGCCCGCTCCCTGCCCCAGGGCAAGAACGAACTGGCCGATCTCAAGGCCTATGCCGAGGCCGAGCACGGCGTCAGCGAGCTCGCGTCCTGGGATCTGGCCTACTACGCCGAGAAGCTCAAGCAGCATCAGTACGCCATCTCCAACGAGGCGCTGCGCCCCTACTTCCCCGAGCCCAAGGTGATCGCCGGCTTGTTCGAGACGGTGCGCCGCCTGTTCGGCCTGCGCATCCAGCCCCACCTGGGGGTGCAGACCTGGCACCCGGACGTGCGTTTCTTCGACATCTATGATGCCGAGGGTGAGCTGCGCGGCAGCTTCTTCCTCGACTTGTACGCCCGGGCCCACAAGCGCGGCGGCGCCTGGATGGACGACTGCCAGGGGCGCCGTTATCGCCAGGATGGCCAGCTGCAGCGGCCGGTGGCCTACCTGACCTGCAACTTCAACGCCCCGGTGGGCGATCAGCCGGCGCTGTTCACCCACGACGAGGTGGTGACCCTGTTCCACGAGTTCGGCCATGGTCTGCATCACATGCTGACCCAGGTGGACGTGGCCGGGGTGGCCGGCATCAGCGGGGTGCCCTGGGACGCGGTGGAGCTGCCCAGCCAGTTCCTGGAGAACTGGTGTTGGGAGCCCGAGGCCCTGGCCTTCCTCTCCGGTCATTACCAGACCGGCGAGCCCCTGCCGCAGGCCGAGCTGGACAAGCTGCTGGCGGCCAAGAACTTCCAGTCTGCCATGCAGATGCTGCGGCAGCTGGAGTTCGCCCTGTTCGACTTCCGCCTGCACCAGAACTATCAGCCGGGTCAGGCCGGCCAGGTGCTCTCCACCCTGACCCAGGTGCGCGAGCAGGTGGCGGTGGTGACGCCGCCGGCCTTCAACCGCTTCTCCCACAGCTTCTCCCACATCTTCGCCGGCGGCTATGCGGCGGGCTACTACAGCTACAAGTGGGCCGAGGTGCTCTCCGCCGATGCCTTCTCCCGCTTCGAGGAGGAGGGGGTGTTCAACGCCCAGACCGGCCAGGACTTCCTGCACAACATACTGGAGCAGGGGGGCAGCCGGGAGCCCATGGTGCTGTTCAAGGCCTTCCGTGGCCGGGCGCCCAAGATAGACGCCCTGCTGCGGCACAGCGGCATTCAGACCGACGCCTGAGCGTCCTGGCATCACCCAAGGCCGGCCTGTGCGCCGGCCTTGTCATTTTTGTGTCATCCGATGGTCATAACATCCGCGTCATTCAGGCCGTTGAGGTGTGTCATGACCATTGCCCGTTTTTCCCTGCTCTCCTCCCTGCTGCTGCTGCTGCTGGCCCTGCTGCTGGCCGGCTCCTTGTGGTTCAGCGCCGATCAGCAGCGCAGTGCCGAACAACTGGGCCAGCAGACGGCCCGGCTGGGCCAGACGGTGAGCGTCCAGATCCAGCGGCAGCTGGCGGAATACCTGCAAAGCGGTGACGCCAGCCTGCTCAGCCAGGCCGAGCAGGGGCTGGCAGAGGTGGCGCAGTCCCTGACCTTTGGCGAGGCGGCGACGGTGCGCGAGCAGATCCAGGCCCTGTTGCCCAAGCTCGACGGCGAGTACAAGGCGGCGGGAAAGCTCTCGGGCAACACCCAGCAGCTGTTGCAATATGCCGAGAGCGAGATGAGCGCCCAGCTGCTCGCCCTGCAGCGTTATGCCCTGGCGGCCCAGCCGGTGTCGGCGGATTACCTCGGCCTCGTCGGCGAGCTCAGTGCCAGCCTGCTCAAGCTGACCCTGCTGCGGGAGAACCTGTTTGCCAGCGGCGATCCCCGACTGCTGGAGGCGCTGCAGTTCGAGCTGCAGTACCTCAATGGCCGGCTGGAGAAGCTCACCGCCCTGCCCCTGCTGGGGGTGCTGGCCGAGGCCGAGGATGACTTTCCCGCGTTAGGGGAGGAACCGGCCGTCGCCGAGGATAGGGGCGCCGAACCCAAGGCCGAGCTGGCCAGCCTGATCCACCGTTATCCCAAGGAGCTGGAGAATACCCGCGCCCTGCTGGCCCGTCAGGCGGATCTCAAGGCCAGGCTGACCGCCGACTTTGCCCAGGTGGAGAGCGCCATGAATGCCCTGCAGGGGCAGATCCAGGCGGATAACCACAGGCATCAGCAGGAACGGGATGCCCTGCAGTTGGGGCTGGCGGGTGTGCTCTTGCTGTTTGCCCTCATCCTGTTCTGGTTCCAGCAAAAACTGGTGGTGGCCCGGCTGCGGCTGTTGCGGGATGCCTTCTCCCACCTGGTGCGCACCGGTCGGCCCGAGCCCTTGGCGCTGGCGCGGGATCGCAGTGAGCTGGGAGCCATCGCCCAGAGCTTCAATCAGTTGATGGCGCTCTTGAGCGAGCAGCAGGCCCGCAAGGCCAGCCAGTTGGGGCAGATCTCCGCCACCCTGGAGGAGATGGTGGCCCGGGTGCAGCACATCGAGGAGAACGCGGCGCAGTCGGATCAGGCCACCGCCCAGGGCGAGGCCAAGATGAGTCAGCTGGAGCAGCTGGCCGCCGAAGGGCACCAGGTGTCGGCGGACATCGCCGAGCATGCCCAGCACAATGCCGAGGCCATGGGGCGCAGCCAGGAATTTGTCGCCCAGTTGCAGGACTCCACCACCTCCACCGGCCGCTCTCTGGAGCGGGGCCTGCAGGCCATCGGCGATCTGGACAAGGCGGTGGTGGAGGCGACGGCCATCGTCGATGTCATCAGCCACATTGCCGAGCAGACCAACCTGCTGGCCTTGAACGCTGCCATCGAGGCGGCACGGGCCGGGGAGCATGGCCGGGGCTTTGCTGTGGTGGCGGACGAGGTGCGCCATCTCTCCGGTAACACTCAGAATTCATTGAGTCAGATCCTGAGCATCTTCGAGCGGCTCAAGGGCGCCTGTGGCGATCTGGGGCGGGCCATCGACGGCATTGCCCAGGCGGCGCGGGATCAGCAGCAGCAGGCGGATGCCCTGTGGCAGACCGCCGAGGCGGTGCGGGAGCTGGCGGGCACCAGTGCCCAGGTGGCCCGCCAGGGGGCTCAGACGGCGGGCAGCCAGCAGGGCTGCATCAACGAGTTTGCCGCCCTGATCCTGCAGATGCGCAGCCAGTCCCAGGCGGTGCGTTCCCTGTCGGCCCAGGTGGCCAGCCACATCCGCGATCAGGCCCGGCTCATCACCCAGACCCTGGACGAGGGAACAGAAACAGCCTAAAGCGCCGCCTTGACGTAGACGTCGAAGCGGTTGTTCTTGGTGGCGATCTGCATGCTGGGGGCCTGCTGGTTGAGAAAACCGGCGTAGTCCGGGCGCTTGACCACCACCCGCTGGCTGGCCACCGCCAGGGCGGCGGGCAGCAGGGCGTCGGCGTCCTCGTCGGCCCCCACCAGGGCGTGGAACACCCGCATCTCCTTCTTCACCAGGGCGCTCTTCTTTTTTTCCGGGAACATGGGATCCAGGTAGACCACCTCCGGTGTCTGCGCCAGCGCTGCCAGGGTCGCCAGCGCCGGGCCGCAGCGCAGCTGCATGCGCTCCTGCACCCAGGCGCCTATCTCGGGATCTTGTGCCGCCCGTTGCAGGCCATCCGCCAGCAGGGCGGCCACCACTGGGCTGCGCTCGATCAGGGTCACCTGACAGCCCAGGGATGCCAGCACGAAGGCATCCCGTCCCAGTCCCGCCGTGGCGTCCACCACCTGGGGCCGCTTGCCCTGTTTGAGCCCCACCGCCTTGGCGATGGACTGCCCCAGACCGCCGCCGAACTTGCGTCTGTGGGCCACGGCCCCGGCGACGAAGTCCACATAGATGGCCCCCAGCTTGGGTTCGTCCAGCTTGCGCAGCTCCAGCCGTTCCTCTGTGTATACCAGGGTGAAGGGCGCCGGCAGTTGCAGCCCGGCCAGGCGCTCTTGCAGCTCGGCACAGGCTTGGGTCTGTTGGCCGCTCTCGTCGTGCAGCGCGATGGAATACATGGATACCTCGTCATAAAAACACACCCCCGCAGCGAAGGCGGGGGTATGGTAGCAGACTTGGTGCTAGCTCGCCGAGCGGCTGACCTGGAACTGGCCGGCCAGGGCGCTGAGCCGGGCTATGGTGTGGCGGGTCTGGCTGACGCTGTTGCTCAGCCCGCTGAGCACGGACTGCATGCTGCCGGCCACCTGCGCCACCCCTTGCGCCTCCTCGGCATGTTCCCGACCGTGTTCGGTGAGCTGGTGTATGGTATCGAACAGCTCCTCCACCATCTGGGTCTGCCCCAGGTTCTCCCCGGCGGCGGCCTCCGCCAGCTTGAGCCCTTCCTCCATGTTCACCATGCCCTGCTGCATCACCTCCACCGCCTGGCTGGCCTGCTGCTGCACCCGGCCTATCATGGCCTCGATCTCGTCGGTGGCCTGACTGGTGCGGGCCGCCAGGTTGCGCACCTCATCGGCCACCACGGCAAAGCCGCGACCCGCCTCGCCGGCCCGGGCCGCCTCGATGGCGGCGTTGAGTGCCAGCAGGTTGGTCTGGGCGGCGATGGACTGGATGACCCCTACTATGTTGCCGATCTCACGGGTGGACTCGCCCAGTTCCACTATGGTGCGGGTGGACGTGGTCACCGTCTCGCGGATGTCCCGGGTGCGGGAGGAGACCAGGGCAAACTGGCGGCGGGAGGCCTCGATCTGGCTCTGCATGGCGCCCTGCATCTGGCTGGCGGTGGCGGAGGCGCTGTCGAGCCGTATCCGCTGGGCCTCCAGCGAATTTAGGGTGCGATCCATGGCCGACATCACCTGGGAGACGGCGGCCACGCTGCTGCTGTTGTGCTGCTGCATCACCTGGTTGTTCTGCTCCAGCGCCTGGCTTGTCAGCATCACCTGGCCCAGGGTGGCGTCCAGGTTGTCCACCAGGCTGTTGACCCATTGGGCCATGACGCCGGTCTCGTCGCTCACCAGCCCCTGGCGATCCAGCCGTAGCCGAAGGTTGCCTTCCCCTTCCACCACCTGGCGCAGCAAGGTGATGACGGCACGCAGCCGGCGGGACAGGGCCCAGGCACAGCGGCGGTTGAACAGCAGGGCCCCCAGGGCCAGGCAGGCGGTCAGCACGGCGCTGGCGGCCAGGCCCGTGAGCCCATACCAGCCGGTCAGCCCCATGCCCAGCGCCGCCGAGGGCACCAGGGTGCGCAGATAGCCCTGGGTGAGGCGAAAACTCACCGAGCGGTAACGGTACACCTCCTCCAGATCCGCCTCGCACATCATGCCCCAGGTGTCCCGGCTGCCGGGCAGGCGGAAGGTGACCCCCTTGCCAATCACGGGTATATGGCGGTAATCGGCGTAGCCAGGATAGGTGACAAACAGGTTCTGCCCCTGCTGGATGGTTTCCCGCACCCCGGGGTGCAGCTGACCGGTGGCCGGATCGGTGAACATCAGCTCCAGCTCGGTGTGGTGGCGGATCCGCACCACGCCGTAGGCGGTATTGACCCCATCCTTGAGGTTATCGCCGCCGGAGAAGGTTCTGTCCTCGAAGCGGGAGCGGGACAGGGCGGTGCCCGGGACTATGGCCGGATCCAGCACCGACTTGACCATGAACAGGTAGTTGTCGCCGGATTCGTGGAAGATGTGGCCGGCCTCCCGCTGAATCAGGTCGCCGATGACGTCATTGGGGATGCGGGCGCAGAGGTAGCCTGTGGGGGCCTGGGCCGGCCCCATGGGCTGGTAGAACATCAGGGTCACGGCATCGTGAAAGCTGGAGCTGCTGGCCCCCAGGCTCAGGGTGACGGGATCCACGTAGGGGCCGTGCAACAGGCGGCCGTCCGCCAGGGCCTGCAACAGGGGCGCAGCCAGCGGCGTGACGCTCTGGCGTTGGCGGGAGCTGTGCCGCAACCGGCCCTGGGCATCCAGCACAAACAGCTCGGAGGCATCGGGCAGCAGGTGCTGCTTGTCGGCCAGCCAGCAGGCGTTCATGGCGGCGGGGTCGCTCAGCGCTTCGGCCATGGCGGCCAGCACCTGCCAGTGGCGCTCGGTCCACTGGGTCAGCAGGCTGACCCGGGTGCTGGCGAAGTTGTCGAAGGCGCTCTCGATCACCGGCAACCGATCCCGGTTGACCCAGCAGGCCCAGCGCATGGCCAGTTTGCCGGTCTTGCCCCACCAGGGCAGCCAATGGCGTTCGGCGGCGCTGAGCGCCATCTGTTCACTCTGCAATGTCATGACGTCACCATCCTTGTGTCTTGTTATGTTGCATTGGCCTCAAATTGTGCCATTTCGAACGGGAGGCGGACAAAGCAAGGCCTGTGCCTGACGGCCAGACCGGCTGGTTTAGGGGGATGAACGGCGCTCTTGGTTATAACTGGGCCCGTTATTGGTGCAATGACTCTATTTGGTGGGTTTTGCGTAATGCCGGTTGCCCCAGCAGGGTCAGCAGCTCGCTGAGCGGGCGGGGACGGCTGAACAGGAAGCCCTGGCTGTAGGCACAGCCGTGCTGTGTGACAAAGGCCTGTTGCTCGGCGGTCTCCACGCCCTCCACCACCAGCGCCATGCCCAGGTTGTGTACCAGGCTGATGAGACCCTCCAGCAGCTGGCTGTCTCTGGGGTTAGCCGGTATCTGGCTGATGAAGGCGCGATCTATCTTCACCAGATCCATGGGATAGAGGCGCAGGTAGCTTAACGCCGAGTAGCCGGTGCCGAAGTCATCGATGGCCATCTGGCAGCCGGCCTGGCGCAGGGCCTGAATGCGGATCAGGTGCTCCTGGTGGCCGTTCATGAACAGGGATTCGGTGATCTCCAAGGTGATGTGGCGCGGATCCAGACCATGCTGGCGGATCACCGTCAGCCACTCTTCGGCGCTGGGACTGAGGCTGAGGAACTCCTGGGGCGAGCGGTTGATGGTCATGCCCAGGTCGGTGAAGCCCTCCTGATGCAAGCGCGCCAGATCCCGACAGGCCTGCTCCAGCAGTTGGGCCCCCAGGGCCTGCATCAGGCCACCGGCCTCCGCCAGGGGAATGAAGTCCACCGGCGAGATGCAGCCCAGGGTGGGATGGTGCCAGCGGGCCAGGGCTTCCAGCTTGCTGACCCGGCCGGTGCGGTTGTCGAGGATGGGTTGATAGACCAACTGGATCTGCTGCTGCGCCAGGGCGTCGAGCAACTCGCGCTGCAGTTGTTCGCGGTATTGGCGGCGGGCCTGCATGGGGGAGCTGAACGCCTGGAAACTGAGGCTCTGGCGCCGGGCCTCAAAAAGAGCCATCGACGCCTGTTGCAGCAGGGCATCCCCGTTGCGGCTGTCCCGCGGCCAGAGGGCGCCGCCCAGGGTGGCGGCCAGGTGCAGCTTGCGCCGCCCCACCTGAAAGGGGCGATGCAGCAGGGCCAGCAGCGCCTCCGCCACCGCCGCCAGCTGGTGGGGATGGGTCAGTCCCGGCAGCAGGAACAGGAAGCTGTCGCCCTCCACCCGGGCCAGCAACTGCTCGGGCTGCAACCAGAGGCGGAAACGCTCCGCCAGGGCTTGCAGCAGCAGATCGCCGGTCTGGTAGTCCAGTTGATGATTGATGCGGCGAAAATCATTGAGATCCAGCTGCAGCAGGGCAAAGGGCGCCTGCTGCTGACAGGCGCGATCCAACTTGAGTTGCAGTTGCGGCAGTGTCATCAGGCCGGTGAGGGCGTCCTGCAGGGCGGCGGCGGGCAGGGCGTCACTATTGCGATGGCGGGGGGCGCACAGCACCAGATAGCCCTGCCGGTTGGCCAGCGGATAGACGCTGACCTGCTCCGCTTGCCGGCGGCCATCCTTGTGGCGGGACCAGACTTGCCCCTGCCAGACGCCCTGGCTGGCCACCTGACGGGCGATCAACTGCAGGTGCGCCTTGGCACTGAGGCCGGCCTGCAGGGCCGGCACTGGCTGGCCTTGCAGCTCCTTGAGGCCATAGCCGCTTTGCTGCTCGAAGGCGGCATTGGCGTAGCGTACCCTGGCCTCGTTATCCAGCAGCAGGGCGCCGCTGGCGAGCTGAGCAAGCTGTCTTGGCAGGGCCCAGGGACCGCACAGGCGCTGTCGCGCCTGCCAACGGGCGCGCAGGCGCCCAAGCAGGGCAATCAGACGGAGGGGGCGGACATGGGCAAACATGGTGACATCCTGACTGGTACGGCGTAGGGGCTCCATCTAAGCAAGCCATATGCCATGGCGCGGTTGGCATGGCCCAAAAGGCGGGGCCTGATGCACAAGTGTGCGTGATCTCCCTCACGACTTTGCCTAGACTGTAGGGCCAATCCTGCCTTCGGAGGGGCTATGGGCAAACCCACCCTGACACTGTTTATTCTGCTGGGCGCGCTGGCGGGGCTGACCCCCCTGGCCATCGACATGTACCTGCCGGCCATTCCCACCATAGCTCAGGATCTGGGCGCCGGGGTGGAGGGGGTGCAGCTGACCGTCAGCCTGTTTCTGGGCGGCTTTGCGCTGGGGCAACTGGTCTACGGGCCCCTGGCCGACAGCCTGGGCCGTCGCCCTGTCATCCTGTTTGGTTTGGCGCTGTTTAGCCTCAGTTCGCTGGGCTGCCTGCTGGTGACGGATCTGAACCAGTTGCTCGGGCTGCGCTTCTTGCAGGCCAGTGGCGGTGCGGCCGGCGCCGTGGTGGTCAACGCCCTGCTGCGGGATCTGTTCAGCGGTGAGGATCTGGTGCGCGCCATGTCGCTGGTCATCCTCACCATGACGCTGGCCCCCCTGGTGGCACCGCTGCTGGGCAGCCTGTTACTGGTGCTGGGCTGGCATGCCATCTTCGCCTTGCTGGCCTTGCTGGCCCTGCTGGGGGCCTTGCTGTTTATCATGCTGTACCATCTGGTACCCGAAACCTTGCCGCCCGAGGGGCGGCGTCCACTGCGCCCCGCCGTGGTGCTGGGGGGCTTTGCCGATGTGCTGCGTCATCGGCTGGCCATGGGCCAGCTGCTGCCGGGGATTCTCGCCTCGGCGGGCATGTTCGCCTTCATCAGCGGCTCCCCCTATGTCTACATCGGCTTCTTTGGCCTAAGCCCGCTGGAGTACGGCCTGCTGTTTGCGCTCAATGTCGGGCTCATGATGCTGCTGACCTTCCTCAATACCCGGCTGATCCGCCGCTGGGGGCAGGAACGCATGCTGCGGATCGGCCTGTTTGGTGTGGCGCTGGCTTCTGTGCTGTTGCTGGTGGTGGGGCTGACGGGCATGGGTGGCCTGATGGGCTTAGTGTTCCCTGTGGTGCTCTATGTGGGGCAGCTGGGCTTCATCGGTGCCAACTCCATGAGTCTGGCCATGAACCATTTCGGCCGCAGTGCCGGCACGGCCTCGGCCCTGGCGGGCACCCTGCGCTTTGGCTGCGGCGCCCTGGCCGGCTGGGGAGTTGAACCTGTTGCCGGCCAGCTCCCCCCTGCCCATGGCCGGGGGGGATGGCGTTGTGCGGTTTTTGTGCCCTGGGGCTGCACCTCTGGTATGGCCGTGGGGGGAGCCCCACGGCCGAGGCGGCTCAGGCTTCCAGCTGACGCAGCTGGCGGGCGGCCTCCACCATGTTGCGCAGGGCCGCCAGGGTCTCCGGCCAGCCGCGGGTCTTGAGGCCGCAGTCCGGATTGACCCAGAGGTGCTCTATCGGCAGATGCTTGGCCGCCAGGCGCAGCAGCCGCACCATCTCGGAGACCTGTGGCACGTTGGGACTATGGATGTCGTAGACGCCCGGGCCGATGGCGTTGGGGTAACCGCCTTCCTTGAGTTCCTCCAGCAGGGTCAGATCCGAGCGGGCCGTCTCCAGGGTGATGACATCGGCATCCAGGGCGGCGATGGCCGGCAGGATATCGCCAAACTCGCAGTAGCACATGTGGGTGTGGATCTGGGTCTCGTCCGCCACGCCACCGCAGCAGAGCTTGAACGCTTCCACCGCCCAGTCCAGATAAGGCTGCCACTCCTGGCGCCGCAGGGGCAGCCCCTCGCGCAGCGCCGGCTCGTCGATCTGTATCATGCCGATGCCCGCCGCCTCCAGATCCTGCACCTCGTCGCGCAGGGCCAACGCCAGCTGGCGTGCCAGGGTGGCGCGGGGCAGATCTTCCCGCGGGAAGGACCAGCAGAGGATGGTCAGGGGGCCGGTGAGCATGCCTTTCACCGGCTTGGCGGTCAGGGACTGGGCATACTGACTCCAGGCCACCGTCATGGGGGCCGGACGGCTGATGTCGCCGACGATGAGGGGCGGTTTGACGCAGCGCGAGCCGTAGCTCTGCACCCAGCCATGGCGGGTGAAGGCGAAGCCGTTCAGCTGCTGGCCGAAATACTCCACCATGTCGGTGCGCTCTGCCTCACCGTGGACCAGCACGTCCAGTCCCAAGGCTTCCTGCTCTTCAATGGTGCGGGCGATCTCGGCCTTGAGCCCGGCCTCGTAGTCGGCGCTATCGAGCTGGCCCTGCCGATATTGGGCGCGCAGGCTGCGTACCGCCTGCGTTTGGGGGAATGAGCCTATGGTGGTGGTGGGCCACAGGGGCAATTGCCAGCGGATCTGCTGCAACTGCTGGCGCAGGGCAAAGGGGCTGCGACGATTGGCCAGGGCAGGATCCAGCCTGGCCAGCCGGGCCTGCACCTTAGGATCCTGTACCCGCGGCGAGTCTGCCCGGGCGGCCAGGGGCGCGGCGTAGGCTTGCAACTGGGCCAGCCGGCTGTCATCGGGCTGGTTCAGTGCCTGGGCCAGCAGGGTCAGCTCGGTGCATTTTTGCCGGGCAAAGGCCAGCCAGCTGCGCACCTCGGGATCCAGGCCGTCCTCTTGCTGCAGATCCAGCGGCACATGCAGCAAGGAGCAGCCCGTCGCCAGCCAGAGGCGCTCGCCATACTGGGCCTGCAGGCCGCGCAGCTTCTGATACCAGTTGGCCAGATCCGACCGCCAGATGTTGCGGCCGCTGATGACACCCAAGGAGAGCTGCCAGTGGGCCGGCAGCTGCGGCAGCAGATCCAGTTGCGAGGCATCGGCGCTGCAATCCAGGTGCAGCCCCTGTACTGCCAGCTGGGGCAGCCAGGTGAGCTGGTGGGCTATGCTGCCAAAGTAGGGGGTCAGCAGCCGCTTGACCGGCCCGTTCAGTTGTTCATAACTCCACAAGAAGGCCTGTTGCCACTCGTCGGGCAGATCCAGCGTGAGGATGGGTTCATCCATCTGCACCCAAGCCACCCCACGCTCCGCCAGGGCATCCAGCAGCTGTTGGTAAACCGGCAGCAGGCGCGGCAGCAGGCTCAGTCGGTCGAAGGATTCGCCCTTCACCTTGCCCAGCCACAGCCAGCTCAAGGGCCCCAGGAGCACCGCCTTGATGGGCAGCCCCAACGCACGGGCCTCATCGACTTCGTCCAGCAGCTGGGTCCAGCCCAGCTGGAATTGACTCTCCTGCTGCAGCTCCGGCACCAGATAGTGGTAGTTGGTGTTGAACCACTTGCTCAGTTCGGCGGCCGGTGCCTCAGCGCCAGTAGGCGCGCGGCCACGGGCGATACGGAACAGGGTGTCGAGATCGATGGGGCCGTCATCCTGGCGGTGGCGTGCCGGCACCTGGCCCAGCATCAGGCTGGTGGTCAGCACCTGATCGTACCAGGCGAAATCGCCCACCGGCAGCAAATCCACCCCTGCCTCCTGCTGCCAGCGCCAATGCCGCTCGCGCAGCCGGCGTCCCGTTTCCAAGAGACCGGTCTGATCCAGCTGACCGGCCCAGTAGGCTTCCAGGGCCCATTTCAGTTCTCTTTGGCTACCGATCCTGGGGAAGCCCAGGGTGTGGGTCTGTATGCTCATGTGTCCTCCATTTGGACGTCTAGATGTTTACACATCCATAATGAGGCGCTAGGCTGCGGATTGGCCAGTGCAGCCTTTGCAACTGAAGTTGAGGAAATTGCATGTTCGAACTCAAACATCTCAGGAGCCTGCGGGCGCTCCAGCAGCAGGGATCCCTGGCGGGGGCGGCCGCATCGTTACATCTGAGTCAGTCCGCCCTGTCCCATCAGTTGAGCGAGCTGGAGCAGCGGCTGGGGGAACCCTTGTTCGTCCGGCGCTCCCGCCCATTGGCCTTGACGGCGGCGGGGCGTCTGTTATGGCAGTTGGCCGAGCAGGTGCTGCCCGCCATCGACCAGGTCGAACGTCAACTGCGGGGGTGGGATGACGAGGGCGCCCCGCTACGCTTGGCGGTCGAGTGCCATAGCTGCATTCACTGGCTGACGGCCCCCTTGGCGCAGTATGAGGGGAGGCTGTTTGAGCTGGTGAGTGGCCACCTGTATGAGCCGCAGCAGGCCTTGCAGACCGGCGAGCTGGATCTGGTGCTCACCAGTGAGGTGGCGGATCTGGATGGCATCCACTACCAGCCGCTGTTTGATTACCAGATGCAGTTGGTGGTGGCGCCAGATCATCGGTTGGCGGGGCTGGCGCAGATCCAACCTCAGGATCTGGTCGACCAGGTGCTGCTGTGCTACCCGGTGCCGGCCAGTCGGTTGGACATATTGCGCCACTTTTTGACACCGGCCGGCATTCAACCTCGTCGGCTGCGCGTGGTCGACAATACCCAGATGATGCTGCAGATGGCCGCCGCAGGTTGGGGGGTGGCGCTGTTGCCCACCTGGGCCAGCCAGGAGTACGTCGCCCGTGGCGACCTGTGTCAACTGCCGTTGGCGGGCGGGCTGTGGCGGCGGATGTTTGGGGCGATACGGGCGCCGACCCGCCGGCGACCTCAGCTGCAACGCCTGTTTGAACGGCTACGCCAAGCGGATATCGCCGGGGTGCGTCCCCTGGCACCTCGGGGCTGAGCGGGCAAGGGAGCCAGCGGGGCGCTCAATGGGGTTGTGTGGGGCAGATCAAAATCCCGACGCTTGGGGTCGGACAAGTTCCGGGTGGCGATGTACTATGAATGTGCAATAAACAATCCGACTCATATGGCTCGGTGCGTTGGCGCCATCGCCCTCTGCCTTGTCAGGCGGGGGCCGGCGTGACCCGGCAAGTGCAATGGATATCGCACCCGCAACTGACACGGACAGGCTGGCAAGCATTCTGACTTAGATTGCCATCACCCTCTTCCATTTCGCCTGCCCCCACGCTTGTCGCCGCGCGATACCTGCGTGCCCTGTCCAGCCAAGGGTTCCGATTGAGTGGCACCTATAACAACAGTGAGCGGGCACCAGCGGGCCCTCTCTTTACCCATCCCGATGAAGGCCTGCCCTTCTATCTATGGATACATGGCGACAGACTATGAAAAAGACGACTTCTTCACCCATGCCGACTCAGTTGGAAGCGGGAATTGATGCCTTGGAGCGCGGCGATTATGCCCAGGCGTTGAGCCGTTTGCGGCCGCTGGCCGAAGAGGGCCATGCCGTAGCCCAGTACAGTCTTGCCAACATGTATGCCAACGGGCAGGGGGTGCCGAAGAATGTGGCCCTGGCCAGCCAGTGGTATAGCCGCGCCGCCGAGCAGGGGCTGCAAAAGGCCCAGGAGAAGGTGCGCAGCAGTCACAAGGTGAGCTGGCAGATGGAGCATAGAACGGCCCAGGCACTGCAATCTGAGGTGGCCAGTGACACCGCCACTGTGGTGGCGCCACAGCCGGTGATCGCCGAACCGATGCCGGTGGTTGCCGCTGTGCCCGCGGCAACGGAACCCAAGGTGGTCAAGCCCAAGCAGCGTGTCAGCTGGACCATGCAAGGCGGTGACGAACCCCAAGCGGAGCAGTCTGCCGAGGCGGAGGAGCCGCTGCTGGCCAAACAGAATTTTGAGCGCAGTCTGCTGGAGAGCTTTGCTCGCAGCGATGTTCAGACCAGCCGCAGCGCCAAGCAGGCGGTCACCTGGCGCATGGGGGACAGCGGGGACGGCATCGACGAATCCACCATGAAGCAGTTGCGCCGCTCCGCCGAGTTCAATGATGCCGAAGCCCAGTATCGGTTGGGTGCCATGTACCGTGCCGGTCGCGGGGTGGCTCAGGATGTGCCGCAAGGGGCCTTCTGGTTACACAAGGCGGCAGAGCAGGGACACGTGGAGGCGCAATTCCAGCTCGGTTGCCTGTTCCGTGAAGGTACTGGCGTGGCCCGGGATGAGATGCAGGCCGCCTCCTGGTTCCGTAAGGCGGCGGAAAACGGCCACGCCGATGCCCAATACGCCCTGGCCTGTTTGTATCAGAATGCCGATTCACCGCTGCACGAGGCGGCGCAGGCCCTGCAGTGGTTCCAGCGGGCGGCTGAGCAGCGCCACGCTCTGGCTCTCAATGAGTTGGGCAACCTGTACCGCCAGGGGCGCGGCGTGACTCAGGATATGGCGACGGCCCTGCGTTACTATCAGTCTGCTGCCGAGCTGGACAACGCCGAGGCTCAATTCCAGCTGGGACGTCTCTACGAAGGCGGCACCGGCGTGGCGCAGGATTACCAGCAAGCCCTCTATTGGTATCGGCGCAGTGCCGAGCAGGGGCTGGCCATGGGGCAATTTGCCCTGGGGGCCATGTATGACAAGGGGCGCGGCGTCCCGCAATTTCATCAGCAGGCGGCCGCGCTCTACCTGCGCGCCGCCGAGCAGGGCGTGGGTGAGGCCCAATTCCGTCTGGGCGAGATGTTCCGCCTGGGCCAGGGTATCCAGCAGGATTTTCAGCAGGCGCTGCACTGGTATAACAAGGCAGCCGAACAGGGGCATGTGGATGCCCAGTTTAACCTGGGTTTCATGTTTGAACGCTCCATGTCGGCGCTCTCGGATGCGGTGGTGGACAACCACCTGGACGTGACCGGTCGTCAGCAGAAGGTGGCTTGGAAGGTGGGCGCCGGTCAGGCACGCGCCTCCACCCCGCAGGAGTTGCTGCGGGCCTTTGAGTGGTACCAATCCGCCGCCGAGCAGGGGCACCCGGAAGCCCAGTTCTGCCTCGCCGGCATGTATGAACGTGGCCGGGGGGTTGAGGCCAGTGATGAGTTGGCGGTGCTCTGGTATCGCAAGGCGGCAGAGCAGGGGCATCCCAAGGCGCAATACAACCTGGGGTGCATGTATGAGCTGGGCCGCAGCCTCAGTCAGGATGATCAGTTGGCGGTGAACTGGTACCGCAAGGCGGCAGAACAGGGACACGTCAAGGCGCAGTTCAGTCTGGCGTTGATGTACGAACGGGGCAAGGGCATCAAGCACGATGACAAGATGGCGGCCCACTGGTTTGAACAGTCCGCCAGCCAGGGGCATGTGAAGGCGCTGTTCAAGCTGGGCACCTTGTACGAGCGTGGCCGTGGCGTCGCCGTGGATCTGGAGAAGGCGGCTTACTGTTATCGCCAATCCGCCGAGCAAGGACACAGTGCCGCCCAGTTTAATCTGGCCATGATGTATGAACGCGGTCTGGGGGTGGCCCAGGATGATCGTCAGGCGGCCGTCTGGTACGCCAAGGTGGCGGAGCAGGGGGAAGCCAAGGCGCAGTTTATCCTGGGGCGCATGTATGATCGTGGCCTGGGGGTGGAACAAAACGATCAGAAGGCGGCCGCCTGGTACGCCAAGGCCGCCGAGCAGGGGCATGCTGAGGCTCAATTGTCGCTGGGCGCCATGTATGAGCGGGCACGCGGTGTGGTGCGCAGCTATCGCGAGGCGGCCGGTTGGTATCAGCGGGCGGCCGAACAAGGGGTGCCTGAGGCGCAGTTTATCCTGGCTGGCATGTACCGCATGGGGCGCGGCGTGCCCCAAGAGTACCGTCAGGCGGCTTACTGGTATAACAAGGCCGCCGAGCAGGGGCATCTGCAGTCGCAACTGAACCTGGGTCTGCTGTATGAGCGAGGGCAGGGCGTGGTGCAGGATTACCAGCAGGCGCTGGCCCGCTACCACAAGGTGGCCGAGGCCGGGCTGGCGGAGGCGCAGAATTACCTGGCCAAGCTGTTCAGCCAGGGGCTCGGCGTGCCCTGCGATTATCAGCAGGCAGCCAACTGGTATCACAAGGCCGCCGAACAAGGGCATGTTGAGGCGCAGAACAATCTGGCTGAGCTTTACCTGCACGGGCGGGGCATCAAGCAGGATGAACAACAGGCCTTCAACCTGTTCCGGCAATCGGCCGAGCAGGGGCACGGTGAGGCCCAGTACAACATCGGCAAGATGTTTGAGAATGGCCAAGTGGTGCCGATGGACTTCCAACAAGCGGCCAGTTGGTACCGCAAGGCGGCCGAGAGTGGCCATGCGGCGGCCCAGTATGCTTTGGGGAGCATGTACCAAAATGGCCGTGGTGTGCCCCAGTACTACCATCAAGCTGCTGCTCTGTTTACCAAGGCGGCAGAGCAAGGCCATGCCATGGCTCAGTATGCGCTGGCCACTCTCTATCAGCAGGGGCATGGCGTGCCGCAGGATAATCAGCAGGCCTATGTGTGGAGTTCTTTGGCGGTGGCGGCCGGTTGCAACCGCTCCGAGGCGGAAGCCCTGCGGGACAGCATGGCGCGCGCCATGTCACCAGCCCAGCTGGTGGAGGCCCAGCAGGAGGCGGCTTCTTTTTATGAGCGTCAGGCCTCGGCCTGAGATTGAAACGGGTAAAAAAAGCGGCACCGCTCTGGTGCCGCTTTTTTATACCCATAGAGTGCGATGTGCAGCTTAGCTGGCCAGCAGCACCCTGGCCGTCTTGGGGGGTATGGTCAGTTGAATCTCTCCCTTGACTACCTCGAACTTGTCGCGGTTTTCCGGATCCGTGAACCGGGTGGCCAGACTGCCGGTCTGCCAGATGGGCAGCGTCATGGTGCGGGCCTTCTCCGGATGCCGGTTGAGGGCGGTGATCACCACGTCGCTCTCCAGGGTGCGGGCGAAGACGAAGCTGTGTTCGCCGGCATAGAGGGTGTGGATATCACCACGCCTTAGCGCCGGGTGGGTCTTGCGCAGCCGTATCATGCGGCGGTAGTGATCATGCAGCAGGTGATTCCACTCCGTGCTTTCCCAGGGGAAGCAGCGCCGGCAATCGGGATCCTGGCCCCCCTCCAGGCCTATCTCATCACCGTAATAGATACAGGGCACACCGGCATAGGTGAACAGCAGGGTAACAGCGGCGCGCATCAGGGCCTGATCTCCCTCCAGCAGGGTGAGGAAGCGGGCCGTATCGTGGCTATCCAGCAGGTTGAGCTGCGCCAGTTGGTTGGCGTAAGGCACGCCGGCGCGGGCCTGGCGCAACCACTGATCCAGCTCGGCGGCATTGATGCGCACCGGCTGATAGGCGATATCCAGTCCCGCCAGGAAGGCGCGGAGGGGATGGGCGAAGCCATAGTAGTTCATGGCGCCATCTTCCTGCTCCCCCTGCAACCACTGGGTGGCTTCAAAGAAGTGCTCGCCCAGCAGATAGGCCTCGGGATTTTCCTGTTTCACCACCTTGCGGATCTCCCGGATATGGTGGGCATTGTTGGCCGCCGTACCGCGCTCCCCCAGCATATGGATCACATCCAGTCGCCAGCCATCGATTTGATAGGGGGGGGCGTAGCCAGTGACGCAGTATGGCGTCGTCGGCGCGATAGACGATGTCCTGCACCTCGGTTGCTGCAAAATCCAACTTCGGCAGATTCAGGCAGCCCTTCCAGCCGGTATAACCGCCATTGGCGTCAAAGGTGTAATAGTGGCGATGGGGTGAGTCGGGGTCGGCATAGGCCCCTTGAGACCCGAAGCGATCGAACCAGGGGTGTTGATCCGAGGTGTGATCCACCACCGCATCCAGCACGATGCGCATGCCACGCTGATGAAGGTTGTCAACGAGATCGGCCAGTTGGGCATTGTTGCCCAGGTGCGGATCCACCTGGTAGTAGTCCA